>CAYLHG010000004.1:0-47048 GCA_964383495.1 uncultured Gammaproteobacteria bacterium
CATCAGCAAGAAGAGTATCATCATCTTGCACAGCGCTCTCAATTGCTAAATACTTACTTTCAACTTCACATTGAAGTTCTGTTAAATTTGATCCATAGTGAACAGCTGCGCGTTCCGGTTCATAGGTATTTTTTTGTGATGATGAAATCGGCACAGGTCTAACCTGAGGTTTATCACTCTTAAATGTAAAATGAACGCTTGCCTTTTCAGAAAGGGTAAGCCAATTATTTAACAATGGCTTCCAATCTTTCCAAGAAAATTGTGTGTTTTGGTCGTTAAACATCACGTATGCAGCATGCTCAACGATTTCAAAACGAGCGGCCTCTGAGATGAAAAACGCCAATACTTTCGATGCTGCGTCAGGTAATGTATAATTTGTGTGTTGATTTTTTCCTGCTGCAGATGCGGCCACTTTCACGGCAGCAATGAGCGATTCTAACGATAAGGAAGTATCGGCTTCCGTATAAACTTCAGGAAAATTTATCGCACCTATCTTTGTCAAATACAATCCTTGAGAATCAAGTGTAATCCAAGGAGATTCACATCGGTCGACAATAGCTATTTTGACAAGGAAATTTGATTTATTTACTCGTCTAATTTTGTATAAGAAATCTCCATAAGTGCTACAGTTTGTGATTTCACCGTCAACATTTATTTGTAATTGATATATTTTTTCATTAAACATTTAAAATTCACCCATTTGCGTTACTGAATGCCCCCGATTCTAGCACAATTGATTACAAATGCTCACCCTTTCGCCAAGCCAGTTATACTTTGGCCATTGCAGACCAAAGCCATCGCTAGAGAAAACTTCAATTAAGTCTTTTAAAGATAGTCAGCATAATGCCTAGCGATGAGTTATCTGATTCTAGTTATCCCCTGTCTGCTATGGCATAATATTCTACCGTACTTGAAAATCTTTTTGGATAACATCATGACCATCTTCCTTGAAACTTCACGATTAATATTAAAAACACATGAGGAGAAGGATCTCGCATATGTGGCCAAATTACGATCCAATCTCGATGTAATGAAATATATTGGTGACGGTACTACTCATACTGAAGTGCAAGTGCAACACTTCCTTGACATCACCCTCCCCTATCAACAAAAACATAATCTTGGTTTTTGTGCGGTGTTTGAAAAATCAACAGGCAATTTTATTGGTCAAGCAGGGCTGTTTCATCTTGGTTACGATGACACACAATCTGACATTGAAATTGCCTATCGCTTGTCTCCAAGCTATTGGAATAAAGGTTATGCAACAGAACTCGTTAAGGCCCTCATCCAGTGGGGATTTGAGCATTTAAATGTTGATAAATTAATCGCGGTCACTCATCCTAACAATACTGCCTCTCAAAAAGTTTTGACAAAATCTGGGCTTGATTTTTGCGGTATTAGAACATGGTATACGGGAGCAGAGGTTTGTTGGTATGAAATTTATCGAAATGACAATATTGAATTAACACCCTACAATTCGGACTGGCCTGCATTGGCTGAAAAAGAAATAAAAATACTGGCAGCGTTATTACCTCAAAAACATATCGTTGATATCCAGCATGTGGGTAGCACCGCGATCCCAGGCATGATCGCAAAACCAATCATTGACATTCAAATTGCAGTGGATTCTTTAGAAATCATCAAACCTATAGCCATCGAGATACTACAATCGCTTGATTATCAATATTGGCAAGATAACCCAGACCCAGAAAGACTATTCTTTGTGAAAGGCATGCCACCACTCGGTGAAAAACGTACGCATCATGTGCATATCGTAGAGCCTACATCAAAACATTGGACAGGGAAAATCTTATTTAGGGATTATTTGAGAGCCCACCCAGCCGTTGCCCGTGATTATGAACAGTTGAAAATCAACTTGGCAAATAAATACCAACATGATCGTGAAGCATATACAGAAGGGAAGAGCCTGTTTCTTCAGGGGATTTTAGGGAAGGTTAAGTGAAGCGGGTGATTGCAGAATATAGCCCCCCATTGACGCGTCTATAAAAATAACCTAAAATTTTCACACCCTACCTACTAGAGGTTCAGTCGATGAAAATCTCCCATTAAGTACCCTTTAACAACACCCTTGTTATAATTAACTTAACGCGAGATATATCATGAACCACAAATCGATTAAGATCCAACATATTAGCCTATTCTTCCCGCATAAAATCTGTTTTCAAGATTTCAGTGCCGAAATCCCCTATGGCTCACATATTGCGATTATTGGGCGAAATGGCAGCGGTAAATCAAGCCTTCTGGAAATACTGCTGGGCCACATGGAACCCACTGAAGGAACGGTAGTCATCGATTCAAGCGCTGAAGTTGCCTATGTACCACAAGTGATTAATAGTTCCGACATGCTTAGCGGTGGACAGCGCTTTAATGAAGCACTCACAATGGCTTTAAGCAAAAGCCCTAATGTGTTATTACTCGATGAGCCGACCAATCATCTAGATGCCAGCAACCGGAAATCACTCATGCGGATGCTCAAAGCATTTCAGGGCACCTTGATTATCGTGTCTCACGATGTCGAATTGTTACACAACAATGTCGACACATTGTGGCATATTGATCATGGCCACATCAATACATTCACTGGAAACTATAATGATTATTTGCGTGAAACGGCAATCAAGCGACAGGCTCTCGCGCAAGAGCTGGCATGTCTTGATCGCGATAAAAAAGAAGTTCATCAATCTTTGATGAAAGAGCAACAGCGCGCATCCAAAAGCCGCGCTAAAGGTGAAAAAAGCATTGATCAACGCAAATGGCCGACCGTTGTAAGCAAAACCAAAGCACTCAGCGCCAGTGAAACATCCGGCCGCAAAAAAGCAGATATCACCAAAAAAAGAGATGAACTTAATCAACGATTATCTGAATTACATTTGACTGAAATCATTTTACCAAAATTCTCATTAACTGCCGCTGACATTGGAACCAAAATGCTAGTATCAGTGAACGATGGTACCGTTGAATATCCTTCCCATTTCCCTACTCTAACAAATATTCATTTTTCAGTTTCATCAAACGAACGCGTCGCGCTGATGGGCGATAACGGCAGTGGGAAAACAACACTCATCAAAGCGATTCTCCATTCGCAAGATGTCATCACATCAGGCGAATGGACTCTGCCAAAAATCCCAGATATCGGCTACCTTGATCAACATTATGGAACACTTCAATCTAACCAAACAGTACTCGAATGCATCCGAGAAATAAGAACCGAATGGACACCCATTGAAGCTCGCCGTCATCTCAATGATTTTCTGTTCCGAAAAAATGAAGAAATCAATGCGCTGGTTTCAACGTTGTCAGGTGGTGAAAAAGCAAGGCTTAGCCTTGCCAAAATTGCTGCCAAAACACCACGGCTGCTTATATTGGATGAAATGACAAACAATATCGATCTAGAGACACGCGAACATATTGTTCAAGTGCTTAAGATCTATCCTGGTGCGATGATTATTATTTCACACGACGAGGATTTTTTGAAAGAAATTGGAATTAAATCTTGGTATCGTTGCTGCAATGGAGGAATAACATGCTGGGCCATTTCTTAGGCCTGCGAGCCATGTCGAAGCGTTGGCAAATGTTAAAAATATTATTTAGGCAACCTTTGCAATGAATTCGAATGTGTTTTATTCTTACTCATTAATGTTGCCGAATCGCTTCTCCATTGATGAGATTCACGTTGCCAAAGCAGAGGGTAAGAAGTGGGCGAGGCAAAGCTTTCAGGATTTTTCCATTGCTGATACAAAGAATAAGCAGTTTGCGGATTAACATCTTTGGGCAAGCTTTCAAGTAATTCAGCTGCTTCTTCGGCAGCAATGGTCAAGTCATCAAGTGTCTCATTCATGCGCGTAAATTTATAATCAATTGTCTGTAGATCAGTTGATTTAACCCTGTCATTTTTCAATATCAAATTAATTTGATGTTTAAGATTCTTGAGCGTTTGAGCAATCCAATCATGTTCTTCTTGGTATCCTATTAAGGAGATTTTATATAAGATTTTAAGACGATCCTTCATTATTGGCAATTCATTGAGCATAGCTGACAAATGAGCTACCTCTTCATCGGTTAAGATATGCATCTGATAAGATGATAAAGAAGGTGCTATGTAAGAATGATAAACATAAGATAAAAGCGTGAGATTATCGTTCAGAGATATTGATTGCACATAATCAGAGCAGATGTCTCTATAGCTAGGCGTATAGGTAGGGTCCGAGTTGGTATCATGGTTTGTATCGATATTCTGAAACAGTAGTCCCGTAAGTGAATTCATCTCACCCATAAAAACAGAAGAGGAATGAATGCTTGATGCAGCACTTGTAGCAAAAGGAACTTCTTTGGCAGTTTCATGCGCATCATAAAATATGTCGTCAGCTTCATAGAAAGTTTCATCTGCATCCACATTGTCGTCATTGTTATAACCATCATCCAGACTTGGTTTGAATACAGAAAGTGCGCGGATGCTGTTTTCAATATCTTGATGATACACAGGCATATGTTTGTCATGGTTTGAACGAACATAATCGATAACACTCATATCTGCTGGCACCGCCTTGAGAGATGCTGCTACTGCGCTATTCTGTGCGGTCGCTGAATCCACATTGGTTAACTCTGCAGATAGAGATTCTGTAATAGTATGGCTATCTGGGAGATGTGAAAGTATCGCTTGCTCTGGATCAGGTACACCCATTATTTTAAGAAACAGGCTGATCATGTAACGTTTCTCGTCTACTGTTTTAAACATTGGCAAGAGCTCTGTATAATGTGCCTCATATTTTTTGCTCAATAAATTCGATTGTTGATACTCAGTAAAGGCATCATGAATGCGTTTTTCATGTTCAAAGGTCCTGTTCATCTTGCGATCTTCAATCCTAGAAACATGAGAAGCTAACCAAATCGAGATATGTTGCTTGGTATAAATGGGAAAAACATAATCTTCGCAAATAGTTTCGACAATATCTGGTGGGTACTTATGTTCAAGCCCTTGGTCAGGGATACCTGCGCACAAACTCTGTTCCATACTTTCTGGGCTTATCGAAGTGTCATTTCTTAGATCCGATGCAATCTTACTGCGTGAGACAGGATCAGCATAGTCCAAAAAAAGATCCGCAACAGGCACACTTATTCGATCATGGTAGTAAAATTCAAAGGACAGCGACACTTTAATAGGTTCATATTTTTGTGATAGATTCAGAATGGCAGATTGAACCTTATTTGTTGGTTTGAAGTGTCTTTCAAGCTCCTGGCTAAGCTCTTCTAATTCTATCGCATTCTTTAAAATGCCCAATTCGTTAAAATAAGGTCTTCCTGTATCAAGCAAAGGCATATGAACCGTAAAAATAAATTGACCTAGGCCTAATCTTTCCAATTGGGACAAATCATTAGGGAGGGATATGGGCGTACCGCGTAACAATGGCGCAATAGTGGTTCTTGGGTTTATAGCTTGTAAAGCGCTAACAATGTACCGATTAAGACGGGTGGGCAGAAGCACAATACGGGGAATTTGATAAAAAGGAGTGGCATTCGTAAAAGGTGAAACCGTACGATTTTTGTCATGATAGAACGCATATTCACTTTCCACTTGCGTTTTTAAGTGAATATTTAGGAATTCCAAAGATGACAGCATATCATGGTGAGCAGCCATGACTGGATTAGGTTTAAAGTTGATGATATCAGTTAATGCAGGTACATTGCTCCATTGCACTAGATCTCTTGCAGCCACGCGTTTTGCATGATCCTGTTCGATCATTTCTGAGATATCACCCAGCGCTTGTGTATAGTCTTGCCATAAGCCTTCAAACAAGGCTTGATTGCTTGCAATACTTTGATAAAAACGTTGAATATTTCTTCCTGATTTAATGTAATTATCGACCCTTGTCCCATCAGGGTCGTATTGGTCAACATGAGCAGCGTCCACACCTATGCGCAGCTTGATAGTTTCCTTGGCCAGTTTCAGCCAAAGCCTCGCATTAGCGATATTTGCCATGATAGAAGGGTCATTGCCAATCGTTTCCAAAGGAATATCAGATAAAGAAATCTTGAAGTTATTTTCGACATATGCCTTTAAAAAATCAGGCTGGATAATGAGATAATCCATCACTTCAGGTGTGAGCTGATCAGGTAAAGCGATGGCGTTACCCGCAGACAAGGGGCGCCCTGCCCTCCCGAGCATCCAGAGTTGAAGATGTGTTTCATGTTTTTTATAATCCTCATAACTCATGGTTGCCAGATTTTCAGTATTAATCTGTGTAAAGCAGTCATTCAATTCTGCCATCCAAATTTCACCGAAACCTGTGTTCAACATTGCTTTAACTTGATGAAAATGATGCTCAGTTCTTTCGTGATTATATTGATTCATAACACGAGCGAGCTGAAAATCTTTTGCAATTTTCAGCAGCCCATATCGGAATCCTTCCATGAGTGTAAGAACATTTTTATCAATCGTGGAAACTCTATCCCATAGCATTTTAAAGTTCCGATCAGCTTGCCGCTCCAATCGATTAAATCCTTCGGTGACGACATCCTCTAGGGTGGGCCCATCGTCGTCACTCATCTGCATCGCGCCAACAACAAACCCGAGGAAACTAGCAACTACTGCTACAGGGGGGACAAGAGCCATTGAAGCCATGGAAACCGTTGATGCAACACCGATTGCGCCTCCTAGGATTCTGCCAGCTTTTTCTATCCTTTCATTGCTTCCTATGATACCCACATATGCTGTTATGTCAGCAATCGCTTGAGCTGATTCTATGTTCCACTTATACTTCTTTAATTTAGCCTGATCTGCTGGATCTAGAGGGCGCTCAGCATCCAGCTTTTTTTGAGTATTGCTCACGTGGTTATAAATACGCTTAATGGGCTCGTTCGCAATAACATTGTATTCATTGGGCAAAAGGCTGGTTATTTCTAGTTCTTTGCGAACCTCTTCGACAATTGCATCCGTTAAAAACGAAGGGTAAATAGCAATTTCATTTTCTACCGACCTCAAATCAATGTTTTTATGTTGCGAAACAGGTGAATAATTTTTATTGATCTTAGGATGGCCATCATTACCAAGTGTCATGGCTTTAGCAAATTCATGTCTCGCCATTTTATTCAATTGATTTCCAATCTTTACGTTACCTGTTATTTGCGTAAAGGACGCACCCAAATTACCGAACGCTAATGATTCAACAAGCTCATCGAGTGTCCTGAATGAGCGCAAAGCCAACTCGTTATCGATAGACTCTTGGATCGCATAATCCACTTCCTGTCGAACCAGCATGTATGACTCTGGCAATAGTTTGTTTACCCTATTTGACACGGCCCGTGACAACCGATTGACACTGTCTGCTAATGCACTCCCAGCTTCAGGAATATGGAGTATTCCATTGGCGATTTGCAGATGAAGAAAATCGCTGGCACCGTCCATCAAATCGGGTCGAGTAAAACTGCGGCGGGTTCTTTTTGTATCTGGTAATGATATTTCATCAATAAATGGCTCAATATAATCCACCCCGATATCGGTCAACGTGCGCAATACAGATTTATCTATACGATAGTGTTTTCGCGCTGCTTGTGCGCTATGGTCGAACTTATTCACAAGATTATTAACCGAATAACCGCCTCCCATGTATCCAGCGACTGATCCTGCTAAACCAAATGCTCCGCCACAGATTAATAAGCCCCACGGTCCTCCTGCAGCACAGGTCATCATACCTACCTTAGCAGAAGAGGTGCCTATCGTAACTGCCCCTGTCCAACTAGCGACGATTCTGATGCCTTCTTGAACAACCACCTTGTTGTCGTTTGTTTCCTGGCTCACCTGATAAGCATCATATAAGTTAATGGCATCCGACGCCGCACCTATTCCCGTGATGCCCCGTCCGGCCATTTTCAGGATAGTAGCAACAGTTTGAACAAAGGGCGCTTTATAATTTGGATTGTAAATATAGTTGCTTCTCAAAGAATTCACTCCTTCTTGAGGAGAGAATATTTTCTGCGCGCGTCTAATGTCAGTATTTTTAATACGAGAGGGAACAGCTACTTCTTGTTCAGCATTGTATAGTTTAAGTCGTTCAGGATCAATGGCGCGTCCATTCCTTATCTCCTCTTGCTCCCTTCCTACCCCCTCATCGCCTCAAAGCTAACAATTAATCTCCTAAAGATAGGCTGTTTCTCCTGGTTCCAATGCTGCTGGAAATTTTGCTGCTTCCATTTTTTTTTTGGATGTTGAAATATATCCGCTATCTTGAACCCAGTTCGGATTTGATTCACCAAATGGATCTAAATGGCTCCAAAGATTTAGGTTGCCTCCTTTTGATTTCATCCCCTCTGGAAAAGCACTATCAGGTGCTTGAGAAGTTCCTCTGTATAAGAAATCAGTCTGAATGTTAGTTGCTTCGTTTGAAAAATACACTTTCGGTAACTTGTCGTCATCTGATTGAGCAGCATCCTTAGTAGTTTCTTTTCTTTGCATTCTATACTTCCTTGCGTCCACAGCGAATTAAATAAATTGTATAGTGAAATTGTTGGCTATGTCAATAATAATGGTTTAATGTTATGGGCACGCTATTTGTTCAGCTGAGAGTGGTTTTTATTCTGTCAGATTTTGCACGTGTTTAACGATACCCTCATCCATGCAATCCCAGACCTGCGCATCCTCTGTCCATAAATGCATTTGCGGCTTGAATTGCGTTGGATCATCTAAACTTGATGCGCTGATTAATTTCAAACCATGCAGCTTATCGCTTCTGAAAAATAATCTTGAACCACATTCCGTGCAAAATCCACGATAAACAGATTGTTTGCTTCCCCCTATTGATTGGTACTCTTTATAATTACCTGTGATTTCTAAACCTTCAGCAGGCAACGCTATCCATGCAATGTAACCTGCGCCGGTCGAGCGTTGACAAGAGCGACAATGGCAAAATCCCATGGCCAACGGTTCTGCATTCACTGTGTACCCCACCGCACCGCATAAGCAACCGCCCGTCATATGTTTCATAGAAGCCCCACAAAAAAAGTATTTTTTAATGGTAACAAAAATAGTTTCAAAAGGGTATTCTTGTATCTTGCAATTTGACTGGGAAACAGTTGCATCTAGGGACGCTTGGTCGGCCTTGAAAAAATCAAGCCCACCACCACAAGCGAATCTTATCCTAGCAAAGGGGAATCAAAGATGATGTGTCTCTAGGGCCATAGGGCCCATAAGTTTTTAGCCTGGGGCAACGCCCCAGGTAACAATGAACGATAAAAAGAGCGCTGAAGGCGCGAAAGAATCGGTCCTAGAAAGGCCTGATACGCCTCCAGCGCCACCCCTTCTCTATCCTTTTACCGGGGGTTCCCAGGCTAAAAAACTTAGAGATATACGCGAGCAGACGTTGTTGGTATGAAATTTATCGAAATGACAATATTGAATTAACAGCCTACAATCTAGACTGCTCTGCATTGGCGAAAAAGAAATAAAAATACTGGCGACGTTATTACCTCAAAAACATGTCGCTGATATTCGGGCGGTTGCTTTTCGACTGATTTACAAGTAAAATGGCCAAAGAATAGTAACTTTGGAAGGCAGCGCTATGCTAGACGATAAAAAAGTAACTCTATTAAGCACCTCTACAGGCTCGGATGATGTCGAGCAGCCCCATTATTTATGGGACTTCATTGGCACCGTTATATTTATTGGGGTTTGCTCAGGAATAGGGGTAACAATCGGAGATCAGGCAGTACATGAGGGCGAGACGCATATGAGCTTCTCTGACGCGCATAAAGCAGGGGCAATATATGGCGCGTTAGCGAGTTTTCTAGTAATAGTTGCTTTACGTGCTACATCCAATTATCAATTTTTCGCCGACGCATTCACTTCCTGTGTAAACAAAACCAGAATGTTTTTACCTTCTTTATGCGAATCAAAAACTGTCGGAACTCAACATTCCGCAACACTTTAAAATTGATTTTACTATAATAAATTTGCTATACAAAAACTGACGTTAATCTGACAATTCTTATGTTGGTATAAGAATATTTACCTTCAAATTTATCATAAATGGATTTTAGTGTTCCATTTTCAGATTTCTGTAATTCGGAAAAAATAATATCAAAATCCGTTTTGTTAACCATGCTTTTTAAACGTGATATGCAAGCACTGTTAAGCTGTTTCAAGCCTTGCAGTTTTTCAATATGGGTTATTATTGTGTTAATCGAGAGATCGCGAATTTCGGCTATTGATGTAATGGGTAAATTCTTATTTAACATTTTCAATGTTGTCAGATGAGTAGGAGTTTTTTCTTTATTTTTAATTTTTTTACGGGTTACTTTAGCGACAGAGCCTAGAAAACGTTCTGCCAGTACTTCTTGTTGGTGTTTTACTTTTTCTTCTGCAGATAATCCATGCAAATAGTGCACTACACTCGCCGAGCTATCTTTGAAAACTTGATCATGTTGAAGAATTTTTGGGTGCACCTGTAAAGCAATTTCATTAAGATTCATCAGTTTCAAACCATTTAAGCTTCGCAATCTCGATAATGCAACATATCCCATTCCAGGCTCAAATGCATCGCCAAGATCTATCTCAACTGCATCAAGTGTCATTCCCTGACTTTTATGAATAGTAATTGCCCAAGCAAGCCGAAGAGGTACTTGCATCACTGTCGCATGCACTATTCCGTTATCTTCATATTTCCATTGCTCTGGGTATGCAATAATAATTTTATTATCATGGGTTTTTACAATAGGCCAATTCTCATCATTCTTCTCAAAACCAACCACCACTCCCCTGCTGCCATTCACATACTTGCCTGCCATATCATTTTTAACAAACATCACTTCAGCACCTATTTTCAATTTTAATTCTTCTGGGGCAAGGCAGTTTTTTTGCAGCCCCTTGACCAAGGCATCAAAGCCCTCAGTTTCCATGATAAATATTTTTTCTTCCCCATCAATATTACGCAATTCACGCTCATTAATGCCATCTACATTAATGTTGCGTGAATATAATTTCATTGCCTTTGTGGTTCCTAGCGGTTCTTTTTTGTAACGGGTGCGTAAAGGGACTTTCGTGTGCTCCCCTGCTGTGCCGCTACGAATATCATTTAAAATAGCTAGCAAAGGATCGTCGCCCTGGCGATGTTGTTCTGCAAGATAGCACACATGGAAGTCTGCATTTTTCCAGGCATCGGATTCAAAAGCAAACCGTCTTTCTTCTATCGCAATAGAATGAGTGACAGGTGGCAGCTGAAAAAAATCACCACATAGCACGACTTGAATGCCACCAAAGGCCTTGTCGCTATCCAGCATATACCTTGCGATGGTATTAATCATATCAAGCTGATGTTGATGCAGCATAGAGATCTCATCGATAATTAATACATTAGCTTTTTTATAATTGCGTGTAATACGTGTATTCGTTAGCAATTTCTCCAGGTCTTTTTCAGTCAGCCTATCTTTAACGCCCATTCCAGACCATGCATGTATGGTTGAACCTTGCAAATGGGTTGCCGCAATCCCGGTAGACGCCGTAATTGCAACTTCTACGTTATGCTCTTTAAGATAATTAATATATTTGTTGAGCAAGTAAGTTTTCCCCGAACCGGGCGCGCCAGTCAGAAAAACATTTTTCCCCATTTTTAATAAGTCGAAGGCTTCAGCTTGCTGCATATTAATCAGGATATGTGAAAACAGGACGAAAACAGATGGTAGAATAGCGACGAGATGCACCCCAGCCAGACTGTATATCCTTTTTTAAAATATAACGCCTAAATTCGATAAACATAATAAAAAGCTCCTGGTCTTAATTTATCCTATCCTGCTATGGATAATAATCGATTTTAGCACGATTATGATGCAGGGGATCCTGATGACTTACCCGTAGTAGTAGAACCCCCGAGATAAAAAGGCTTAAATTTACTGGATATTTTTGTCATTCTTCACGAGACGGCTTATTGCTTCGTATTGCTTTTGTTTTGCTTCTTAATTTTTTACTGTTCAATCTTTCTTCGACAGCAGCGCGAGTAGGTTTTGTTTTTGTGCGTTTTTTAGGGATATGTATCGCGCTTTTGAGCATTTCAATTAATCGATCGATTGCGTCTTGCTTATTACGTTCTTGACTGCGGTAACGGCTTGCCTTGATAATAATATCGCCTTCACGTGTTATTTTCTGGCCCAGCTTATTAATAATCCTGAACCTAATATCCTCTTGCAAAGAAGAACGATGAATATTGAAGCGCAATTGAGCAGCCGTAGCTACCTTATTAACGTTTTGACCGCCGGGGCCCGAGGAACGAATAAAAATGATTTCAACTTCTGAATTGTCTATAAAAGAATTGTGTGTAATTTTAATCCAATTTTTAAGCATTTCATGTGACCGCCCTTCCGAATCATAGCACAAAAAGTAGTAATTATACCAAAGACGAAACGACGCTAGTAACCGCAGGTTTTAGGAATACATGATCTCAGCAATTGCCGCGAATTGATGCCACGCTGTGTTTGCGCACGCATAAGATATGGGCTCCGCGAAGCAGGCGTTAAGGATGGAAAGCATAATTCGCCCGTTACAAGCTGGTTCATATTCTCCCAATCTGTGGTATTCCTTTGCAGGTCTCCTCTTATTGTTTGGGCTTCTGGAATTAAAATACTTGCCTCTATGCATTGAGCCTCAAGACCGGCATAAAACATCTCTTTTCCTTGTCTTGCAAAACTCTCTAGACAAGCTTTTACAGTAATCATTCTGCCAAGTTTTCCTAAAAATTTACCACAATAGTTCATTTGCGTTACTAAAGGATGATGTTTTATTTCTTCAAATTTAGAGAGGTGCGCTAACGTAAGATCACACGCCATCGATCGTGCCCCGTGGGTCGTATTTAGCGCCGCTCGATTGGTCCCATCAGAATCAATGTCCATGGCAATACCCGCCTCTAGGAATGTTGAAATAGGTGAACCTAGTAAAATTTTCCAAGCCATGTCCGCAATTCTTTGAGCTATAAAACCTGCATTTTCGATAGCGCTGTAAGCGGCATTCACCTCGAAGCTGAGTGGGTTATTAGCAATAGCATCCTCCTCCCTTCTTAATATTAAAAAATCATTAGCATACCTGTAAACTAACTCTCGTTTATAGGGCACCATCGCTTCATTAAACAAAACACCACGATATGAAGGAGACTCCTTAGAATACCCTTCCTTCACAACCCCAGCAGCCATGCCTTCCCACTCTTCCATGATCCTTGTTTTGAAAAATGTTTCTATTTCTTCAAATAATCCATTTTTGTACTGACATAAGATATTTAAAAACCGTTGAAGGGGTTTTGATAATGGGCCGCCGGGTGTTTTCAATGGACGGTAATAATATGTTTGAATATCATTTAGCGCTGCATGATACTTCTTATCTAATTGAGTTAAAGCAGTTTCGGCTAATATTCTTAATTCATTTACCTCAATCATATAACCTGGATCGCGCTGGTTCGCTGGAAGTATCCTATTGATTGAATCTAACAGCTTGCCCATCACTACACCTCTACATTTAGAGAGACTTTAACTGCTTGCTATATCTTATATTCTTGAAGCGCTTTTTTTAAAACCACGGCATGATTATGTTTTAAATCTTTGGCAGCGTAAAGCAAGGTGACCGCTTTGGTTTTTGTTTTGTTTAATAAGAATTCAGTCAGATCTTTTTTATCCTTCAGCTCATTCCGGTATCGCTTTTGAAACTCCACCCAATTCTCAGGATCGTGCCCAAACCATATTCTCAATTCATTACTAGGAGCAATTTCTTTCATCCAAAGATCTATATCGACTTCAGATTTGCTGAGACCTCTCGGCCATAGCCTATCTACAAGCACTCTAAAGCCATCGCCTCTAACAGATTCATCATAAATTCTTTTGATTTTAATGTCATGAGTTTTCATCTTTATTACCTATCGATGAATATAACTAACTTCACTAGCAAGTGAATACATATATTTAAAATTAGCACGAACTGGTGGGCAAAACAACCTCTCCCTTAAGCCACCCCCTATCTTGCAGGCTATCTTCTATCTCTTCTTCTATGTGAGCTTGCTGATGATTTTGCATAATGATATCCCCAATTTAAAATTTTTCCCACAGACTAAAAGATGTTCCGCTAAATATCTGAGCTAGCTCTTTGCTAATATAGAAACGCTCGCCCAATAAAAGATTATTTTTAGCAGTAAGAACCACAAAAATTCTCCATGCCTTTTCTGCATAGGGTGCTTTTAAAAATAAATCATATTCAAAACCAGCGCTTTCAGAACCCCACCACTCATTAATTAATTTGGAAGATTCAATAAGTGGAAAAAAGGAGTCAAAATGTTCACGGTAAAAAAGCTTTACATTTTTTTTACCTTGCAATTTGAGCCTTTCAGGGTAGATTTCATATACCGGCTCTTCCACTAAGGTTTCCAAAACGCCTTCTAGATCACGTTTTTCTTCTAGGCTCATATGTTTCTGAACCAATATTTTCATTTCTTCAACACTCATTATGTAGTTCTCCTTGTTTGCTATCCCTTTTATTTCTTGCAGGATGGGTTTGATAGTGATGAGTTATTGTTATTGCCCGGTTGATTCGGCTGAGAAAAGAAATAAGACCAATATGATGAACATTTTCCTTCTTGCATTTTGTCGAGCAATCTTAAAAGAGTTGCTTTGTCCTCCGCCTGCTCTTGATGCTGGATAAGAGATAAAATTTTTTCTATTGTTTCCTGGCGGTTTGGACGATTTTCCTCTCCCATCTCTGCCATTGCAAGCGTCATTAAACTTTTTTGTGCAATATCGTAGTAAACGTGATTGGGTAAAATACATGATAATATCCCCACTGCCTCAGTCCTTCGTCCGGCTCTTTCTGCTTCTTGGGCTTCCAAAAGTGATTTAGTTGCTTTCGCCTTTTGATATAATATTGCATTATCGGGATAATTTTCAGCATCCGATAGGGTAATTGCATGATTCAATTGCTGAAGATATTCTTTAACATTTGAAAGCGGATTTCCCTGCTTGTCGGGGTCATCAAATTTTGCTAATGTTTTTTCGAGTAAGTTTCTTATTCTTTGATTGCGATCTAAAAGACGAGTGATCTCAGCAATGGCTGCAACCTCATCAGGGCTCAGCTGGTCTTTAAATAAGTTAAATGAAACGAGCGTTGTATTGGTTTTCAAAGACTCTGCAAATGCTTTAGCCCCCTCCGCGCCCATGTTACCCCCTACTAAACTTAATAGGGTGAGTGATGTATTAGTTTTCAAAGCCTCAGCCAGTGCTTTGGCGCCTCCTGCATCAATGTTATTTCCATTTAAACTCAATTTAGTAAGCGTGTTATTGCTCTTCAAAGCTTCTGCCAATGCCTTGATCCCTGCGGGACCAATCTCGTTGTCTGCTAAACTTAATAGGGTGAGTGTCGTATTAATTTTTAAAGCTTCAGCCAATACTTGAGCGCCTTTAGCACCAATCCTGTTCCCGTTTAACCTCAGCGAGGTGAATGTCGTATTAGTTTTTAAAGTCTCAGCCAATACTTTAGCGCCTCTAGCACCAATCCTGTTTCCGTTTAACTCCAGTGAGGTGAGTGTTGTATTAGCTTTTAAAGCCTCAGTCAATACTTCAGCGCCTTCAGCACCAATCTTGTTTCCGTTTAACCTCAGTGAGATGAGTGTTGTATTAGCTTTCAAAGCCTCGGCCAGCATTCCAACCTTCACATCATCAAGAGTATTGTTCTGTAAATCTAGCTCGGTTAGTGCATGCATGTTTTCAAGCGCTTCGATGAACGTCATAATTTAAGACCTTTTAAAAGATGGATTACTAACCTATCAGGTTAGCACGATTAAATAACCACTGCAATAATGATTCCAATTTTTTACAAATCCACTGAACTGCTCCAGATACTCATCTTACCAAAGATGGCGTAAGGAACATTGCAGGCTATGGTAGGTCTGATACAGTCGCTTGAATTTTTTTACGAATCCACTAGACTGCTCCTATTGTTTTCTATTCATTTTTACCAAGGATGGCACTATGCTAAAAACTCAATATACACTTATACCTTTATTCATGCTGCTTGCCCCCGTGGCTATGGCCGCCCAACATGAGCCCCGAAATTTTTATATTGGTGTGCAAGGCGGTGCCTCATTTTCAATGGACGCAGACATGGATGTTCCTGTTGGCTCAGATACTGACACGCAGTGGGACCCATCCCCAGAAGGTTATAATAACAATCTGGGAGCTTCAGAATTGTTGGGTGCTACATTAGGCTATAGAATTACACCGCTTGTCTCTGCGGAAATTGAGGTGACTCATCGCAACTCATTTCAATACGAAAAGAATCAATCGCTGGCAGCCACACCCAAAACGCGTCACTTTGATTTACAAAATACAAATGTAATGGCAAATGCTGTATTGCACGGTAGCGGAATGTCTAAATCACTTTCCTATCAAAATAATACTATCGCATTGGAGCCTTTTATCTTTGGTGGCATAGGCGCTGCATTTAACACTGTTAGCAACTTCTATTCTAGTCATCCGGATGGCAGCGTTTCAGCCATGGAGGCAGATAATACAGAAGTTTCTTTCGGCGCTCAAGCAGGCGCAGGAGTCAGTATGCGGGTCAAACAAACATTTGCTGTTGGTCTAGGTTATCGATATATGTATGGCGGTAATTTTTCGTCCAATAACTATATTTGGGATTTCGATCCTGATGAAGCAGTATTGGTTGCACCTTGGAAAGGAACATTGCAGGCTAATGAAGTGTATTTATCGTTGAGTTATATGTTGATGTAATAAAATGGGGGAGCGCAAAACGGGAAAAATAAATCGTTGCTGCGCTCCGCCCCATTTTGTAATGCCTATAGACATTTTCAGAAACAATTGGAAAAATTCATGCGTGAGAGTGAAGGTTGCGCGTCTCAGTATAAAAATTCGGAAGATCAGGCGGCGGCTTAGAGTTAATTAACATTGAAGTAAATGTAGCTATCAAAAAAACAATAATGCCAATAGTATAGATTATGATTGCCGCATCGCTATCTCCGTAAGAAAAAACTGATGAATTTCCTTGTTTATCTATATTAGCTAGCATGGCAAGTGCATTTACCATTCCGAGGTATGTTGCGGGCGCTCCTAATATAGCATTTGGAAGTACAAAAGCATAATATAATTTGTTAGCAGAGCCGTTAGCAAGCTCTTTAGTATTATGAAAAGATGCTGTAGTGTTTTCATTTTTTTCAAAATTTCTATCGATATATTGTGTGGTCCGATCTAAAACCAATGGCACCTGGCATAAAGCAGCGCATCCCAAAATAAATAGCGCTACCCCTTCTACCACATGACGAGCAGTTCCTTCGTCACCCACTTCTATTAAATGAGCGAAGCCATCCACAAAAATTGGCATGCACACAAATGCAAAGCCCATCATTGCAACCGTTGCAGATATTCCTGCACCATACCACAAATACTTAACAGCATTTTTGTTTTTATAATTCTCAAATTGTGGAACGAAAGATTTTGTATCGCTTAAACTAGCCACAACATCTTTCATCGGATTCAGCATCAGCCAATACGTGGAAGCCCATAATATGAGCCCAAAAATTATCGTCAAACATATGCTGCTGGGATGGTCATCTGAAATGCCACTTAATGAAGTAAAAGTATTGTGAAATCCTATTGCGGTTGTACTGGCAATGACACAAGAAGCCAAAAGACATGCGATCCTAGCTTTTCGGGATTCTTTTTTACTCATTTTCGGGGTATCTTGATTATTTTCTAGCTTGAACAGAAATGCTTTCATGATTGCTTCACGTGGCAGCCAATAACTGATAGTTGCCCCTACTAAAAAAGCTAAAAACGCAATAACCCATACATCAATATCAATGCCAGAAATCTCGAAAGTATCTTCGTTCCCAAAAAATCCATTATGGCCTAGCTTAAGAAGAAATCCCATCATCCCTCCTCCCTGTAACATTCCATAACAAGCGGCGAAAGCATGGGCTCCTATTTGTTTGATACGTCTAATATTTCTTTTATGAATAATTTCTGCAAGATAAAAATTATCTAGGGAGCTATCGTCCGTCAAACCGTCTTCTATGGGATGTTTTTTTTGGTTTTTATAAGCTGAATAGGCATTTATGTGATGATATGGGGAGTTGTTTTTTAATGCATTAAAATACGCATTTTCAGCGGCACAAATATCTTGATACTGTTCTGCGGTGAAAGCTTTTCCTCTTTCTTTTTCATAGTCGATTCTAGCAAAATCTAATTGTCCCAAATTATTCATTACTCCCCCACTGCTGAATAAAAACGGATAATTTTTTATTTTACTGAGGGTCCCATACTGCCTAGGGACAGCAGATGCGCAAATAATTAATCGTTAACATATTCTATTTTCTACTAAATCAGCAGTGTTGTCAACTTAGGTCTTATAAAAGTTTTTCATAAAGTAAAGGCACCAAGCTTGTGCTGCTCAATGAAGGGTATCAAGAATCCGCTACATTTTCATAATATATCCCACTTTAAATTCCAGATGATCTGCTGTACCACTTTGCGTGTAATCTGTTCTTACTCCTATCGACATTGAGAAGCGACCTGTAGTTTCTACAACGCCTGTCAACTCATGACGCCGCTCACCATCCCCCGCAAATGTTGCGCCCAAAAACCTGCTTTCCCAGCCTCTCTCTCCAGGATATTGACCATGGAGATCAATTGAAAAGAAAAACGGTGCAGCACGCTGCCCGGTATCAGGGGATTTTTCATCGTTAAACAAATGAAAGTTGGCTTGGTATTGCAATTTAGTAGGATCTGCAGAAGAATCTAAGTTATGAAATAAATTTATTGATCCGTTCAGTGGAAAAGATACCACACCTACCCCTAAACTTGGTGTTTTTTCTGAGTTAGTCTTCCCTACATTAGACACATTAAAACCAGATAGCATAAAAACTTTCATTGCTCAGCCCACTGTGGTATTAAAAATAAAAAAATGATATCATAATTTTATTAGTACAAATATTATTAACGCACTTTACTTCTCTATTACCTCTCTCAGAAACGTTAACTAGTAGGAGGAAATGATGAAAAAAGCTGAACCATCATCATCTGGGCAACTCAATAATAATGCTCAACCCAATAATAATGTTCAACCTAAAGAGAATTCTGGTCACAGTTTTGCAGCTGCAGCAACTGAACACCTTGCATTGGATGCAGCCGGAGCATTTATCGGCAGTACTATAGGTGGACCCACCGGCGCCGTGGTTGGCGCGTTTATCGGTAGCTTACTTCATACGGGCACGCTAGAGGGTTCGGGATCTAACTCTAATGCTGCGCCGGAAAAAAAGAATCAGCCATCATCAAAATAGAGGTAGAGCTACTAGCCAAGCGCATTTATGAGACCTGCGCTAGATGTTATAAGTGAGCGAGGATGTAAGGCTGCCCATATATTATCTACTTAAATACGCTCTACGTTCAATAATATCAAATTTTTCAATGGAATACCGAAGCATGGTTCTAGGCATCACAGCGGCATGTTTATTTAAAAACAGCCTTAAAGCATCTTGATCTTTTTTCCCTGCCTCACGCAACATCCACCCTACTGCTTTGTGGATTAAATCTTCGCCATCATGCATTAATTTTTTGGCAATTTTAAAAGTCCAGTCCAGCTCATTTTGCCGAATAAAATGCCAAGTTGCCACTATCGCAATGCGCCTATCCCAAAGGTATTCAGAGCTCGCCAATTCTAATAAAATGGATTTGTTTCGCTTGAAAAGATGTGCACCAACAATGAAATGTGCAGAAGAATCGACAAGGTTCCAATTATTCACATACTCTTTATGCTTTAAATAAAAATCATAAATCAATTCTTTTTGAGCAGACTTTTCATATTGGCCCACAAGAACAATGAGCGCAAATAATCTTTCTTCATTATAGGCTGATTGCAACAATTCAGAAATTTCTTGATGTGGAATATCAGCATATAATTTAGCTATTTTACGAATCAACGGAACAGGAACACCTAAAAACTGATCATGCTCCGCATAGCCACCACAACCGGTTTTAAAAAATATTTTTTGTTTATCGCTTGATTTGACAGCATGCAACATAAGTTGTTCTTTGATTTTTTTAACAGTGCTCATATTGGTGATAAACCTTTTGAAATTAGAGGGCTTTAGATCGATCCATAGAATTTTTCTTTGTTTTCGCTGGCGAAGACGAAGAACTTTCAGCGCCAACGAAATGAAGCGAGGCAGATTTTGATACTGACTTCGTCTCTATTGACAATGAAGCCATGCGAGATATGAGTGAGCGATGCGATGAGTCGTCAAATGCCTTAAGTTCAGCTAACCATTTATCAAAAATCTCTACTGCGCCAAAATTAGATTGATTGGCTTTTTTTAATGCAATAATCTGTTTGTAGACCGGAAATACAATATGTGCATCATCCATAGAAACACCGGCTGATATATCTGTCAAATCAATTTCACTGACGTACAATTTTTCCAATGACAAGATAAAAAGCAATAAATCAAATCGAACTTTCATAGGCATTGATTTTAATAAATTTAAAAATGTATTCCCGTGCGCATTTTTAGAATAAATATTTGCGCCCATAGTAATCGAATCTTTTATTGCCGTGGTAGCTTCGTCATGTTTTTCCGAATCTTCTACTATACTTTCAGCTGCTATAAACATCCGTCTATTTTGCGCTTTAACAACAAACGCCTTTTTCAAATGAGGTTCCATATTACTTCTATCAACTAAATTGGCACTCTCTATAGCTACTTGGATTTCTTTATCCAAGAGAGCATGCCAATTATATTTTAACAGCAGGGTTATCACTGGAACATGCCCATTAACAGCCGCAAGAACAAAAATGGATCTTATCTTTCCATCATTTATTTTAATGTGGATAGATGCACCCTCGATCAACAAAGCTTCTACTGAATCAGCTGTGCCTTTTTCAGTCGCATAATACAAAGCGGTATGCTCCTTTTTATCAAGTAAATTGATATCAAGTTCTGGAAAAGAAAGCATTTCTTGCAAGGCGTATGCTTTTCCCTGTCTTGCAAAATGATGTAACACACTTTGACCATTTTCATCTATTGCTCTGATGGAGGCACCATTTTGTAATGCTAGTCTCACCTTGTCCAAGCGTCCTTCAGTAGCGGCTTGTAACAACAAAGCGTCTTGTTTGATTTTACTTTGTATTGTGGCGGCATTGGCTGAAACAATAGACTCCCCAAAAGAACTTTCTGAAAGCTGATCATCATTTAATCCCATATGTTGCCAATATTGTTTTACGAACAACAATATTAGCTGCATATTGTGCCCACTATCTTCGTATAAAGCGCCTAAAAGCGCCTCCACGTGATCTGACAAATGCCCTTCTTTGCTTTTTTTGCCCAGGGATCGCTTCCCTCTAGAAGCGTATTTCTCCAGATCATCATTATCAGCTTTAATAATAAAACCTTCTAGTTGTAACGCTTTCGCTACTCGATATAACGGGCCTCCATTACGTTTGCTAGCGTCGGAATTACGAGTATAAGATTCATAGTACTGGTGCAATACGCTCGGGGTTGCTGTAGGATAAAGTTCAGATAAATGTGTCGCGATGGCTAAATTTAAAACTCTGTCTCCTACAAATTCTAGCCTTTCAAAATCAAGGGAGTTGTCTGGAACATAAACGCCTCTTGCAGAAGGACGTGTCAATGCTTGAATAAGTAACGCAGGATTTTTAAATTTATATTTTATTTTTTCACTAAAATACCCGATAATTTCTTGAATTCGTTGTTCTGAGAGCATAGTAGTTATCCCTTCTAGCGGCTGCTAATTGAAGAGATTGTACCACAAACGCCTACCGGTAATAATATCGAAGGGAACGCGATGGCCATCCCCTTTGGTGGACATTAGAGAATGCCTGGACTTTGAGCTAGTTGTGCTTCTTCACTAATATGACTAGGCGGAGGCAATGAAGAAGCTGTCCTCTCCGCTGGCGATGAAAAAAGCATTTTTCGAATACTAGCTGCATTTTCACCCATAAAACCAAGCAACCCTCCTAACAGGGACATTCCTATCCAGGGTATCAAAACACACGTGATAGCACTATCAGTCGTCATTTCTTGCTCAGGGTTGCCAGCAAAATCATACTCCCCCGTTTCCTCATAATCGGCCACGAAAGTCATGAGCGCAGCGCTGACCAACCATCCTACAAATAGCCCAACCAGTGCTCCCGTGATAGGGTTAACAGGAAGAGATTTATTTTTTAACAAATAATGTGGCGCCATGTTTCCTCTCTGAACGAAAAGTCATTGAATCATTATATTCCTAGCTGAGGTTCAAGGCAAACAACTTGTTTGATTTTCAACTATACTTAAACTGAAATTCATTTAACAAGCTTAAAGGAATTTATAAAAATGACTCATCAGAGGCAATACCACTTTCCTCGCTTGCCTAGCTCCTATCGCCCCAACCAATGGGATGCTATTGTATTCATCGCTATTTTTGCTTTATTTGCGATACTCGCTCATACTGCCTCAAAAATGAATACGCCCTATCAAGTGGGAGAGGCTTTGTCCATTAGCCTGGATCCTCGCACACTTCCTAGTGATGCTATACGCACCGTCATTCGTATGTTTTTAGCAATGATGCTTTCACTCGTATTCAGTATATTTGTGGGTACTTTAGCAGGAAAATATCGCGCAGCAGAACGTATTCTTATTCCAGTATTAGATATTTTACAATCTGTTCCCATTTTAGGCTATCTCTCTATTACCGTAGTAGGCTTCATCTCTCTTTTCCCTCATAGTTTACTGGGGCCAGAGTGCGCTGCTATTTTTGCTATTTTTACTTCTCAAGCATGGAATACAGCCTTGAGCGTTTATCAATCTTTCAAAACAATGCCACCAGATTTAATTGAAGCGTCACATGTTTACCGTTTATCTGCATGGCAGCGTTTTTGGCGAGTTGAGATGCCTTATGCAACACCAGCGCTTTTATGGAATATGATGATGTCCATGTCTGCTGGTTGGTTTTTTGTGGTGGCTGCTGAAGCTATTTCCGTGTCAAATCAAAAAATCTATTTGCCTGGCATCGGGTCTTATATTGCAACAGCCATCAATCAGGCGGATATTGCCGGCGTGTGGTACGCTATTTTAGCCATGTTTATTGTTATATTGGTATATGATCAATTACTTTTTCGTCCTCTCGTGAAATGGTCTGAAAAATTTAAGATGGATGCACTTTCCAGCGAAATTGAAGCTTCTTCTTGGGTGCTTTCAATATTCCAACGCACTTATCTTTTGCAAAAATTTTTTCAATGGGTAGATAAAGGGCTTAATATGCTCATCAATTTACCCGGCATTCCACAAAAACCTGCTCGCTTACATCCAGCTCAATCTCATGATGGATATCATATTCCATATTTTATATGGAATGTTTTTTGTGTTTTATTAATAATAAGCAGCATGTATATATTAACCTCATCTATTTTGAAACACATTGCTTATCAAGAAATATTGCATGTGTTTTGGCTGGGTGCTGTTACTGCGCTGCGCGTCACCAGCATGGTAATACTCGCTTCCTTAATATGGGTGCCGTTAGGCGTTTGGATAGGTATGCGCCCTAAAATAAGGCAAATTGTACAACCTATCGCACAATTTTTCGCAGCTTTTCCCGCTAATTTATTATTTCCTGTTATAGTTATTTTCATCGTCAAATATCATTTAAATGTTAATATTTGGACAACCCCTTTAATGATTTTCGGCACCCAATGGTACATTCTATTTAATGTCATTGCGGGCGCGATGAGCATCCCACAAGATCTTTACTATGCTGCTCAAAATTTTGGCGTAAAGAATTGGTTATGGTGGAAGCGCTTGATACTTCCAGGGATCTTTCCTTATTATATCACTGGTGCATTAACAGCGGCCGGCGGATGTTGGAACGCAAGCATTGTTTCTGAAGTGGTCACATGGGGGGATACTACCTTAATAGCAACCGGATTAGGGGCCTATATCACAGAATATACTGCACGCGGTGATTTTCCGCGTATTTTTTTAGGTATTACTGTCATGAGTATTTTTGTCGTCACTTTGAATGTATTATTTTGGCAAAAATTATATGGGTATGCTAAAAAACGTTTCCAAACAACTTAGGAATTATTATGCCGCTGATCAAGTTACAAAAAATATGTAAATCGTTTCCAAAGCAAGACAAAAAGTCCTTATTGGTATTAGACAATATTGATATGGAATTAAAAAAAGGGGAAATTGTTGCACTTGTAGGTAAATCAGGATCAGGGAAATCAACCTTACTACGCATTATCGCCGGGCTTATTCGTCCCACAACAGGTAATATTTGTTATCAAGGAACCCCCATTGATCAACCTGTTCCAGGGATTAGCATGGTATTTCAAAGTTTTGCATTAATGCCATGGCTAACAGTATTACAAAATGTAGAGCTTGGTTTAGAAGCACAAGGCATTTCAGCTGAAGAACGCAGAAAACGCTCATTAAAAGCAATTGACATGATCGGCTTAGATGGGTTTGAATCCGCTTTTCCTAAAGAACTTTCAGGCGGTATGCGTCAACGTGTAGGTTTTGCGCGAGCATTAGTTGTGAACCCCGACATTTTACTCATGGATGAACCTTTTTCTGCGTTAGATGTGCTTACCACTGAAAATTTACGCGGTGATTTGCTCGATTTATGGCTTGAACACAAAATCCCTATTAAATCTATTTTCTTGGTGACACACGACATCACGGAAGCAGCTATCATGGCTGATCGTATTATTGTTTTTAATAGCAACCCAGGTTCTATTCATGCAGAATTAGAAGTGGAATTTCCTTATCCGCGTAATCCAGATGATCCTAAAGTGCGTGAGTTAATTGATAGCGTTTATACTATCTTAACTTCTCCTGAGCGAGATTTGCGTCATTTTGCATTTGGTTCTTATCAACATAAAATCATCGATATTAAATATCCTTTGCCTCCTGTCGTGGTATCTGTCATGATAGGTTTAATTGAAGAAATTGTTTCTGATCCCCATAAAGAAATATTTCATTTGCAAGATTTATCAGAATCTTTACATATGGATATTGAAGATTTATTTCCTGTTATTGAATTACTTGATATGCTGCACTTTGCAGAAATCACAGATGGAGAAATTAAATTAACAAAAACAGGAAAATCTTTTGCAGATGCAGATATTTTAGATAAAAAAGAAATATTCGCACAACATCTTATGCGCTATATACCACTGGTTAAAGACATTCGAGACCAATTAGATGCTGCTGAAGGTCACAGCATCCCAGAAGAGCATTTTTTAAATGAACTTGATGATAATATGATAAACGCTGATGCAAAAAACGTGCTTAAAACAGTGATTGACTGGGGGCGTTATGCGGAGATTTTTGCTTATAACGGCAATACGAGGATGTTGAGTTTGGAAAATCCTGCTTAACCTCATCACAATTAAATGTCCAGCGGCGACACATCTGCCCCGTAATCAACGCCTTTCATTCTAAATCCAAATAATTTTTCAAAATCTTCTCGGTAACCCGCTAAGTCGCTAATAGCTTCAACATTATCATTATTCACAGATGCCCATACTTTCTTTACAGCCTCTTGAACTTCAGGCGATAATTCCCAATCATCCATCCGAATCAATCCATGCTCATCTGTCATAAATTTTTCAGTATAAAATTTATCATGAAATAAACGCGTCATCTGCTCAATAGCGCCCTCATGCAACCCTTTTTCTTTCATCACCTTAAATAATAAAGACATGTACAAGGGCACAACAGGAATGGCAGCAGAAGCTTGCGTCACAATTGCTTTATTCACCGCAATAACGGCAGAACCTTCCACAGGCTTAAGTAAGTTATTTAATTCGTTCGCAGTGTGATGCAAATGCTCTTTTGCACGGCCAATCGTACCCTCTTTGTAAATAGCGTGTGTCATGCTAGGGCCCACATAAGAGTACGCCACTGTTTTACAGTGCGTTGCTAATACGTCAGCTTCAAGTAAGGCTTGCATCCACATCGCCCAATCTTCACCACCCATTACTTGAACAGTTTGCTGCATTTCATTTTCGGTAGCAGGTTCGATCGTCACTTCAGTCAGTTCGGCTTTGAAGGGATCCACTGTTTTAAAAGACTGCGATTTTCCAACAGTTTTCAAACATGAATTAAACACTTCTTGCGTAACAGGATGTATGCGCCGGGGAGAAGCCAGGCTATAAATCACTAAATCGACCTTTACCATATCTTTCTTAATCAATGAGATAGCTTCTTCTTTTAAAGTATTACTGAAAGCATCCCCATCTAAGGTTTTTGCGTATAAACCTGCTTCATGAGCATATTTTTCAAATGCGCGATTATTATACCAACCTGCTGAGGCTGTTTTCTTTTCCGTAGGTTCACGCTCGTAAGAGACCCCTAACGTTTTTGCTTTCGCACCAAATGCGCAGACAATGCGAGAAGCCAACCCGTATCCCGTAGAAGCGCCAATGATTAAAACATTTTTAGGGCCTTTGATAGGCGCTTGGGAGAGCACATAATCAATCTGGGATTTCACATGAGCAGCACATCCTTGAGGGTGAGCAGTGATACAGATAAATCCTCGAATTTTAGGCTCAATGATCATGTTTTAAATCTCCCAAAATGAAAGGGCTATATTATCATAATTTGCAAATCGTGTCGCAACAGGTAGATGAAAAATAACTAAAAAGTGCTATGATTTCGGAGGGACCATTGTAAGGATATATCGGTATGCAAATTAGGTGCAAAATTCGTTTATTAGCCCTTTTTCTCTTTTCTTTGTTAGCATTGCAGGCTTGTGCTGACCCCACACAAGAAAAGCTGACAAAATGGATGAAAAGAAATGGGATCCCTGGTGCTGTTGTAGAAATTTATGATAATGGAAAACGCAAATCTTATTATTTAGGCTATGCTGATAAATCCACGAAGACCCTCATGACGCAAGATACCATCTTTGAAATTGCGTCACTCACCAAAATTTTTACCTCTATCTTATTTGCGGATGCTGTTAGATCGGGATCCATGGCGCTCAAAGATCCTGTATTACGTTATGTACCTGATTTTTCAACCTCACCTAGAAATAAACTCAATCAAATTACCTTGGAAAACTTAGCCACACATACGACCGGCTTCCCTTTTAATGTTCCAAAGTCGATTAATTCTCGGAAAAAACTCACCACATATCTTTCGAAATGGAAAAACCCTACTACGGTAGGATCTTCTTGGCTATATTCAAATGTGAATATGGGATTACTCGGCTATTCTCTGGAAAAGCAAACCCAAAAAAATATTAATGAATTGTATGCAGAAAAAATTTTACGCCCACTAGGCATGTGGTCAAGCAATACAATGATTCCAAATAATATGATGTATCGTTATGCGCAAGGCTATAATATGGCAGGAACCCCCGCGCCAAGACGCAACAGCGAAGTATGGAAAAACCCGCCTAATAGCGATTGGATTTTTCCCGCATCAGGCGCATTAAAATCAACAGGGCGGGATATGTCTCGTTTTTTAAAAGCGGCTTTACACGAAGTTGGCACACCGCAGACTTTACTGGATGCAATTAAATTAACACAAACAAGTTTTGTGCAAACCTCTCGTTTCCAGCAAGGTTTAACTTGGATCATTCATCCAGAGCCATTTAAAAACAAAACCAAACTGGTAACCGCTACTGCTAGAGGAGGCCCCTACCCAGCTAAATTTTCACCCATCCCGCCCATCTTTGATGGCAATGCATTGATGGAAAAAACTGGAGCCTCGGGCGGTTTTCGTTCCTACGTGGCAGTCATTCCGAATCAAAAAGTCGGAGTTGTTTTATTGGTAAATCGCTATATTACCAGTACTGAGCTCATTCGCATGGGGCGGAGCCTAGCACTTAATAATTAATTTCCAACTGGAATTAATGAATTTCTTCATAAGCTTGCATCGTTAATTTAATGTAATTATTCAGCCTTTGATAAAGTTCATCATAATGGTTTGTTTTGGATATCAGCGCTTTTTCAAAATCGACTACTGTTTCTTTCAATCGCAATGCCCCGCTGTAAGCAAGCGCACCATGTAACCGGTGCATATGATGTTGTAAAACATCCCAATCTTTAGATTGAAAGGCCTGAGAAATCTGTTCTTGTGCTTTAGGTAACTCCTCCATGAAAGCTTTCAGCATTTCTTTAGCAAGCTCAGGGTTATTGC
Source organism: uncultured Gammaproteobacteria bacterium (assembly GCA_964383495.1). Taxonomy (GTDB): domain Bacteria; phylum Pseudomonadota; class Gammaproteobacteria; order JABCZS01; family JABCZS01; genus CAWKDC01. The sequence continues at coordinate 28,197 of CAYLHG010000004.1, forward strand.
CTACCAATTGGGTGAGCGCATTGAAATCAATGATGGGTAACTCATCTGGCGTTTGGCTTTCTTTCATTTTTGTCCTCCTTCTTCTATTATGATATCTTATGTTAGCCTATACAGGATAAGTAGAATGTAACGAATTGTAACAGATTGAAAAGAAAAGGGAAATATTGGGTCTCGCTACGTGCAATCACCCTAATATTTTGGTAGAATACTAATTTGAATAACTCAAAAAGAGGGACCCGAGATTAATGAGCAGTAGTAATCATACTAAAAAATTATCCTCTGACCTGGGAAACCATTTAACTCGCTCTACCGCCATTGGTTTGGCCTTCATCAATCCTATTTTAGCCATTATTTGCTTTAGTATTTCATTATATTTTTCTTGGAAACATAATTTAGCACATCTTGCTAGCATTGAAGAAAAAGAAAAAAGACAGGGAACAACAATGAATTTAACCGCTAAAGCCTGGATCATGTTAGGCCGCATGGGTTTTGATCTTGCTGGTGTTGGTTTAAGTATTGTTGTATTGCTCATTGAGCTTTATTGGATGGATGAGGTTAGTGACTCCCTAACTAACCAACTAATCTTGGTGGGTGCAATAGGATTGATAGCCTCCAGTATGTTTTCTACTTTCCACAAAATTCGTCGTCTCGTTGTGCAATGGTGGAATGTTAGCGACGAGGGAGTAACTTTTACTTATGGAGATACATTTCGTGCTGTATTCGGTGCAGCAAGTACCGCCTTTTTAGGGTGTGTTATATTTGAAATCATCCCAGAAGAACTCTTAGTTCATCCTATTAGCATGGCTGCGTTTGCTGTCGTTATATTAGGAATGGGATATTTTAAAGCGAAAGCAGTATGGGAAGCGAAAAAAGAAGAGTATGAACAAAACTTAAAAGTTGATGATATTACTCCCAACACTTCTCTTGGTAATACAAAAAATAATGACAATTCTCCGCCAAACAGCAACTCCAATAAGCTCGTGCTCTTTAATCTCTATGAGGATTATCCACAAAGTAGTTCAACTACGCAGGATCCATCTCGCTCCCCCTCACCCACTCACTAGCAATTCCCTATATTCCTCGCTACACTGTAGAGAACTTATTTCAGGGGGTTCATCATGAAACCATTACAAATTGCCGTGGTCGTAGGCAGCCTTCGCCATGGTTCTTTCAATAAAAAACTTGCACAAGCCATCGCTAAGCTTGCGCCCTCTGAGCTTTCTTTTAAACATATTCAAATTGATGACTTACCCCTTTACAACGAAGATAATGATGCACACCCTGCCCCCTCTGTAATACGCTTTAAAAAAGAAATAGAAGCCAGTGACGCCTTGTTGTTTGTTACCCCTGAATATAACCGCTCTATCCCAGGCGTTTTAAAAAATGCATTGGACCATGGATCCCGCCCCTATGGAAAAAACTCATGGGGTGCAAAACGAGCCGGCGTTATTGGGGTTTCACCCGGAAACATTGGCACAGCACTTGCACAACAGCACTTACGCAACGTGTTGGCTTATTTAGATGTGCCTGTTATGGCGCAACCAGAAGCTTTTATTCAAATGAAAGAAGGATTATTTGACGAAGCTGGTAATATCGGCTCTCAAAGTAAAGAATTTTTACAAAAATGGGTAGACAAGTATATTAAATGGATTAAGAATTCTTGATAAACGCTGCGATAGAATTCGATAACGCCTCTTCTCGCTTAAAGCGTTGCAAGGCCAATTCAATCAATTCGTCAATCAATTGCGTATAAGGCAAACCTGTTGATGCCCACATTTTAGGGTACATACTAACCTTAGTAAAACCTGGAATGGTATTGATTTCATTTAGCAAAACGCGACCACTTTTTTCCAAAAATACATCCACACGCGCCATCCCTTCACAACATAGAGTTTGGTAAGCTTGAATCGCCAGCGCACGTATTCTTTCAATTTCATCATCTTTCAATACGGCAGGAATTTCAAACAATGCGCCATTTTCATCTAAATATTTTGCTTCATAAGAATAAAATTCATGCTGAGGAATTAACTCTCCTGGCAAAGAAGCCGTTGGAAATTCATTTCCTAGCACAGAACATTCAATTTCTCTTCCCACAATACACTCTTCTATTAATATTTTGGAATCAAATTGAAAAGCAAGTTCTATTTTTGCTTTAAATTCATCTTTATTTTTTATTTTAGAAACGCCTACAGAAGAACCCAAATTTGCTGGCTTCACAAATAAAGGTGAGCCTAATTTTTGTACAACATCTTCATATTGACAAGGATTGGCTTGATACTCATGCGCCGTTACAAGCTCCCATCGCGCTGTAGGGATGTTGGCTTGGGTGAATAAACGCTTCATGACGTCTTTATCCATCGCAACAGCAGAACCTAGCACGCCTGCCCCGACAAAAGCAATATTAGCTAATTTTAATAAGCCTTGAATAGTGCCATCTTCACCATTAGGGCCATGCAACACAGGAAAAATGACATTGACATTAATAGAAGAACGGTCGTTTAAATTCACTAACGCAGCGCCTTTTGGGGCGGGCAATAAAGCCACAGACTGATTTGAGGGCTTTAAACAAACTTTTTTAGGATCATCAGGGTACTCCAAACATTCTTCAATGTTGTCGTACAAAAACCATTCGCCAGTCACTTTATGAATGCCAATAAGTTTAACTGTATATTTATCTGGGTTAATAGCCTGCGCAACACTTTTGGCAGATAGTAATGAAATTTCGTGTTCGGCAGACTTCCCGCCCATTAAAATACCAACGCAAGTGTGAGCTGACATGAACAGTTCCCTAAACAAAAAATAGTTGTTTATATAGTAGCACAGCGTTATTAAAATTAGACTATACTTACCACTAAAATCTAGGCCGTCTGCTTACATGAAATTGGTTAAATAGATAACATCAAGGAGCCTTTATGAGCACGGAAGAAGCTATCCTCGCCCCACGCGCGGAATCTAAGCAAATCGCAGCAATTGAAGAGCAAGCTAGGGATTTATCTACAACTCTTTTTTTAGAAATCAAATCATTATTACAACACTCTTATGACGTTGCAGCAGAGAACCTTGCTGCTTATCAGGCTACAGCAAACGCCGAAATCACCCACACAGAAAAGTTACTGACCGCACTAGAGCAAAAAAATGCCGCCCTTACCTATGACCATCAGATATTACAAAATTCGCTAACACGCGCAAAAGAAGTTGAAACATCTTTAAATTATATTATTGATCAAGAAAGAAAAGAGCATTTAAAAAATATTGAACATCAACAAAAAATACATGAACAATACACAAAACAAGAAAAATATGAAAAGTCTCAGCTATTAGCAGAAAAAACAGAAATGGAACGAAAGCTAGAAGCAGACCGTCTTGCACATCAAGCAATGCTCAATAAAATGCGCGAAACATATGAATATCAACTCCATCAAGAACGCATTCATGCCCAAAAAGAGAAAGAAGTAACTCAACAAAAAGCGCAAGCAGATATTCAAAAGATAGAATACTTATTTTCATTAGAAAGGGAAAATGAAAAAAACAATATCGTAAAAACTCATAAAAACATGGAAGAAAAATACAAAAACATTGCTAACCAAGCAAAACTTACTGCAGAAGGCGGTTTTGAAAAAGAAAAGGTTGCTTTACTTGCCCAAATCAAATCACTTGAAAAACAAAATGAAGACACTATTATTTCTCTTAAAAAATCTTTTGAGCTTACACAAAAAACAGAGCGCGCAGAATTTGAGAAACAAAAACGCGCATTAGAACAAATTTATGAGCAGCAAATTGAAAAATTAAAATCAGAAGCAACCCGTAGAATCAAATTACTAGAAACTCGAATATTAACGGAGGCCAAGCAAACACAGCATACGGTAGAAATTGCTACTCAAAAATCGAATGAAGCAAGTTTAAAAAGAGAAAAACAATTGGAAAAAGAAATTTCAGTCATTGCTCAGAAAAAACTCACCATTGAAATGCGCGCACAACAATTACAAAAGGAAATCATTACACTTAAAAAAATTATTTCCGATCTGAGGAGGAAGGCAAACTGCACAGTAGTGCTTTAGCATCTTTTTTCTTGCCTACCCAACCAAACCAATAAAAAGCACCGACAAATAAGGCCGTTACCCCCGCCATTAACGCTAATGAATATATATACCCATAACGCCAGCCATATTCAGCAATACTTTGGAAGTTCATTCCATAAATACCCGCAATCAGTGTCGGGGGCATAAAAATAGCGGATAAAATAGTTAAAACCCGCATAATTTCGCCTGTTTGACGCATGGATTCTGCCTGAATGCTCGCAATAATACTGTCTAATAAATCTCTAGAAGAGTCAATTGATTCACGGATCCCTAATGTATTTTCTAACATGTTATTAAAAAATACACGTGCAGATTCCCCTATCACATGATTTGTTTTAGTCACCATTACCAGCAAAATAATATGCATATTTGCATTGAGCTTTTTCAAGAGTAGAATATTTAACCCTGCAATGGAAATTTTAGGAAGGTAAGCTGAGCCTTTGCTCGTTAAGACATTGTATTCAATGTCATCTAAAAAATTATCATTTGCCAAATTTAATCTTGCTATGTAATACATGCAATGTTGCATGATTAAAAAAAGCACAAATGCTGGCGTTTTTCCAGACATTTTAAAATTTTCCGCGCAATCTTTTTGAACAAAATCAATTAAATCTAAATTTCTTTGACGATATGTAATCACAAACCGCTCGCCTAGCATCACAAAAATAGATTCATATTCTATTGATGAAATGGCTTTTCCTGAATCTAATAAAGTTTCCGAGTCTACAATATCGTACAAATAAAAAGAAAGTAACCGAGGAGAATCATACATGTGCGGCAATATTTCGGGCCGACGAAAATGATTTGGCCATTCACAAGGGATATTCAATGCTTTTAAAATTTGAGTAAAATGCGTAGGATCGGGGTCATTTAAATCTAGCCAATAAAAGCCCTGTTTTTCTTTCACTAAATGATGTAAAGCAGGAATGTTATCCACTCGCTCAGTGCTTTTATCAGCTGTATTAAAAAAAGTAATAACTAATTGAGACATTGCTTGCACCCGGCTTAGCTGTATATCTCAAATTATAGCTTATGGGCTCTCATACACCACTTGACTATACACGTCATAGCGGCCCAAGCGTTTACGCCCTTCTAGATAGGCTAGCTCAATCACAGCCGCGACCTCCACCACTTCCCCGCCCATTTTTTCAATAAGTTCACAGGTGGCTAGAGCTGTCCCTCCGGTTGCCAATAAATCATCTATCACCAATACACGCGCACCAGAACGAATAGCATTCTGATGAATTTCCAACGTGTCGCTACCATATTCCAAATCGTAATGATGAGCCACTTTTGGGTGCGGTAATTTCCCTACCTTCCGAACCAAAGCCAACGGGCAGCCCATAGCATACGCCACGCTCGATGCAAATAAAAACCCTCGAGACTCAATTCCTACCACCACATCAATCTTTTTAGAAGCATAATAATGTTTAAAATTTTCAATCACTTCATGATAGGCCGCTGCATTGGCCAATAAAGGGCAAATATCGCGAAACATGATTCCTGGCGTAGGGAAATCAGGCACATTAGCAATCAGCGATTTTAAATCCGTCATATCTTTCTCATCCTATCATTGTGAGGTTTGCATAAAGCTGCCTGAGGAAGTCTACCTAAAAGAAAGAGATCTCGCAATAACCTCACTCCATAAAACCTGTTATGATTGGGCATTCTTTTCATTCTCGGAACCGCATAAGGATACACAGTTATGTTTGACTGGGCACAAGCATTACAGCAAATCATCACCACCATGCAAGCTAATGCTGAGGTGGCTTTAAAAATCCTAGGGCTTTTATGGGCCGTTCAAATCGTCAATATGGCGATGCATTATCGTTTAAACGTATTCGGTATTTACCCTCGCCATCCTTTCGGTTTGATAGGCATCTTTACCTCGCCGTTTTTGCATGGGCATCTTAACCACCTCTTTTTTAACTCCATACCCCTGTTTTTGCTGTTGGTATTAATGCTAGCACAAGGCTTTAGTAACTTCTTAACTATAACACTTAACATCATGATTTTCTCGGGGTTAGCTGTATGGTTATTTGGGCGGAAAGCCATGCATGTGGGCGCTAGCGGCGTTATTATGGGTTATATGGGCTATCTACTTACCCAAGCATATTATCGCCCATCAGCTGCGGCCCTGCTCCTGGGGGTATTAGCGCTTTATTATTGCGGCTCTATTCTCATGCACCTTTTGCCAAGCGATGCTAAAACCTCTTGGGAGGGTCACGTATTTGGGTTTGCTGCGGGAGTAGCGGTTGCCATGGGCTATTTTTTTGATTTTTCAGGGTTTTTTAACCACACTTTGTAACACTTTTCCTTGCATTTAAGGCTCTTAAAATGCTATAGTATTACTTAGGTGTTTACCTTAAAGAGATATCAGCAATGCCGAAAGAAGATAGATACGGGCCATCATATCATGGTGAAGAGCAAGAGCTTCAGCCTCTTGCGGGTTCTGCTTGGAAGCCAGATACTCGCCTGTACATAAAATCAGATCAAGAAAAAGCAGGTAAAGAACTCTATGACATCTTGGATGGGCGTCAATCAACATTAAACCCTGTACTTGATCGCTATCCCCCTTTTAATGCTAGCAATCAAATTAATCAGCCAAATATTGAAGCACTTTATCATGTTCTTCACCGCACAGAAAACTGGATACATTATCAGCTTAACCCTAGCGCTCGAGCAAAAAAAATTAGTCAATTAAAAGAAGAAAAGACTCGGGCAGAAAATGAAAAAAACCGTTTAAATGAAACATCACTCAATGCCTGGAAATCCGCCGTGCGCGAGGCAGCAGAAAAGCTAAATGTTGATCTCGCTACCTTAAAAGACCCTCTTCCAGAGAATATACACAGCGCAGCAATCCAAAATGCAGCATTTCAAACAGCAAAGCAACAATTATCAGATGCAGAGAAAGAACTAGAAAAACATACTGCAGAAGATTCCATGCTCAATCTATTAACTCGCGAAACAGATGAAAAAGCGGCGCTAGCCAATGAAAAGCGCATGAATTTATATAGAGGATTATTTCGCTATTGGCATGAGAAAGGCTACACGCCTGAACAAATAACAGCGATCATTACTGAGATTCAAAAACAAGTTGATAGAAGATCAGAAGAAGCAGATGCGTTAAATATTGTTGATGCTATCAATCAAAATGTAGGAGCAAGGCTCAACACATACAACAAAGCTTACCAAACAGCGCAGCCATACACTAATCCGTTATATTATCAAATTCCAGGTGCGGTGTTACTATTATTATCCATTTCGCTTATTATTACTGCGTTTGTTGCAGGACAATATAGCGCTTACATAGGTGTCTTTTTCGCCTTAGGGGTTGGCAGCATCGGTCTTCTCGTTTATGGAAGTGAAAATTCTGCAAAAACTGAATTCTGGGCACAAGTAAATGCTCAAGCGGAAACAACAGCTTTTCTTGCGAAAGATAAACAAGCCGTTACTAAAGAAAAAGAAAAACATCGTGGCGTAAAAGATTTTGTATGGGAAACCGCCCCGATCTGGATCTGTGGTTTAGCTTTTTTAATACTGATGGTGATAGATGCTGTCTTTTTAGGGCAAACATTAGGTACTGTAGGCGAGACGCTTCATCTTTCGTTATTTTCACCTGAAAACCAATTTTTAAAACTGTTGGATTATGCATTATTGATGGCTATCCCCGCTGTTTTAATTGGTGGCGGGATAGGGGTGAGTCCTTTTAAAATCCAAGTAAAAGGTGTTTTTAAATATATCATCGAGAAAATCCATAACGCTCACCTCAGCAGGGGGTACAAAGTTCTTGAAGATTCCTTGAACTCTGTAAAAACTGCCTTTTTCATGGGCACAACACTGGTCTTCGCTTTAGGCTCTACTTGGGTTCCTCTGCTTGTTGGCTCTATTGCCTTTTTAGCGCTGGGTGTTGGCTTATACCAAAAATTTTATAATCACAAAGATACGTTCACTATGATGTCAATGCCCACAATGCCAGGAACAATGCCCAATCCCGCTGCTAACGATGCCATCAATGTGAACAATATGATTATGTATTCCGCAGGCATACTAATAGGGTGCGCCGCTATTGCCACGGCTGCTTTTCTTTTGGCAAGCCCTCCCACCACCTTATTCTGCGTAGGCTTAATTGTGGCTGCTGCCATGTATGGTCCTTTAAAATCATTGATGAATGCGCATAAATTAGAAGATACTGACAAGCTGATCGTGAAGTCACGCGAAAAGGAAATGCAATCTATGCAGGGTACAGCCAGCTCTTCAAAACCCAACGGGCCACCTACAAGTTATCATCTTCAATATGGCAGTTCCTGCGCTGAAGATTCAGCCACCTCAGGTGGAGTAAAAAATAAAAAGTAGTTTTTTACTTAATCCCTAAACTTTCACGATTAATTCCCAGCTCTTTTATTAATTTACATCCCTGCTCATATCCCTTTTGAATAATTTGATTCCAATGCATTACATCCATCATGGAGTATTCTCTTACATCTAATTCAACAAAAAAATCACTCAACGGTTTTACTTGTTTTAAATGTTTTTGTGACGCCACAAATCCCACATTCACTAACAATTCAAACATGGAAGGCAAGTGCGTGTGCGGCTGCACACGAAAACGGTCCAAGAACATATCTAGTCCAGAAACCCCCTTCCCTTTTGTATAATAATCTTCTTCTGACAATGCAGTGCTTACACAAGAAGCAATGATCTTTCCTCCCCCATTCCGTGCTCGCATGATGTCAACAGGTAAATTATTAAAGCTCGCGCCATCTACTATTACCTTATTATCATGAATAACAGGCGGGAAAATACCTGGCAAAGACATAGAAGCACGGATACATTCCCATGCTGGTCCGCGGTCAAAAATTTTAATGTCTGCATCACTTACATTTGTAGCAGCGCAAAAAGTGGGCAACCATAAATCTTCTAATGAAATCTGTGGAGGGAAAGCTGCGGTTAATAGATCATACAATTTTTCTCCACGCAAAAATGCAGCCATAGGAATGGTGTAATCCATTAATTTAGGCAATTTTGTATGCACCGCTTGTAGCATTGCATCACGCTCTTCTTTCGGCAAACGCAATGCCACACTCGCCGCTGCTAACGCACCAAAGCTACTCCCACCCGCCATATCAATGGGGATATTATTTTCTTCTAATGCTAAATAGAAACCGATATGTGCGGCACCTCGCAAACCTCCACCGCTAAAAACAACAGACACACTTTTTCCTACAATAAAGCGCCCTACACGCTCATAATCATTTTCACTTTTAACATGAAATACTTTATCTGCATTTGTCAATGCTAATAATTTATCTGTGTACTGAGGTAAAATTGTATCAGTTGGATGTAATGTTAGCAGTATTTTTTGCGGCAAAATATGTTTTGCATGCGCGATATAATCAATGGAAGGAAAGGGTGAGACACAGCTTGGGGGCATAAGCATAAATAATTGATCACTTTGCCTGATACATTGCTCAGTCCAGGGATCGACCTCAGGGTTTGCCACATAAACCAGCAAATCATACTCAGCCTCACAGCGACCCAAATACGAAAGCGCAACAGCCTCTTTTTTACGGATCGCTTCTCTAACGTATACATCATCCTCACTGAGCAATAAACATTTTTTGTAAGGTGAGATTGCTTTTATCAAAGCCCGTGATACTGCTCTCGCATCAACATTCATCGCCCCAGGAAGTACAGCTATTGCTGTTACAGGGTTTGTTTTTTGTAGCGCATCCGGCAACAGGCGTTTAATCGTATCAGAAAGCATTTTTTCTGCAGACTCTGGGTAAGCTTGAAACCATTTGCGAAAAGTATTTTGCGTAATTTTAATAAGCGTAGAATCTCGTATTCCAATCACATCTGCGGCGCGAGGCATACCCGTAAGAAGGGCAAGCTCTCCTACGATCTCTCCCACCCCTACTTCTTCATCCACACCTGTTTTTTCTGAGCCATTATATAAATGAACACGTAACCGCCCCTGCACTAAGAGATACATGGCATGTTCAGATTCGCCGTGATGAATTAAATATTCGCCGCTGGTTAAATGAACGAGTGACATTTCATTCGCTAATGTTTGAAGCGCGACAAAAGGGATATCTTTAAAAAGCGCATTTGTTTTTAAAAAATCAATGATAATGGTGTTTTTCATCCAATTATTATAGTTCATAGGCCAGATTTACGCTGATAGTAAATAAAGTTAAATGAGCAGCCTCAGTTTAATAACCTATTGTTTTTAAAGAAAATGCTTCTCTTCAAACGCAAAAAACCATTGACATCCTCTCCCCTTTTCAGGTATCATGGCTATGTAGTGGAGGACCCTCGTATGTCTCATATTTTAATTCCTGCAGTGGCGGCATTATCTAATGCCTTGTTTTCTAAGCAAAATAGCCATCCTGGCTTGCGCCAACAAGTGATTGCCACCCAAATTAAAAATCTTAGTAAAGAAATCAACGAGTTAGTTGCCCATTACGATGCATCCATTGAAGAGCTTAATAAAGCACGCAAAGCGTTGTCCCAGGCCCGTCACACACAAGAAAAAATCGCTGGCTTAAAAGCACAGATAAGCACCCAAGAGCGGGAATTGCTTTCTTCTCATATTCCTTTAAAGATAACGAAGCTAAAAGCGACGCTGAATAATTTAAATTACAAAATACTAGAGGAAGATGACGCTTCCTTTTAATAATCGTCGTACATTTAGGCGTAATGGGGCGCGTAATATGTGCCCCAGTCGCATGTCTTTAAATTGACGCCATTGTGCATAGGGAGCTCTACTCTATCATCGCCCTCAGCATCCAACTGGCCTTCTCATGAAATGCCATGCGCTGTATAAATAAATCAGCCGTTACTTCGTCATTAGCATCATCAATCACCTCAAAAGTCTCACGCATTGCTCTAACGATTGTTTCATGGTCTTCGAGTAATTGTGCGACCATCCCCTCCGCAGAAGGCACTCCTTCAACTTCTTCAATTAAAGATAAGGATAAATATTGACTGAGACTTGCAGGAGCGTATTCTCCCAAAGCGCGAATACGCTCTGCAATTCCGTCAATGGCTTCTGCCAGTGCCTGATATTGCTCTTCAAATAAAATATGTAACGGCTGAAACATAGGTCCAGTCACATTCCAATGAAAATTTTGAGTTTTCAAATACAGCACGTACGTATTTGCCAACAAATTCCCTAACGTTTTTGCCACGGCAGAACGGTCGTGATCAGACATTCCCATGTTCATTTATCTCTCCTTCAACATTTCCTTGCAATTGAATACGCGTATAACCTAATTTTCCCGCTGCATCCATCGCGCGCATCACTTCTTGATATGGCGCACGCGCATCGGCCGCAATCAAAACAATGGTGTCCTTATCAAAAGGTTGTATTTCAGTCAATGCATTCAACAAGGTATTGATATTATTTTGTGATAATGTCTGATCATTCAATGTATATTGTCCTTGACGAGAAATATATACGTGAATAATATTACTTTCTTGGATAGCTTTTTGCGTATGCAAGGTTGGCAAGGTAATATCGAGCACTGCATCTTTTGTAAACGTTGTATTGGTCATGAAAAAAATAAGTAATAAAAAAACAATATCAATTAACGGTGTCATATTAAGAGACACAGGTTCTTTAAGAGGAGCATAAAATTTCATGCTAAAGCCTCATGTAAATAAGGCACCGATTTAAAGCGGCGAATAGCCTCTAAAAATGCTGAAGATTCCCGCTCTAAATCTATGGCAATCATAGCCAAATGACGCTCAAATGCGCGGTGCGCTGCCGTAGCAGGAATCGCTACACATAGCCCTGCAGCCGTCGTTAAAAGCGCATTCGCAATGCCACCCGACAATGCTTGCGGGTCCCCTGCTCCACTGTGCATCAATGCAGTAAATACAGCAATCATCCCAAATACTGTTCCCAATAAACCCAGCAATGGCGTAATCATTGCAATTGTTGCTAATACTGAAAGATGTTTCTCAAGATCATGCATGGCATGGCGCCCGGCTTCTTGCATAGCATCCATAATAACGGGGATCTCTTCAGACACGTGTGATAACCCTGCTGCAAAAATACTCCCTAATACAGAATGCTGAGATAATTTATCAAGGTTGGGTTTGGTGGGAGCGTTGAACAGAGCAACGGCTTTATTCAATAAACGAGGGGGCATTAATTTTATGCGCTTCAACGCTGAAAAACGCTCAAACACGATCGCTAAGGCCGCAATAGAACAGCCCAAAATGGGCCACATCATAAAGCCGCCAGAAAGAAAGATATCTAACATTTTTTATCCCTATGGCAATAAATGCCAATTCCATCCCTGCCATTAAGTGTAACACGGATGGCACCAACTTGCCCGGTATCTAGCTTTTTAATTTGCAGTCGCTCATAACGAGCCACAACACTGGGGTGAGGATGATGATAGCTGTTCAAAAAGCCTGCAGAAAAGATCGCATAATCTGGCTGCACTTTTTCCAATAATGCTTGGCTAGAGGAAGTTTTGCTCCCATGATGCGGTACTGATAATACATTTGCTTGTAACGGGACGTGAGTTTTAATTAAAGTTTCCTCACCCTTCTGCTCCAAATCTCCCAACAACAACACAGCATGATCGCCTGCAATAATTTTTAAAATACAAGAACGATTATTTGATGATTTCCAATCTCCAGGCACGGGAAATTGTTGAAATATAACATCATCCCACCGCCATGTTTCCCGTGTATTGCATAGCGTTTGAGGATTTATAATATCAGGTAATTTCTCCCCCACCAACATACGACCTACTGAAAAGTGATTAAGCACACGCTCAACTCCACCGCGGTGATCTTTATCAGCATGGCTAATCAATAACGTATCAATATGTCGAACGCCTGTATGTTTTAAAAAAGGAACCAGCGTAAAGTAAGCTGCATCAAAGTCCTCATATTGCGGACCTGTATCGTACACTAATACATGGTTTGCTGTTTGAACAACAACGCTCAAACCTTGGCCAACATCAAGCCAAGTGACCCACGCTTGCCCCACCGTTGGTTTTTCCGGAATGTCCAAAAAAGCAAACAATAAAAAATAAACACCCACCGCCCGAGCCCACAATCCTTTTGGCATACTCAACAATAAAATAGATAAAGATAATGATATGATTGCCATAGGGCTATTGATAGATTTCTCAAACCATATCGGAAAACCACTTAACCATTTTAAAAACCATACCAATGGGGCAGTAATAAAAACCGCAACATCCAAACACCATCCAGCAAGCCGTTCTGAAAACAAAAATATAAAATCAAATAATAATAAAGCAGGAACCACTCCGAACCCAACCACGGGAACGGCTATTATATTTGCAATAGGTGAAATCAAAGATCCTTGTTTCAGAAACAACAATGTCAGCGGCAGCGCTGACATCGATAACCGCCATTGTATTTTTATATTTTTCTTCCAGCTTGATTGCCCGCTTAAAGAATAGCCACATAACGCAATTAAGATCCCAACCATGCAACTTGATAACCAGAACCCAATGTCTTTCACAACATAAATATTGATAAAAATCATCAAAGCCATTACCGTCAATAATAGCCGTATATTCGGTTGACGTTGGTTGCAACAGAATAATAATACACTGATCACAAACATCCATCCTGCGCGCTGACTACTAACAGCGCTTCCTGTGACTAAAATATAAATTATCACAACGAACAAAGAAATAATCATGCTCATTTTTTTGGTTGAATCACACCATTTTAATATAACAAATATTTTTGCCAATGGATTGACCAAAAATAAAACAAACAAACCCACCAATCCAACATGCAATCCTGAAATAGCTAACAAATGAGCTGTCCCTGTTTTTTGCAAAACACTCTTTATTGAATCAGTAAGTTTTTTCTCGCCAAGCGCTAATGCTAAAATTAATTCCACCTCTTCAATGTCTTTTAAATGATTTTTAATAAAATTTCTAACCTCCACTCGATATTGAAACAAATAATATCTCCACGTATGGTACTGTTCGCATTGAACTAATTTATTATCAACAATGTATCCTTGCGCAGTCACACCCCTTTCAAGCCAAACAAACTGTAAATCTCGCCCTCCGGGGTTGCTATATCCTTTGATTGGTTTTAATTTAGCCCTTAAAGAGCAACGTTCTCCAGGGGTGAAATGTTTATTGGCATGATAGTAAGTCATTTTTACTTTCTCAGGAAAAACATTAAAAGGTTTATCGATAATCTTAACGATCACAGCTTGCGCATAGGGTTTATCATAGATGACAGATTCAATATCCACTTTCAAATCAATGGATTTTTTCCAAAAATTCACGGGTAATTGATAGGATTTAAATTTTTCCTCATTTACGCTCACATGAAGTAACGCAATTAAAACTCCCAGAAAAACAGGCGTTATCATTTTTGGATATATTGCTAATAAAAACAATAAAATTGGAACAGCAAAAATCGCCCACAGCATCTCGTGCAAAATACAGGCAACCGTTGTGATAATAAAGCTTAATAAAAATGCAAACATATTATTCTTCTTATTTATGAACTGCGGAAAAACGCAGAACTTGCGCAAATTGCACAGTTCTATGTTACCATGCATAATGCAATAAGGAAGTGCGCAGTGTTAAAAAAATTTGTTTTTTTAATAGGGATATCACTAACACAAATATCTGCCGCAAGTGTTTTATACATGGATGGGACCACTTTTACTGCAGGGTATTGGGGGGATAGTACAAATAGACATGGTTTACGGATTGCAGGCCGTTGGGATTGGAATGTCGTTTGGCTACCAAAATCACCGATAACATTAACTGGGTATTGGGAAGGCGGATTTGGATATTGGCGAGCAAATGCAACAAAGCCAAACCATAGTGATCACTTATTCATTACCTCCGCAAGCCCTATTCTCCAACTATGGGCAGGTTCTGTCGATTTAAAACGCAATGCCTTCTTTTTTGAGCTAGGCATTGGGCCTTCTTATTTTTCTGATGATACCTTGGGGAACAAAGACTTTGGAGGCTTATGGCATTTCGAAGATAAATTTGGTGCAGGCGTTAATATTGCTGGTGATCGTCCACTGCAAATGATTTATCGGTACTACCATTATTCTAATGCAGGCGTAATTGGACCAAACCAAGGGCTTGATCTACACACAATCGGACTGGTTTGGTTTTTTTAAATCTCGGTATTAGCGACGGGACGAGCCGTATCATAGATAGTGGTCAGTACTAACGTCTGCCTCCGCCGCTACTATGCACACTCCCGCCTATGAAACCGCCGCGGTAATTATGCTGCATTTCATTCTCTTCTCGCATTTCATTTGCTTCTTTTGCTTCATTTTGTTGTGCTTCGTAATTCTGCTTTGCTTGTTCTTCTTGGTGCTCACACCCACCTCCTGTACACGGATTATTATAATAATATACATCCTCATCTTCATATTCGTACCCTGGAACAAATATAGGATCCGTGATTACCTCTGGTTCATAAATCACTTCCGGCTGTTGATTGTTATTGGAATTATTATTATCTGCATGCCCAGGTAACACAACACCGCTTAATAACACACACACTAAAAATAGATAGCGGCTCATATCAGCTCCCTTCGTTAAATTAACCCGTAATTTCAACCAATATCCCCTCTTCCATCATAAATCGTCTTTTTAACGATTGCGCGATGAAAATATCATGCGTCACCATGATAAAACTGGTGCCTCGCTCTTGATTCAATTCTAACATTAAGGATAGCATAATCTCTGCTGTCTTTTTATCTAAATTTCCTGTAGGTTCATCAGCCAAAACACATCCCGGCTCAGTCACTAATGCTCGAGCCAATGCTACGCGCTGCCGCTCACCACCCGATAATTCTCCTGGCTTATGGTTTAATCTTGCACTCAATCCTACCCGCGTTAATATTGCTTTTGCCTTTTCAAGTGCAGCTGTAGTTTTAAGGTTTGCACGCATTAATAAAGGAATAGCTACATTTTCTTGTGCAGTAAATTCATTTAATAAATGATGAAATTGATACACAAAACCTAAATATTGATTTCTCATCTCAGATCGCATATTTTCAGAAAGAGCATGAATTGGTTTGTCACACCACAACACTTCCCCGCCTGAAAGCAGATCTAAACCACCCAAACAATGCAACAAAGTGGATTTTCCAGAACCTGAAGCGCCTTGAATTGCTATACATTCTCCAGGTGACACAGCCAAATTAACACCCGATAATACAGACACCTCTTTGTCTGCATCTATGTAAGTTCTAACCAAATGACGTGCTTCTAATACATAATTATTCATAGCGTAATGCCTCCGCAGGATGTGTGGTTGAGGCGCGCCATGCTGGGTATAATGTTGCTAAAAAACTCATCAGAAAGGAAATACAAGCAACAGTAATAACATCCTGAGTGTGCAAATCAGATGGCAAAAAACTAATGTAATAAACTTCAGAAGATAAAAAGTTTGTTCCCAATATTGCTTCCAAAAAACTCACCAGAACGGTAACATTTCTGGCCAAGAAAATGCCACCAATAATACCGGCTAATGTTCCAAAAATCCCAATAAATGATCCTTGCACCATAAAAACATGAATAATACTACGCGGCTTCATCCCCATCGTGCGTAATATTGCAATATCTGATTGCTTATCTGTCACCACCATCACTAGCATGGATAATATATTAAATGCTGCCACCGCAATAATTAAAGTTAAGATCACAAACATCATCGTTTTTTCAAGTTTTACTGCCTGAAAAAAAGTACCATTTAAAAATGTCCAATCATAAACTCGCCACTCTTTTGGCAATAACGATTTAAATCGGTATGCTTCTCTGGGAGCTGCATAAATATCATCTAATTTTATTCCCAATGCACTAACATTATTTTCAAAACGCATTAATCTTTGTGCATCTTTAATGTCAATATATGCATAGGAAGCATCATATTCATAATCAATTTTAAAAACACCCGACACTTTGAAACGCTTAAAGCGCGGTACTAACCCTGCGGGTGTTAACGTAGTTTCAGGCACGGCGAGTGTTACATATTCTCCAGGAATAACATTTAAGTATTCGGCCAATTGCACACCGAGGATAATAGGATAATCACCGCTGGATAGTGACTGCAAATCCCCCTCTATCATGTGCTCGCTCAAATAATGGTATGCCTCAGCTCGGTTAGGGTCTATTCCATTTACTTGTACAAATTGCGTTACCCCTGGGGTGCTCATCATGCCTGCTGTTTCTACCACGGGGGAAACAGCCTGAACCCCTTTTTGCGCTTTTAAAATATCAATTCCCTTTTCCCAATCTGATAGTTCGCTTCCTAAGCCTACTACTAAAATATGTGGCATCATCCCTAAAATACGCGTTTTGAGTTCTTTGTCAAAACCATTCATAACAGATAACACTGTAATCAATACAGCTACGCCAAGTCCAATACCCAATGTTGAAACTAAAGAAATAAATGAAATAAAATGATTGCGGCGTTTAGCGCGCACATAACGTAGCCCAATAAATAAAGCCAATGGCTTGAACATATCTATAACCTCGCCTGGGATTGTCACCCCTTCGCATCTTCAGGCACGAGAGGTATAGAGTGTAAGATTACACCGAGATACGCTTATCGTCTAGCAAAAAAATGCGGTATAATCACCCCCAGGAGAACGCCTTATGAACATTGTTGTATTAGCCCTATATAAGTTTGTAGCCTTGGAATCCCTTCAAACCCTGAAGGCTAGCCTGCTCTCTTTATGTGAAGCGAAAGGGATTAAGGGTACCCTATTATTAGCACACGAAGGGATAAATGGAACAGTTTCTGGCTCACGCGAGGCAATTGACACGCTCAAACATTGGTTCGATCAAGACAAATGTTTTCAAGAGATTGATTTTAAAGAATCAGTTACAGAAACTCACCCCTTCAACCGCATGAAAGTTAAACTTAAAAAAGAAATTGTGACATTGGGGGTCCCAAGCATAGATCCTACAAAATTGGTGGGAAAATATGTTCAGCCTTGTGATTGGAATGCGCTGCTTCAAGATCCTGATATGGTAGTTTTAGACACCCGCAACGAATATGAATATGGATTAGGCACATTTGAAGGAGCCATAAACCCTCATACCGAATCTTTCAAAGAATTTGACGCTTTCGTTGATAATACACTTGATCCTCAAAAGCACACTAAAGTTGCGATGTTTTGCACCGGTGGTATTCGCTGTGAGAAAGCCTCCAGCTTGCTGTTAGCAAAAGGGTTTAAAGAAGTTTATCATTTAAAAGGTGGGATTTTAAAATATTTAGAAGAAATTCCAGAGAAAGAAAGTTTATGGCAGGGGGATTGTTTTGTGTTTGATCACCGCGTAGCTGTGAATCACGCATTGGCTCCCAGCGAATATGACATGTGCCATGCTTGCAGACATCCTGTTTCACCGGAAGATCGCCTATCCCCTACTTATATAGAGCATATTTCTTGCCCGCATTGCGCTGCATTCCAAACGCCTCGAAATAAGACGAGAGCAACAGATCGCGCCAAGCAAATGCACAAGGAATAAACGATCCCCTAAAATTACTGGCTACAAGAGCACCCACTAGTCAGAAGCTGATTATAGGCGTCAACGCACGCCTGATTCTCCCCTACTGCGCTACAATTTCTTGCTGCATCTCTGAAAAAAATTGATCGAGGCTGATTACATGTATTAACCATATTAAGCACTGCAGATTGCATTGCTTGATAAGTGGGGGAATTCCCAGCTTGACAAGGAAGGGGGGTGCCGCCCGCTCCCGTATTTCCAGT
>CAYLHG010000004.1:47148-120613 GCA_964383495.1 uncultured Gammaproteobacteria bacterium
GGGAATTCCCAGCTTGACAAGGAAGGGGGGTGCCGCCCGCTCCCGTATTTCCAGTGGAACCTGCATTTCCACTGGAACCTGTGTTTCCACCAGAACCTGTATTTCCACCAGAACCTGTATTTCCACCAGAACCTGTGTTTCCACCAGAGCCTGTGTTTCCACCAGAGCCTGTATTTCCACCGGAGCCTGTATTTCCACCAGAGCCTGTATTTCCACCAGAGCCTGTATTTCCACCAGAGCCTGTATTTCCGCCAGATCCTGTATTTCCGCCAGATCCTGTATTTCCGCCAGAGCCTGTGTTTCCACCAGAGCCTGTGTTTCCGCCAGAGCCTGGGTTTCCACCCCCATTATTACTATTAGTATCTTTATAGCTACTGCCTTGGCTAGTCGGCGCTGGGAAATTTGCAAACCCTAGGGCATTGTAAGCGGCATTGCATTTTTTCTTGTCACCTTGCTTGCAAGCATTTAAACCCACGGAAATGAAATTTAATTCTTTCGAATACATCGCACAATTATTTTTAGCTGCTGCTAACAACTGTGTTTTATAAGCAATAGAAGGAGCTGAATTTTTTTGAACACTACTTGAAAATCCGCACCACTGGTTCCCTAACTCTTGGTAATACCGAAGGCATGTTTTCGCCCGCTCGCTCTCGGGCTGCTTAAGTTGTTTTTTAGTCTTGCCAGCACAGAAATTTGCACGAGCGATATATACTTTAGAAGCATCATGCATAAAAACCGTTGCACAGCGGTTTGCAGCCAAAGTAAGTTCGCTTGCACGGCCTGCATAGCTCATAGGCTGTTGCGACGGCAGCCCACCCTGTGGATAGAAGCCGCAAGCTAAATCAATTCGATGAGATGTATTATCAGCAATCGATTTATTATCAGCTATCGCAACAAAAGGCATGGACAGCAAAACCAACAGAAGGCATTTTTTTAAAAGCATGAGGCGCTCCAATCAGGCTAGTGGATTATCAAAGCTTAGGCTAAGTTTAAAACCCCGTCAAAAAAGCACGGATAGTCTGATTAATTGCTGTTCCAAAACGCTTCCCAATGCGGGCTAATAAAGGCTCTTCAGCCATGTAATCAACCATAACAGGCTCTTGAACCACATCACGCGCAACCATGCTGCTTGATCCTAGTTTATCCACCAATCCCAAGCCAATGCCTTGTTCGCCGGTCCAAATAAGGCCTGTAAATAATTCAGGGTTATCTTTCAAGCGGCCGCTACGCCCCTCTTTCACTTTATTAATAAATTGTTGATGAACCACTTTGAGCGTATCTGCCATAAAATCTTTATGAGCAGGTGTCATGGGCTCAAAAGGGTCTAAAAAAGCTTTATTCACTCCAGCGGTAATCAACCGGCGCTCTACTCCGATTTTTTCCATTAAGCCAGTAAATCCAAATCCATCAAATAAAACCCCGATAGACCCCACAAGGCTTGCTTCATTAGCATAAATATCTTTTGCGGCTGCTGCAACATAATAACAACCTGAGGCGCAAGTATCACTGATCACAGCGTAGACAGGTTTTTCAGGATATTTTACTTGCAGCCGACGCATTTCATCATAAATTTGCCCAGCCTGCACAGGGCTTCCACCGGGGCTGTTTAATTCAATGATCACCGCCTTCGAATTGGGATTATCGAAAGCACGGTTTAAAGCATCATTCACATCTTCAGCATTAGCATTCGCATTCGCATCGATTACCCCTTGTAAAGTCACCACGGCAGTATGCGAAGAGCCTAGCGGCGTTTTTTTAAGATCAGTGGGTAGAAGTAAAAATAAGAGAATCACAAAATATCCAAAAAACAAGGACTTAAATAAAATACCCCAGCGGCGTTTAGCACGCTGTTCTTTTAAAGTATCATGCAGAAGGTGTTCCAGAGCGTTTTCTAGTTTAGGGTCCACAAATATCTCCTCTCTATTTCTATCTGATTATAGATTATATACGCTAAATAAATAAATCCGAAGGTGCTTCAATTGTTATATTTAATGCTAATGCTGCACAATGAATAGTCAAACGACTTGCGTGTAACATCATTCGCTTCATTCCCCGTGCTTTAAAAGCCGCATTTACTTGCCGCTGGCCATATTTTTCATCCCCTATGACAGGATGCCCGCTTGCGGAAGTATGAACACGAATTTGATGAGTACGCCCTGTCAGGATCCGACACTCCAGCAACGTTGCATCTTTCTCATATCGCAACGGCCTGAACAGCGTCTTAGAAGCTTTGCCTTCCTCATCTACATACACTCGTCGCTCTCCCCCTCGCGATTCGAAGCGGCGCAAAGGAAGATCGACATGCTGCAACGATTTTGGCCAATGCCCTGCTACCCAAGCTAAATAAGTTTTGCCAATCTCTCCTTCTCGCAACGCTAATTGTAATGCCTTCAAAGTGCTCCTCTTCTTTGCAACCATTAAACAACCTGACGTTTCTTTATCGATGCGGTGGACTAATTCTAAAGCCATTTCAGGAAACATGATACGCATCACTTCAATTAACCCGCCCCGCACACCGCTTCCAGCGTGAACAGCCAGGGAGGCAGGTTTGTTAAGTACAAACAAATTGTCATCTTCATACAAAATGGATTCACGAATCACATCATCTAAACGATCAGGAACTGTTTCTAAAGGCTTCACTACATTGACCAAAGGAGGAACACGCACTACATCTCCCGTCTGCAAGCGATACTCCGCTTTTACGCGCCCTTTATTCACACGCACTTCCCCGCCTCGTATCGCACGGTACAACCGGCTTTTCGGCACAGCCTTAAAGATACGTGTTAAAAAATTATCTAACCGCGTGCCCTCAAAATCTTCATCAATTGTAATATATTGAATATTTGATGGTTTTTTTAAATCCTCAAGAGAGGGAGATTTTCTAGAAACCATTGCTGCAGTACCTTTTCCATGCTATAGTGACGAATGAACAACGCTGCCTAAGCCATTGAGATTTGGGCGATTCAGTGTAACCGAGTGCGGCGCTCATATCAAGAAAGATTTGAAGTAGCCGAAATAATTGTAATGTCATGTATGAACATGATAGGCAACCATGACAGCCGGTCTAGCTCGTAAGCGCTAATGCTATCGACAAGACATGACCGCCACATGGTATGAAATGAAAAGAGTTTGAAGAATTGATCAACAAACAACATATCTTGTTATGCAACCTTCCTGGCCTACTTGCCAGCTCTTCTGTACGCCTATTATGTTGGCATGACATTCCCTGACAGAAGGAATGTAACTGTGACAAATAGAATGCTGATTAACGCAACCCAAACCGAAGAAATTCGGGTTGCTCTGGTCAATGGCCAAACGCTTTATGACCTTGATTTAGAAAACATGGAAAAAGAATTGCTGAAAGGCAATCTTTACCTCGCTACCGTCAAAAATATCGAACAAAGTTTAAATGCCGCTTTTGTTGATTACGGTGCTGAAAGGCACGGCTTCCTTCCTTTCAAAGAAATTTCAAAAGAGTATTTTCACTCCGTTGAGGATATGGCGGGAGAAAGCTCCAATGGTAACCGTAAAAATATTCGCGATGTCTTGAAAGTTGGCCAACAAATTTTGATTCAAGTTGATAAAGATGAGCGCGGCACTAAAGGTGCGGCACTAACAACTTTCATTACCTTGGCAGGCTGTTATTTGGTATTGATGCCTAATAACCCTCGCGCAGGAGGCATTTCGCGCCGCATTGAAGGTGAAGAACGTGATGAGCTTCGCGATACGCTAGAAGGCTTGAAAGTACCTGAAGGCATGGGGATTATTGTGCGCACTGCTGGCGTAGGTCGAGCTCCTGAAGAACTACAATGGGATTTAGATGTTTTGCTCAAGCGTTGGGAAGACATTCAAAACGCCATTGCAACTGTCAGCGCCCCTGCGCTTATCCATCAAGAAAGAGATATCATTGCGCGTGCCATTCGAGACCACTTACGGGATGACGTAGATGAAATCCTCATTGATAACCCCGCCTACTTTGAAAAAGCAAAACATTATATCGAGCGTTTGCGCCCAGAATCGTTGAACCGCTTGAAATTATACACCGATATTATTCCATTATTTTCACGTTTCCAAATTGAAAACCAAATTGAATCCGCATTTCAACGCCAAGTTATTTTGCCATCTGGCGGGACGCTGGTAATTGATCACACAGAAGCGTTAATTAGTATCGATATTAACTCAGCAAAAGCAACTCGCGGGCATGATATTGAAGAAACTGCTTTTCATACTAATTTAGAAGCTGCCGACGAAATTGCACGGCAGTTGCGTTTGAGAGACTTGGGCGGCTTGATTGTCATCGATTTCATTGACATGATGGCTACTTCCCACCAACGTGAAGTAGAAAATCGTTTAAGAGAAGCAATGCGCTTGGACCGTGCACGCGTTCAAATCGGCCGTATTTCACGCTTTGGCTTATTAGAAATGTCTCGCCAACGTCTACGTTCTTCTTTGAGCGAATCTGTGCAAGAAACCTGCCCCCGTTGCAGCGGCCAAGGCACCATTCGTAGCATTGAATCTTTATCGTTATCCATGATTCGTCTCATCGAAGAGGAAGCCATGAAAGACGGCACTGTCGCAGTATACGCTGCCTTGCCTATAGATGTTGCTACTTTTCTAACAAATGAAAAGCGCAGTATGCTTTCTGCATTAGAAACACGCCACGGCAAAAAAGTAGTGATCATGCCTGTGGTAGAAATTCAAGCGCCGAACTACCAAATTAAACGTATACGTGAAACTGATAGCGCCGCCATGACAGAAGCCACCAGTTTTGGAATGGCTAAAGAAATGGTGACACGTGCTATCGAACAAAGCAGCCACACGCAGCCTTCTCGCCAAGCACCACAAACGCCTGTAGTACAATTTTTAGCGGATGTGAAGCCACGCGAACAAAGTTTGATTCAAAAATCTGTCAGTGGTATTTCTCAACTATTCAAATCAGTATTCAAAAACACAGATAAAGAATCTGAAAATACAGAGGCTTCTTCTCCTTCTCGTAACACTGCCCCGCGTGAAGAATCGCGCGAACGTGAACGCGGCAACCGTGGGCGTTATGGACGTCGCCGTGGCGGTGAACGTCGTGAACGTGGTGGCGAGCGTAGCGGCGAGCGTAGTGGAGAGCGTGGTGGCGAACGCCGTGAACATCGTTCACGTCAAGATCTCCCTCCCACACTAGAAGAAACTGCTGTGCCTGTAACAAATGAAATTGAGGCTCGAGAAGAAATGACTACAGACACTGCTCGCCATGAAAGACGTGGACGTGGGCATCACACACGTCGCGGGCTAAGAAAGGACGGTCGCGCTCATCCGCACCATCATCGTGAAACCTCTCCTTTTGAAACGATGCCAGCACCTTTAGCAGATGTAAATGGAGATGATATTGATGCTTTAGATATTCAGCCTGCTAATATTGATCATCGTTCCCCATTAGAGCGTCAAGCGTCAGGTCAACGCTCTGAACAACGCGATCGTAATCATGGTAGTTTACGTGGAGGACCACAACGCAATCGTCGCAGAGGCCCTGGCGGTAGCCATACGCCTTATGAGCAGCAACCCGAACGGCGCCATGCAGGTCTTCCCGAAGACACTGCGCCTCGCTTTATTCCGCATGAAACTCCTGCTCCTGTTCAAGCAGATGTAATGGAAAATGCAGTGGGCGCTCCTGCTGTTGCTCAATCTTCGTGGGAAGTGCCTGCTGCACCTGTTGAAAGCACATCTATTGTTGCACCAACCTCTCGTGCGCCTCGTGCTCCTCGTGAAAGAAAAATGCCAAAATTTGACAGCCCGTTAATGCAAGAAACCACATTAATGGATGTGACAAAGATGAATGCACACGATGAAGCTCAAGCTAGCGAAGGAGCGCCGAATATATCAGCGCAAGAGACAGGCAATGAAGGAAGCGCGGGCTCAGTCAATCACCGTTATCCACGCCGTCGCGCGAATCATTTGCGTCCTCATCGCAATCAAAATGCGAATGCAGTTCAAAAGGAATCAAATGACGAGCCTAAGGGTACTGACGAAGCAATCTAGTTAGGTGCAGGCGCATGGCTTCAGAGAGTCATGCGCCTCACGCGTCTTTCCATGAATTGTCGCTAAAAGCTCATTAGGTGGATCATCCCTGACATGCTGCTGTATTCTTTGAGTCAACCACTGGAGCCCCATTAACACAACACTCCAATGAAATGGAAGTGTCAGTGCTGCATTTCGCAACAGTCCCTAGAAGAATTTGGCCGCAAAGGTGTGCAAAAGTCTTAATGCAAAGCCTTTGGCTTCCGCTGCCTGACTCCTTATGCTTCCCTCCTTGGCCCATGTGCCCAGAAAGAACATCATACCCTGCTGTGTGACAGAAATGCTCAGCTGTATAATGACTCCCTTTAGTAGTAGCCCCTTTAACAATGCCCAAATCATTACCATGCTCCTTTTTATATTGATTAATATAATCTCCAGCCTTCGTGTAGCAACTTTGAGTAGCCTTTTGCGCCTCGGTTGCATTATCCTCAAGGCCTTGCTTTTTCCCAGAATAATCATTTACAGTCGAAGCAAATCCAATCATTGGGATTGTTAAAGATAAGAAAAGGGCGGTTGCTTTCATCAGTATCATGTTTTTTCTCCTAAAAAATAAGATGCTGTAAGTCTAGCAGGAGGAATACGAACTAACATATCCGTCTGAAGACGCTGCTCCTCGTAAAAGAAAAGTGCCAAAATTTGACAGTCCATTAATGCAAGAAACCACATTAATGGATGTGACAAAGATGAATGCACACGATGAAGCTCAAGCGAATGAAGGAACGCCGGACGTACAAGCACAAGGCACACCAAAACGGTTGGCAGCAGCATCCGTGTCGACGCAGTTTATGCGATGAGCCTGTTTTAAAAGCGCATCGTCAAAGCATTGTGTACCGTGCTGAGCTGCTCTCCTGTTGTCCCCTGAGCCCGCTGATCAACATATTGCTTAAAGCTCTCAAGGTCTGATGTTTTTGCTCGATATAGTCTTTCAACAGCACCCCTCTCACGGATCACTGTGCGCCAATTAGGCGGGAAATGGGATGGGCTGCCCACGGGGGAGCGATTGCAGATTTGAATCCCAAAGTCAAAACCCAGCCCGGTAGCAGTCGAACTTGCAGGGAAATAATAGGAAATGCCTGAGCCAAGAGTGTATAAAGAAAGAGAGCGCGTATTAGGCTGTTGTCCTTGTGCTAAAAAATGGGCAGACACTCGACCGAATGTTTGAGCGTCGACAACCGACACCAGGCGTTCCACATAACCAATAACTTGACGCCAAAAGAACAATACCTGGCGGCTATGGCTATGCCACGAGTTTTGATTGCTCATTCTAAGTGCCTTAGCTAAGTAATTCAGATTAAAGTGATGGCCCTGTGTGACGTCATTAGGCAGAAGGTGTCTCCTCAGCCGCGCTACAGCTTTTTGGGTTGCTTTATTTGGCCTTCCTGTTGCAATGAGCGTTTGGTCGTTTGCGATTGCAGTGACTATCGCAGTCATCAGTATGTGAAATGTAGCACCGCTTGGTGGGTAGTCAAAGCCACTGGGGAATTTTTCTTGAATTTGTTTCTGAGCGCGCTGCACGCCTGTTTCAATGACATTTCCATGCTCATCTTTATAGGCAATCTTGTGAAAATAGGCGGCCATATCGTTATAAAGCTCTTTATCTCCAGTGCCCAAAGCGGCTTGAAAAGGGGAGCCTATGATTTTCCTGTGGACAGCCCAAGTACGAATCTGCCCTGTTGCTACATCAGCGCATTCTTGTATACCTGATGCTGGTTCAATTCCTTCTGTTTTAATAAACAGTATTCTAGGATTGGCAGCATACATGGCTTTTGCTTTGCTAACATTCTCTGCGGTTGGGTATAAGACATACTCCATGAGTTGCTTAGCGGCGCGTTTATCTAGCTCCGATTGGAGGTAAATATAATAAAGGCATCTGTTATTAGTCTGTGCGAGTCCCCACACCAAAGAGGTTTCGGCATACTTCGCAATATGTCCAATTAGCTCAAGAGGAAGCTCACGCACCTCTTGAGTGGAAGAGGTGGTTACTGTGGTTAACTCCGTTGATTCTTCGTTTAGCATGAAATACCTCAGTAAAGATTGGGAATCTAGCTCGTACTCTACCATGTTCCCAACCTACAGTACAACTGAGATTTCGCTATCAAGCTGACCGGAACTCCTTATAAGTCAATGGATTGAATGTCAACGTGGACATTGTTGCGCAAATCAGATGAAGAGTGACAAAAACTATGTAAGCCGATACCCGATCACATAAACCGGTTTCGTCAGGCCTAACCGTTGGCATTTTACCCAATCTTTTGTTGTCATTAAAATAGGCCCATTAATATTTTTAAAATCATTTGCTGTGAATAAATAATGATCAGGGAAAATGCGTGATGTATAGGTTATTTGGCATTTATCTAGATACACAAGCAAACGTCCTGGTTGTGCGATACCAACTACTACGTTGACATGCTTCGGCAACGCAGAACAAGCTATTTCGTTTCCTTCAGGATCAGTACAATAAAATATTCGTTTTGTATCGTCCATCAACAATACTTGATCATATGCAGATAAGCGATTGAGTGGT
The DNA here is from genome assembly GCA_964383495.1 of uncultured Gammaproteobacteria bacterium. Taxonomy (GTDB): domain Bacteria; phylum Pseudomonadota; class Gammaproteobacteria; order JABCZS01; family JABCZS01; genus CAWKDC01. Next base: position 55,739 of record CAYLHG010000004.1, read on the forward strand.
TCACGAAAGGGGCCTGCAGGCAATAAATGCGTTGAGCCCTTCCAATCTGCGGGATGAACAACAAGAGTACGAGAAGGCTTTAAACGATAATGTTGCAAACCATCATCACTCAATACGACTTCGCACCCTGCATTCACTAAAAAATTAATGCCTCGCACACGATCAGGATCGCACACAACTACTGCACCCGTCATGTGTTTTATTAATAATGGTTCATCTCCTACTTGCGCAGGATCGCTGTCTTCTTCTACTTCAATAGGATAATGTGTAGATATTCCCCCGTATCCACGAGAAATAATACCCACTTTTTTATTTTTTGCTTTCCATTCTTCTGCGAAGGCAATCACAGCGGGAGTTTTTCCTGTGCCTCCGGCTAGAATATTGCCTACTACAATCACAGGAATATCGAATTCTGTTCGCTGTAGAATATTTTTTTCATATAAAATGCGGCGTAGTTTAATAACAAGGCCATACATCCAAGATAATGGTATCAAAAATATCAACCAAGCAGCGTTTTCTAGCCAGGCTTTTTCGAATATTTTTTTCATATTTAACGATAACCTCTACATTCAGATCTTAAAAACTCTGTCGCACGTAAGCGCGCCATTTCGGGCGCACGGGCGGAAAATTTTCTGTCCCTACAAGGAATGATGCAACGACAACTCTTTAAAAAAGAGGGCTGTTGTAATCGGTCGAAACACGGTAAAGTTGTTTATATAATCCATCAGAGGCTAATAATGTTGCGTGCCTCCCCTCTTCAACAACCCGTCCATGATCCATGACAATGATTTTGTCTGCATTTTCAATCGTAGATAAACGGTGCGCAATAATAATGCTTGTTCTATTTTTTAACAGCACATCTAATGCTTCTTGAATTTTTCGTTCAGAAACAGAATCCAATGCGGAAGTTGCTTCATCCAAAATTAAAATCGGCGCGTTTTTGTAAATCGCACGCGCAATCGCTAAACGTTGACGTTGCCCGCCTGACAACAACACACCATCATCCCCTATTATTGTATCTAATTTATCAGGAAAAGCCTCCGAAAATTCTGTCACATACGCTGCATCCGCTGCTGCTTTCAAACGCTTCTCGTCTACTTCAAAGTTGCCATACGCAATATTATGTGCAATCGTATCATTAAAGAGCGTCACGTTTTGAGAAACAATCGCAAATTGATTGCGCAAAGATTGCAAATCAAAATCACGTACGTCAACACCATCAATTGTAATCCTTCCTGAATAATGATCGTACAAACGTGGAAGTAAATTCACCAGCGTGGTTTTTCCGCTACCAGATTTCCCAACAATAGCAACTCGCATATTGGGCTCTACCGTTAAATTAATACCGCGCAAAACTTCTTTGTGCTCAGGATGATATCTGAAGGAAACATTATTGATATCTATCCGGCCTTGCACTCGATCAGTCGTCTTTGTGCCAATATTCTGTTCTGCAGGCACATCAAGCGCAGCAAATATACTTTGTGCACCCGCAATCCCACGCTGTATTTTACTATTCACAGAAGTTAATTCTTTAATAGGTTTCAATAAACCGAGCATTGCTGTTACAAAACTTGCAAACCCGCCTGCCGATAATGCAACCATGCCTTCTGTTTGCGTGGCAATAAACAACGTAAATGCAAGCGCGCAACCTCCAACGGTTTGAATCAAAGGAACACTGATGGATTTTGTCAATTCTAAACGCATTTCTAATTTTCTATTTTTTTCTAGCGCTTCTTGAAACTGGTGTCTTTCATAATGTTGCCCGCCAAAAATCTTTACCTCACGGTAACCTGTAATATTTTCTTCCGCAACATGCGTCATATGCGCCATGGTGTGTTGAATTTGATGACTATATTTTCTAAAACGATAACTTGCTACCGAAAATAATAAATATATTAATGGCGCTGCTACAAAAAACCACGCTGTTAATTTCCAATTAATAGTGACCATGACACCTAATAAAAATAATGCTAAAAATCCATTCCTCACTGAATCTAAGATGGCATCTGTCACTGCTTTCGCAATTTGCTCTACGTTAAATGTTAATTTTGATAATAACTCCCCGGCAGAGTAATGGTCATAAAATGCCGCGGGCAATTGCAAATAATGATCAAACAATTCCTGACGAACGGCCATAACAATTTTTCGTGAAAGCCAGCTCAAACTATAGTCTGACGCAAAGCTCATCATTCCTCGTACAAAAAAAACAAGTGGAAGCACAATTGGAATTAATGAAATAAAAGCCGGATCACGATGCACAAACCCTTCGTCCACCAGCGGTTGCAATAATTTAATCATGCCCGCATCTACTGCAGAATATAAAGCGGAACTGACTGCAGCAATGATAAAAATATACCAATAACGCTTTACATAAGTCAGCAAACGACGGTAAGTTTTCCAATCAGATTTTTTTTTACTCAAAGTGACCCTCATGTATCTTAATCTTGTGCTGAAAACCCTCACAGTCTTTGCCGAAGGCCCTACAAGGAGACGACTACACTGCTTCAAATATAGCAGCTGCCCCCATCCCTGTACCTATGCACATGGTCACCATACCATATTTTAAGTGTTTTCGCCGCATCCCATGCAACAGCGTGGCTGTTCGGATAGCGCCAGTCGCCCCTAAGGGGTGCCCCAATGCAATAGCGCCACCCAATGGATTAACAATCGCAGGGTCAAGCTTTAATTCATCTATTACCGCCAAAGACTGTGCAGCAAACGCTTCATTTAACTCAATCCATTGAATATCCTCTAATTTTAAACCAGTTTGCTTCAACACCTCAGGAATAGCTGCTGTAGGCCCAATGCCCATATATTCCGGGTCGACTCCTCGTACGGCGTAACCACGTAACACACCCAATGGCTTTAAGTCGTGCTCTTTTAGGAAAGATTCACTGACCAACATGATTGCTGCGGCGCCATCGCTCATTTGCGAGCTATTCCCCGCTGTCACCGTCCCGCCTTGCATGAATACAGGCTTTAATTTTGCTAAACGTTCTAGTGAGGTATCTTTACGAGCCCCTTCGTCCTGAGATACCTGTTGGCTGATCATATCAATGCATTGACTTTCCAGATTCGCGGTGCGCGATTCCACCCAAATAGGTGAAATTTCATCATTAAATTCACCCGATTCAATAGCTGCAATAGCGCGTTGATGGCTTTGCAACGCAAATGCATCTTGGCGTTCTCGAGAAATATTCCATTTCTCCGCCACACGCTCTGCAGTTAAACCCATACCATAAGCAATGGATACATGTTCTCCTAAGAAAACATGAGGATTATGTTTTAGTTGAGAGCCTCCTAATGGCACGTAAGTCATGCTTTCCACACCACCTGCAACAACACAATGTGCATGTCCTACTTGAATGCGTGAAGCTGCAATGATCACTGCTTCTAAACCAGAAGCACAAAAACGATTCACTGTCACGCCAGGCACAGTTTCCGGTAGCCCAGCCAATAAAGTAGCAATACGCGCTACATTCATGCCTTGTTCTGCCTCGGGCATTGCACAGCCAATCACAACATCAGCAATATGTTTTGGATTAATGTGAGGCGCTAATTTTATTAATGATTTTATGGCATGAACCAATAAATCATCAGGGCGCGTGTGTTTAAAAACACCCTTATGTGCCTTGCCAACAGGGGTACGCGTAGCAGCAACAATAAATGCATCAGAATGTGGCATGGAAAATCTCCTGTCAACGTCACTAATTTCTCAACGGCTTACCTGTCTCTAACATGTGCTCAATGCGCGCCTGTGTTTCAGGTGTTTTTGCCAATTCAATAAACCCTTCACGCTCTAAGCGAAGCATCCATTGCTCATCCACTTCATTTAACGCATCAATCATGCCGCCGCACATCACTTTTGCAACATGATGTGCAACCGTATAATCATGCGCAGAAATAAATTTTCCTTCCACTAAATTAACTAATTGTGTTTCAAGTTGTGCCCAACCTGTTTCACCCGCAACACAAATGCGCGAAGGCCGTGGAGGGCAATACCCTGATAATGCTAAAGCTTGCGCTTGTTTTGCCGCCACATACAACAGCTCATCAGGATTCATGATGATGGGATCGGATGGCAATAAATATCCCATTTTTTTAGCATGAAATGCATTGTCACTCGTTTTCGCGGTGCCAACTTGTTCACATAATGTTTTTAAAGCGCGCATAGGATCATCTGGCGATGCAACGCTTGCGCGCAATGCTAATTCTTTACATCCTCCTCCGCCTGGCAATAACCCAACGCCTGCCTCAACCAGCCCCATATAAGTTTCTTGATGAGCAACACGTAAATCACAATGCATGGCCAATTCACAACCACCGCCTAGCACATATCCATGTAATGCGCCCACAACAGGAATGTGAGAGTAACGTAGTCTTAAACACATATCTTGAAAATGACGCAATGTTTCTTCAATCTGATCAAATCGATTGGCTTGCATTGCATCTAAAAATTCTTGAATATCCGCCCCGACAGAAAAATTTGTTCCTGTTCTTTGCCAAATAACCAAAGCAGAAGCTTTTTCTTCAGCAATGTTAATTGCCTCAACAATGCCCGCCAATACACCTCGGCTGATGGATGCCATTTTTGACTTAAAACTTAACACAAACACACCATCTGTATAATGCCACAACTCAACGAAATCATCTGAATATACAATATCAGCTTCATCTAATTGAGCATGGTGGAGACGAATAAAATCTTGCCTTTTATAGACAGGCAAATCAGATGGTGCTTGGTATGACAGTGTTTGCGCTGAAAAAGACAAATCATTTTTATAAAATTGACCATCTTCAAGAGTAGAAATCCATGATGGCAATATACCAACACCTGGAACATTCAGCGAGGAAGTATCGTCTATGATTTTTTTTGAAACAAAATCTACACCAATATTTTGCCACAATTCAAAAGGACCTTTTTCCCACGCAAAGCCCCATCTCATGGCAGAATCAATATCTCTAGCATTATGCGCAATGTCTTTCAAATGATGTGCAGCATACTGCCATAAATCTCTATGACACGCCCACAAAAATTGAGCTTCAGGATGTTTGCTAGAAAATAATTTTTTAAATGCTTCTGCTTTATTTTTATTTCTTAATGTGTCAGCAACTTCACGGTTAGGCTGCCCTGTCGTTTTTTTATAAGTACCGTCTTTTGCATCGTAAACAAAAATCTCTCCACGCTCTTTTTTGTAAATTCCAGCACCTGACTTTTCCCCTAACGCACCCTTATCAATTAATTTTTTCATCCACGCTGGGATGGTGAATAAATCATGCCAAGGATCATCCTTCAAATCACGCGCCATTGTCGCCACAACATGCGAAAAAGTATCTAACCCCACCACATCTAATGTTCTAAACGTTGCACTTTTAGGATGTCCAATGAGTGTCCCTGTTAAAGCATCAGCTACATCAAAACGTAAATCAAAAGCCTCTGCATGATGCAAAGTTGATAGCAATGAAAACACGCCCATGCGATTACCAATAAAATTAGGCGTATCAAATGCTCTTAATACATTTTTCCCAATATAAGTTGTGAAAAAAGCTTCTAATTCGTCTACTAATTTTGGATCAGTATGAGTGGATGGAATCATTTCCACCAAAGACAAATAACGTGGAGGATTAAAGAAATGAATACCCAAAAAACGATTTCGCAATTGCTTTGGCAAGGATTTTGACAAAGCCTCAATACTTAACCCTGAAGTGTTGGTGGCTAATATTGCTTCATCAGAAATGAAAGGAGATATTTTGTGAAATAATTCTTTCTTCCAATCCATTCGCTCTGAAATAGCTTCAATAATCAAACCACAATGTTTTAATTTTTCCAAATCAGTTTCATAATTGGCAGGAATAATATATTTTGACCACTCAGGCAAAACCAACGCAGGAGGCTTTGTATTTAACAATCCCTTTATCGCATCTTCTGCCAGCATATTTTTATTGTCACCTGCAGGCAAATCAAATAAAAATACAGAATACCCAGAGTTTGCAAATACTGCAGCGATCTTAGCGCCCATCACACCAGCACCCAGTATTGATACAGTTCCTACGTTCCAAGATTTTTCTTGCTTAGTTTTGAAGCATGACAATGCCTGAGTGCCTAGTGATAATCGCGACATCCATTTGCTCATTTGTTAAGCTCCTCCCATCCAAGATCGGGAGCAAAACGCTCACCATAAATTTTGGCATATTCTTTTAGCTCTTTCTGCACACGCTCAAAAGAAATACCCTCTGCATAATGAATGGGACCGCCGCGAAATGGCGCAAAACCCGTTGCAAAAATAATGCCAGCATCTACTTCATCAGCACTGGCTGCAATGTTTTCGCGCAAACAAGCCATTGCTTCATTTAAAAACCTTAAAATTAAACGTGATTCAATCACATTTTCCGGTATTGGGCTGATCTGTTGAGAAAGGTGAGATTTTACGGCCTTACCAGCTTGCCACTTATAAAAACCATTACCTGATTTTTTACCCAAATTTCCAGACTTCACTTTTTCCACTAACGCCTCTGGAATTTTTACTTCCATTTTTTCTTTTAAATGATCAGCAACAGATAAACAAATATCCAAACCGACTACGTCAGCAAGCTCTATCGGGCCCATTGGCATACCAAACTTCACCGCGGCACGATCAATCAGCACAGGAGAAACACCTTCATCATACAAAGCAACAGCCTCTAATAAATAAGGTGTTAAGCAGCGGTTCACCAAGAAACCTGGCGATGATTTTACCGAAAGCGGTAATTTTTTAAGCTGCAAAACAAAAGCCAAAGCATTTCTCATTACATCAACATCTGTTTTTTCCCCATGCACTACTTCTACCAATTGCATTTTGGATACAGGATTAAAGAAATGGATGCCCACCAACCTACCAGGGTTTTTCATTTCCTGATTAATTTCATCCAGCGGGATACTGGAAGTATTGGTTGCTAAAATAGCAGTTGATTTTGCACGAGCTTCTGCATCTTTAAATATATTTTGTTTTACTTCCAGATCTTCAAATACTGCTTCAATAATCACATCTGCAAATGCTATACCCTCTCCTTTTACATCCGGAATTAATAAATCTCGATAATCCATGATCTTAAAAGGCTCTTTGATCCGTTTTTTCAAATCATCATTAAACTTTTTAAGCACTTGCGCAATGCGCGACATGGCAGTGTCTTGCAATGTGACACGCAACCCTTGCATAGCACACCACATGGCAATATCGCCGCCCATTGTGCCAGCACCTATTACATGCACATGCTGTGCTTTATATTTGGATTTTTTTGCCATATCCTTTAATTGCTCTTGCAAAAAGAAAATGCGAACTAAATTTTGAGTAGTATTATTTGTTGCAAGTTTTTCAAGTGCGTTGATTTCTGCTTGAAAACCTTCATCTGCCGCAACCCCATACTCCTCCCAGTTATCTATGATCGCAAAAGGCGATGGGTAATGTGCTTGGGAAGCACGTTTTTCAACCTGTTTTCTTAATAGTTTTGCCAATAAAGCACGAGCTGGTTTAAATCGGAAGATATCGTTATACCACGGAGCACGGCGCTTAGGCGGCTTATTTAAAATAATACTTATAGCTGCTAGTTTCATTACTCGCTCTGGCAAACATTCGTCCACAATACCCGCAGCTTTAGCTGCTTTGGCGCGTAATGTTTTCCCTGTTAACATCATTTCTAATGCGGTATGAACAGGCGCAATACGTGGTAAACGAACTGTGCCGCCCCATCCTGGCAAAATACCTAACATGACTTCAGGTAAACCCATTTTTGTATCAGGACTATCTTCTGCAATACGATAATCGCAAGATAACGATAACTCTAAGCCGCCACCCAAACAAAATCCATTGATATACGCTAATGTAGGGCAAGGTAATTTTTCAATCGCCTCACAAATACCTTGACCTTTATTCAAGAATTTAACAACAGCTTCTGGCGTTGTGAGTTTTTGAATTTCACGCACATCTGCACCAGCAATAAATCCTGATTTTTTCGCTGACGCAATAATCACTCCTTTCGGAGGATGTGCCGCACATGTTGCAATAGCATCTGCTAATTCATCTAACGCTTCATTATTGAGGGTGTTTGCATTCTCCCCTTTTTTATCAAAATAAAGCCATGCAATACCATTTTCGTCTGTCTTAAATATCCAATGTTCATATGGTTTCACTGTATTCATCTTTAAACCCCATCAACTGATTCAATAAGCATCGCACCACCTTGGCCTCCCCCAATACATAAACTAGCAACTCCTCGTTTAGTACCGCTACGCTTTAATACGTGTGCCAAATGCAGCACTAACCGTGCCCCGCTGCCCCCAACAGGGTGCCCTATCGAAATGGCACCGCCATCTACATTCAAACGAGACAGTGGGATAGTCCCCATTGCAGTTGGCAATCCTAGCGTTTCTTTACAATAATCTTCGCTTTCTAATGCTTTCATACAACCAATCACTTGTGCGGCAAATGCTTCATTGATCTCAAAATAATCAATATCTTTTAACGATAAATTTTGATTTTTCAATAATGAAGCGATAGCATGAGCGGGACCCAAGCCCATGTAAGCAGGGTTAAGTGCACTCCACTGGCAATCAATGATTTTTGCAAGGACAGGCAACTGATATTTTTCGACTGCTTTTTTGCTTGCTAATAATAACATCGCTGCACCATCTGTTATTTGAGAACTGTTACCTGGCGTAATTTGCCCATATTTTTTATCGAAAAACGGTTTTAATTTTGCAAGCTTCTCAAGAGAGGTATCTCGACGCACTCCATCATCTGCCTCATAACATTTTCCTTTCTCATCACAAATAGATATTATTTCTGATGAGAATAACGATTCATCTTGTGCTTTTGCTGTTCGCTTATTGCTTTCTAAAGCATACTCATCCATTTCTTTTCGCGTGATCCCGAACAAATGAGCTACATTTTCTGCCGTTTGCCCCATATTAATGCCCACCACGGGATCAGTTAACCCTTTTAATAAAGCAATCACCGGCGCAAAAAAATGAGGACGAAGCTTTGGCAATAATGCTAATTTCTCTCCTATTGTTTTCGCTGCAAAAAAATAAGATAGCCATTTTGTCATATCCTTATTGAACAATAACGGTGCTTGGCTCATGGCGTCTGTGCCGCCCGCCAATATTAAATCACTTTTTCCTAATAAAATTTGGTTTGCTGCGCTATCTAATGCTTGCAATCCTGATGCACAATTACGCATCACTGTCATGCCCGGCACATGATCTCCGCAACCTACGCGTAATGCAACAATACGACCAATATTCGGCTCATTAGGATTAGGTACGGTTGACCCAACGATGACTTGATCAATATCACTTGGCAAAAAAGGCTGACGCATGAGTAATGCCTGTCCTGCCAAAACAGCCAAATCACTATTTGAAAAAGGATTTGCTGATGTGCGTGCTTTTAAAAAAGGTGTACGCGCACCATCCACAATGTATACATTCTGATTGGAAAACATAAAAAACTCCTCAATATTTAAGGGGCAAAACTATCCACACGAACGGATTGCTCGTACAAATCACAATACTGTATTAGATCAGAATAATCAGATTCATTCACAATACCAGCTTTACGAGCAGCAATCACTTTGTCGCGCAAGGTTTGCGGCAATGATGTTTCAACCTTAAAATGCCTTATTGTGCGCAATGCATCCTGCAATTTTATTTCTTGTTGCGCTGCTGCCATCACCAAGCCTAAATTATCTTTTTCTCCTCCACAATAAAAAGTGCTCCATATGGATTCATGAGGGTCAAAAGACATCATTTCTTTTGCTACAGCATGGGTTTTATCATCAGAAGGATAAGGGTATGACACACCAAACGGAAAAACACAGAAACGCAACATCTTTCCAACCCATCGGGAAGGGAAATTAGCAAAAAAACCATCAAAAGCAATTTGGATCTGATGTAAACAGTATTGAATAGCAAAAGCCACTGTTTCTTTAGGCGCATTGGGTGTTGCAGCTGCATATTTGATCATACAGGTTGTCATATAAAGATAACTGAGCACATCGCCCAAGCGAGCCGATAAAAATTCTTTTCGCTTTAATTTGCCACCCAATACTAAAAATGTTATATCAGATACAAAAGCTAAGGCATCGCTCATGCGCGTCACTGCTCGTTGCGCACGCACATTTCCTAATTCAGAAGATGTTTTTGTTAATAAGCCCCGAGTTAAGCCCAATACAATCGTCTTAAAAAATTTATCAAATGAAAATTTGATATGCTGGCACAGCAGTGTATCAAATTCTTTTAAATTTAATGTTGGCGCTAAAGCAAATTTCATTTCTTTTAATAAAAAAGGATGACAACGAATAGCACCTTGACCGAAAATAATTAAATTACGCGTAAGGATATTGGCCCCTTCCACCGTAATCGCTACGGGCATCGTCATATAAACATTTGCCAGATAGTTCAATGGACCTGTCATAATGCCTTTTCCGCCGTGAATATCCATGGCGTGAGTCATCGCTTTCCGCCCTAGTTCTGTCATGTGATATTTTGCAATTGCTGAGATAACAGCAGGTTTTACCCCCTCAACAATAGCGCTTGAAGTAACTGTACGCATGGCTTCTAATAAATAAGTGACAGCGCCTATTTCTGCCATCGCAGCTTGAACGCCTTCAAATTCACCAATGGATACTTTGAACTGTTTGCGCACACGCCCGTAACACGCGCTGGAAACATAAGCCAGTTTTGAGCTAGCGCTTGCCAAAGCAGGCAATGAAATACCGCGCCCAGCAGCCAAGCACTCCATCAACATGCGCCAACCCTGGCCAACCATTGGCTGCCCACCAATCACCCAAGATAGCGGCACAAAAATATTTTTACCTTTAATAGTGCCATTGGGAAATGAAGCCCCGATAGGATAATGCCTGTTTCCTATTTCAATCCCCGGATAGTCCGCGGGCAATAAACAAACTGTAATACCGCAATCCACCGTTTTGCCTAATAAATGTTGAGGATCAAAACATTTAAAAGCCAACCCAATCACTGTTGCAACAGGCGCTAACGTAATATAACGCTTCTCAAAATGAAGCTCTATCCCTAATACTTTTTCTCCCTCAAACATTCCTTCTTTAATGATGCCATAATCCACCATGCCGCCTGCATCGCTACCCGCTTCTGGGGAAGTTAAACCAAAACAAGGAATATCAGTTCCATTCGCCAAGCGCGGCAAATAATAGGCTTTTTGCTCTGCTGTGCCATAATGCAGTAATAATTCCGCAGGACCCAATGAATTTGGTACCATGACTGTCACAGCCGTGCTAATGTCTTTTGTAGCAATTTTACTCACCACACAAGATTGTGCATAAGCAGAAAATCCTAATCCTTCGTCACTTTTGGGGATGAGCATACTAAAAAAACGTTCTTTTTTGATATAATCCCAGACAGCATCACTGTGCACACGTGCTTTTTCTTGCGTCCATGTATCTATCAAGCTGCATAAAGTATTTACTTGGTTATTTAAAAAGGCAGACTCTTCGTCCGTTAATGTTGCTAAATGAAAAGAGTGAATCTCCTCCCAACGTTGCTCACCTCTCATCAGTGCAGCATCCCACCACACATCGCCTGCATCAATAGCAGCTTGCTCTGTCTCAGAAATAGGCGGCATTTGTTTTTTTATAAACGCTGCAATGCGTTTGGAAAATAAGGGAGCGCGTAATGCGCCAATATGAAGAAAAGCCGAAATGATGCCCCACATTACCCAAAGGAATAATAGCAGCACCCAAGGCAATGCATGCTCTGTTGTTAAAATGAAAAGCACAGCAGCTGATGTGGCTGTCCATATCCAAATAGGCGTTGCACAATACCCAAGCCCTAATAGAGCAAAAAGGGCTGCAATCCATAGCAGCAAGTTCATAGCAATCCTCAGCCAACAAAGAGACACTGTCTTATCTCATACTATCTCTTTGGGGTCAAGAGCTTTTAAAAATTTATTGACATGTAGTCACAGCGAGAAAATGGCATTGCACTTGTCTCATGCATTACGATGAGAAGATTAGACTCACACAATGAGTTATTTGGTTAGAGATCGTAATATTGGCTTTATTTAATCCATGCATGTAAAATAAAAATATTAATCTATTATTAAGATAGAAACATCTCAGGAGGTTATCATGAATAAGTTCTTAACATTCACGATTGTTGGCTTGCTAACAATTTTTCCACTCTTAGGAATGACTGCCCAGCAACAAAGCACCGCGGAAAGGACAGGGCAATACATGGATGATGCAGGCACTACTGCCGCCGTGAAAGCAGCTTTGCTCGCAGAACCTGGCTTAAAAAGCTTTGATATCCATGTCGTCACCAATCAAGGCGTTGTTACACTGTCTGGCGATGTAGATAGCCAGGCCAGCATCGACGCTGCTGTTAACAAAACACAGCGTATCGAAGGTGTAAAATCCGTTGACAACCGATTGAACATTGAGTAATGTCCGCCGAACGCTTCTAAAGCGCATCTTTATGGGCACATTGCTAGCTCGCTCGCAATATGCCCATAAAAATAGCCCTTATTTATCAACTTATTAAAAAAAGGCGCCTCCTTGGAAAGCGTGCTATAGTTATTATATAGGTTAGTTAAATTGATTTAATTTGGAGGTTACCATGCACACATTTCCAGAAATTGGCGCCTGGTACCTTAATACGGATTCAGGCGAAATGTTTGAAGTGGTCGCACTGGATGAGTCAGAGGGTGAAATCCAACTTCAGTACTTTGATGGAGAGATTAACCAGCTTGATCCCGAAAGCTGGGCTTCTCTTCCATTAGCCATGATTCCACCGCCTGAAGACTGGTCTGGCCCATTTGAAATTGAGGCAAGTGAAGTCGACGAATCTGATCCTATTCATTTAGAAGAAAAAGAAGGCGAAGAGGGCTTGCTACATTAAACAGACCCCACTATCATTCAATCATCATAGTCTTTGCGTGAGGTCAGCGTGTTCGTTTTGCGTTATATATTTTGCGCCGTTTTGGCAGCCACCCTTTCTGTACTCCCATTTAATTTATTTGCGATGAGTATTGACGCTCAAAATAAATTATATAAAGACGCTTTTTCTGCGCTCCGCAGTGGGAAAGTTAAACAATTTGAAACATTGAAAGCACGTCTTAAACCTACAGCTTACCCGCTTTACGATTATCTTGAATTTGAAAAGTTGAAAATGGATATTCTCCAAAAAAGAGTTAATCAAACAGAAATAGATGTGTTTTTGGCGGCTCAGCACGGCACTGTACTTGAAAAACGGCTGCGGGAATTTTGGTTAGGAAAACTTGCAAATGAAAAAACAACTCAGAATGATACAATATTTTTAAGAGAATATCGAAATTTAGGTGATATAGCGATGCAATGCACCGCACTTACAGTAAGATTGCGCAACCGTGACAGCACTGCGCTTGATGAAATAAAGTCTATTTGGCTTTATGGAAAATCAAGACCAGATAGCTGCAACCAGCCTATTGCAGCATGGATTAAAGCAGGGCGTTTAACCAAGCCTCTTGTTTGGGAACGTATTGAGCTTGCTGTTCTTGCAAAAGAATATGGTCTTGCAAGCCATCTTAGAAAATATCTTCCTCATAATGAACAAGCATATGTCAATACGTGGTTAAGTGTTGCGCGCGATCCACAGCTCATCACCTCTGCTCGCTTATTTGCCAATACCCACGGCGCATTAAGAAACATTCAGGTATACGGATTAGCGCGTTTAGCACGTCGCGATGCTGTTATTGCACAAAAAGCATTCAACAAGATAAACAAACCTGGGTACTTTACAGAAGCAGAAAAGCAGCGCATTTATGGTGCAATCGCACTGGAGCTTGCAACAGAACATCACCCTGAAGCAACTATATGGTATGCCAAACTTAAACCTGAGTTTTTCACACCTGCTATGCATGAGTGGCGCGTGCGCCATGCATTATGGCATGGTGATTGGAAAAATGTGATCACTTATGTGAATAACATGCCAGCAGATTTGAAAAAGGATTCCACGTGGGTGTATTGGCAAGCAAGAGGTTTTATGCAAACAGGAAAACCCGAGCTTGCACAGCCTTTATTAAATACCGTCAGCAAAGAACGCTTATTTCAAGGCTTTTTTGCCAGTGATCTTTTTAATGCCCCTTATCCTTTACATTTACCCACGCCTACCGTGATGCAAACTGATATTCAAAAAGCAAAAACTAACCGCGGCATCGCACGCGCTGTAGAATTTTATCGGCTCAAACAAATAGACGCTGCTCGCATCGAATGGGATTATGCAGCCAGAAACATGTCTGAAATAGGCATGCAAGCTGCAGCAACCATTGCATATAATATGGGATGGTACGACAGAGCTATTTTTACATTATCTCGTGCTGAAAATCGCAACAACACAACCATACGTTTTCCTATTGTTTATAAAGATAGCGTTTTAAGAGAGGCGAAAAAACAAAGCTTAAGTCCTGCCTGGGTGTTTGCCATCGCGCGGAGAGAAAGCGCTTTTATGCCAGACGCAAAATCACCCGTCGGTGCGCTAGGATTAATGCAGCTCATGCCGCTGACCGCCAAACAACTTTCTCGAAAATTACGCGAACCCTATCTTTCTCCACAACAATTATTGAACGCAACTAAAAATCTACATTTAGGGACAGCTTATTTAAATGAGCTCTATAAATCTTTGGGGCAAAATATAGTATTGGCAACAGCAGCCTATAATGCTGGCCCACACCGTGTTTATCAGTGGATGCCGCCTGAAAATGTAAGCATGGATCCAGATATTTGGATCGAAAATATCCCCTTCTATGAAACCCGAGAATACGTTAAAAATGTGCTCATTTACAGAATGATTTACGAATATAAATTAAACCAAAAAACGCAACGATTAAAAAGTTTTTTGAAGCCAATTCAAAGATAAAAGTATCATCAACACCCAAGTGGTAATGGAGGTTTCTGTGTTTCAAAAGATTAAAAAATCATCTTGGTATATGGCATTTGCATCATTAGTATTATTCTCTAAATTAATGATACACAGCATTTACGTTAACGTCACAGGCCAAAATACACGCTCTGTCACAGATAAAATGGCTCACCAATTTGGGAAAGAAATGCTTGCAGCTGTTTCTGCTACCTTACAAGTCAATGGAAAACTTCCGGAGATCGTACCTGGGCGCTCTTATATGCTCATTAGTACTCACAGCAGCCATTTTGACATTCCTGCTGTTTTTGCAGGCATCCCATTAAGCGTACGCATGCTTGCAAAAAAAGAATTATTTCGCATTCCTTTTTTTGGCATGGCGCTTGGCAAACACGAGTTTATTAAAATTGACCGTCAAGACCGCACCAAGGCTTTAAAAGCGCTAGAGCAAGCAAAAAAATTAATGGAAAGTGGGATTGTTGTTTGGGCTGCAGCTGAAGGAACACGGTCTCGCACAGGAGATTTATTACCCTTCAAAAAAGGGCTATTTATGTTAGCTATCGATGCCCAAGCCATTATTATTCCTCTCACGATCAAAGGCACGCGTGATATTTTGCCCGCCAAAACATGGAAATTTAGCGCTGATAAAAAGGTGACGGTTACCATTGGTGACCCTATTGACACAAAAGGGATGACTCACGAAGCTCGAAATCAGCTCATGACAGAAGTACGTGCCCAAATGACAAAGGCCCTCATATCATGAAATTATGGAAGATCATTGTCGGTGTGTTAGGGGCTTTTTTGGGTATACGAGCCAGCAAAAGCGCTCAAGAGGATTTCGCACAGCATGCGCTATGGCCCTATGTCTTGGCAGGCATTGTATTTATTTTAATATTTATTAGCGCACTTACCTTAATTGTCCATTTTGTTTTACAATGACCTTCATTTATAGTTAGCAAATTTTCTTTTGTTGACTATACTCCAAACATACGAGGCAACATCGTATTATTAAATAATAAAATAGGCCGGATAAATTTTGCTTATTTTAAAACTTAGTGTTAGAATCTTAAGTAGTTTTCACCACCCATAGCTTATGTTGGAGATTTTACTATGCCCGTCTGGAAGAGAGAAGGAAATTTTACAAACCGCCAACCTACAGGCTCGATCGATCCCTATTCTGTTCACTATAATAGAAATATAAAA
Organism: uncultured Gammaproteobacteria bacterium; assembly: GCA_964383495.1. Lineage (GTDB taxonomy): Bacteria > Pseudomonadota > Gammaproteobacteria > JABCZS01 > JABCZS01 > CAWKDC01. Next base: position 71,844 of record CAYLHG010000004.1, read on the forward strand.
TCAGCTAATTATTTAAATGAATTAAGTTTTTACTGCTCATGGGAGGGCCACTTTGTCGTTCGAATGCTAGGTCCCTCTGAATCTATAGAAAGATTACGTCAACAGGCTCCTAGCGAAAATACTAAGGGCATTGTGTCCAATGGGTTCGATAACGACCAGCAATTCACGCTTACTTTTAATTCTAAAGATACTCATCAAAATAAAGAGGTGTTTACTACTTTTATCTATCTGCTAGCAAATGAAGACTCAAGCATTCGCGATGAGATGCAAGGCGCGGTACTTAATAGCCTTGATAAGATTCTCACAGGCCAGACAGAATACCTCACGACGAGGCTTATCAGCCCTCCTGTGCTCGCTCCTAAAAAGCCAGCCACCCGCCCCATTGTTAACTCGTATGGCACCCCTCTCAATTTATTATCAAACGTACCCGAAGCTGCTGTTGCGAGACCCTCTACCGAAGTGCGCGGTGCAGGAGTAAAGCGCGGCCTCACAGCAGCCTTCGAAGCGGAGGCCTTGAGAGCGGAAAGGGGCCCCCACAGAGAACTAGAAGAAGAATTAACAGTCGGGTCAACGGAACCGCAATTTCATTACCCATTAATACTCAATAACGAAAATGCCATCCCTTCTGCACAGCTGCCCGTAAGCGCGCCAGCAACAAGGAGAGTTGTCAATTTTACCCGGCCGCCTGCGGTTGAGCGTGCCATTGCAGCAGCAGCAGCTACATTTAATAGAAACACAGCATCAAATAACAACAGAAATGGAAGATAAGCGCTCGTAGCTGACCACTCAAAAACAAAGGGCGGAAAATTCCGCCCTTTATTTTATCTCTTCTAAATTAAGCTGTCTCAGCTAAAGGAGCTGTTGCTTTCCCTTTTGCAACGCTCTTATCCAACCAAGCACGTAAAGAATGGCTCAAATTAATCATGAGCTTTGGCTCTTTAAAGGTGCTGGTCAACAAAGCAGTGCCTTGTACTGTTGCATAGAATTGGTTTGCTAAGTCGTGAGAAGAATCTCCAAAACCTAATGCATGGAACTGCTTACCGGCCCAAGCAATGGTATCGTTCATCAATTTAGCAGCGGCTTCAGCCAATGGACCACCTTGCTTGGAGAGCTCTTGGCACAAACCACCAATGGCGCAACCAGAACGTGCTGTTTCATCCACATTGGCAACTTCTTCTTGCACCAACGCAAATAAACGATCACGTGGGTCATTATTCTCGTCCCATGACGCAATCAATTCGCTTAAACTGCGAGAGATATCTAATATAACCGCTTCACCAATGGCTTCTTTGGTTTTGAAGTAGTAGTAAACGTTACCCAACGGCACATCCGCCTCTTGTGCGATATCCGCGAGGGTTGTTAAATGGAAACCTTGTCTACGGATCAATTTTTTCGCAGACTGAATCAGGCGTTGACGTTTATCTGTTTTGCGTGGCATATGACACTTCCTATTTTATGACTAAAACTTCTTCCACCCTCTCCACACGAGATAAGTAGACCCGAGTGGTGCACATTCTAACATTACCAATCAACTGACACAAGTTTATTGACAAACTTTAGACGTGACAACACTATTGCTATCACATTGATTTTGCAAGTATTGTGATGACCCCCTGCAAAACAAATGTTCTTCCAACTAGCCCAAGTTACCATAACGAAAAAGTCAATTCAATAAAGGCTGCCAACTTTAGCTAAAAAGATGGCAAAAATAGGCAATGTCTCACAAAACCCATAGACTTTTGAGAAAATTAAGAGAGAAACTCTCTCTTTTGAGCGGCTTTAATCAAGCTTGGTCCTTTATAAATAAGCCCGGTATAAAGTTGGATGAGCTCTGCGCCTGCGTCAAATTTCGTTTGAGCATCTTCGGGTCTCATTATTCCCCCTACCCCTATAATACTCACGCTTTCTCCCAACTCTTGCTTTAAACGCTTTAAAATGCTTGTAGAGGGGTTAAAGAGCGGCGCACCACTCAAGCCTCCCGCCTGCTGGGTGAAAGCATTCAAACCCGCTCGGCCCGTGGTTGTATTAGTAGCGATTACACCCTCTATTTTAGTTTGCAACAAAACCTGAGCGATGGATTTAATTTCTTCATCAGTCAACTCAGGCGAGAGTTTAACCGCTAAAGGTACATGCCGACCGTTTTCTTCTGCTAGACGTTTCTGTTCATGCTTCAATGCCAATAATAATTCAGGCAAATATTGCCCTCCTTGCAACTCACGTAACCCTGGAGTATTAGGAGAAGATAAATTAACAGTCACGTAATCTGCAAAAGGATAAACGCGTTTAAAGCAATATAAATAATCATGTACTGCGTTTTCTAAAGAAGTCACTGCATTTTTCCCAATATTAATGCCTAACACAGGGCGAACTTTAAGCTGAGCGAGACGTTCCAATAAATAATCAACACCTTTATTGGGGAAGCCCATACGATTAATCAGTGCTTCATCTTTAGGAAAGCGAAAGACTCTCGGTAATGCTTGGCCTGCTTGTGGTTTTGGCGTCACGGTGCCTATTTCTAAAAAACCAAATCCTAAAGACGCCAATGCTTTAATGTGGTCACCATTTTTATCAAAACCCGCAGCCAACCCTACGCGTGATGGAAAATCAATACCCATCACTCGTACTGGATGCTCTGGCTGATGATAAGTAAAAAATAGCGACTGAATATCCAACCAATGCAATACTAATGCGTGTGCACGCTCAGGAGGCAATAGGAATAAAAATGCCCTCAAAAAAGGATATAACATGTCGCTACTCATATGTTAAATTTTGTAACTGGCTATGGCTTGACTGAGCCAAATCAGAAAGTTCGCGCAACGCAACGGCATACATTGTAAAATCTTGCGAAGTACTAGCGCGCAAATCATTTAGCATAAATTTCCAGCGCTCTACCAAATCATTTTGTTCATTTTCCCATGCTTGCATCCCTTTAGGGATATCTTTAGATTTTTTGCAATAGGATAAAATGCTTTCTGTCACACTTCTTTGCTGCCTATCCAAATCATCACGATAGGCTGCTCTTGCCAACGCATCCCAATTATCATGCACATCATGTGAGGCAATGCGTGCACGGAACCAATCTAATTGTAAACGCGCGCCAATTGAAAAATACACTGTTGCAACTTCTTTTACAGATAAATTCTGAATCATCGCTGCTTCAACAATATCCATTGCAGATACCAGTGCACGGCATCCTGCAATCGACAAAGCCAATGCAAGAGGAACGCCCTGAGACTCATAAATCTGGATATTTTCATGTAACTTTTCAAGCTCTTCTCCTGCCAAAACATCTGCCAAGTTAGAAGATAATTCCTGAATACGAGGTTTAAAAATATCCACACATTCTTTGATATCTAAATGCACACGCCGATTCCTTAAAAACCAGCGTGTCGCACGACGCACCAACCGCACCAGGATCATTGTCATTTCGTATTGCAAGGCAATAGGTACTGTTGTTCCTAGCGCCTGGATTTGATCCCATAATCCATCCATATCAAAAATATTGCTCGCAATTAAATAACTGCTCACAACTACAGGAGCCTTTGCACCAGACTCATCATAAATACGTTTAATAAAAGTAGGGCCCATGCGATTACAAATTGCATTTGCTAATTGAGTAGCAATAATCTCACGTCTCAAACGATGCTCCTGTAATTGAGCAGGAAATTTTTCGCTGATTTGTTTTGGAAAAGCTGCTCTCAAATAAGGTAAACATTCAGGATGATCCAGCAGATCTGCCTTAGCGAGCATTGTTTTCAAATTGATTTTACTATAGGCCAACAACACTGCTAGCTCGGGGCGAGTAAACCCAATATTTTCTGCGCGTCTATGTGTGATCTCTTTATCCGTTGGCAAATATTCTAATGTGCGATTCAAAAAATCTGTCCTTTCTAAATCCAACATGAACCTTACATACTCATCAAATATTTTAGGCGCGCGTGACGCAGAAAGACCTAATGCTTGCGTTTGATAAAAATTATCACGCAACACTAACACTGAAACTTCATTTGTCATAGAAAATAATAATTCATTTCGCTGTTTAAACGTTAAATCGCCTTCAGACATCATTTTATTAAGCAAAATTTTGATATTGACCTCATGGTCAGAGCAGTTAACGCCACCCGCATTATCAATGAAATCTGTAAATAAAATACCTCCTGCCACAGCGTACTCTATACGACCCAGCTGAGTGAGCCCAAGATTCCCACCCTCCCCTACTACACGGCAGCGTAATTCATTGCCATTAATACGCAATGCATCGTTAGCGCGATCGCCCACATCCAAATTGCTTTCTGCTTCTGCTTTTACGTATGTGCCAATACCACCATTCCATAATAGATCAACCGACGCTTTCAAAATCGCTGTAATTAATTCATTAGGCGTCATTTCAGTTTTATTTACATCCAATAATGTTCTTGCTTCATCCGATAAACGGATTGATTTTAATTGACGAGAATATATACCACCGCCTTTCGAAATCAATTTAGGATCATAATCTGCCCATGTAGACCTCGGCAAATTAAATAAGCGTTGGCGCTCATCATAGCTGATATTCACATCTGGACTAGGGTCAAGAAAAATATGTTGATGATTAAATGCAGCAACCAGTTTAATTTGATGAGAAAGCAACATGCCATTACCAAACACATCGCCAGACATATCGCCAATACCCACTACTGTGAATGATTGATTCTGAATATCTTGATTCAATTCACTGAAATGTTGTTTCACCGATTCCCAAGCGCCCTTAGCAGTGATCCCCATTCTTTTATGATCATATCCTTGGCTACCACCGGAGGCAAAAGCATCTCCTAACCAAAAGTGATATTCAGCAGCAACACTATTGGCAATATCTGAAAAAGTCGCAGTGCCTTTATCTGCTGCCACAACAAGATAAGGATCGTCTCCATCTCGCCGTACTACTTGATAAGGCGGAACCACTTGGTCACCTTCACGGTTATCCGTGATATCTAACAACCCTCTGATAAAAGTTTGGTAGCATCGAATACCTTCCTGGAAAATTTCATCGCGCGTTGCATTAATAGAGATGCATTTAGGAACAAATCCACCCTTTGCACCAGCAGGGACAATGACTGCATTTTTAACTTGCTGAGCCTTCATTAACCCCAGCACTTCTGTACGAAAATCTTCACGCCTATCAGACCAGCGTAACCCTCCGCGTGCCACTTTTGCGCCACGCAAATGTACACCCTCTACCCATGGAGCGTAAACAAAAATTTCGAATTCAGGATAAGGCAATGGCATGCCTGCAATTTCTTTAGGGTTCACTTTAAAACTGATATAGGATTTGGGCTCACCTTCATCTGTTTTTTGATAAAAATTAGTTCGCAAGGTCGCTTTTATAGCAGATAAATAAACGCGCAAAATGCGATCTTCATCTAAATTAGTAATGGCATCAATTTCTGCTAATATTTTTTCCTCTATTTTTTTCTCATTTTCCGAAGATCGTTGCTGATGTGGATCAAAATAAGCATGAAACATGCTTAACATTAAATGGGAAACACGAGCATATTTTGTTAACGTACGTTCAATATATTGCTGACTAAAATGAACACCTATTTGTCTAAAATATTTTGCATATGCCCTCAAGATAACAGTTTCTTGCCAATTCAAGTCTGCATATACAACGAGCGCATTAAATCCGTCATTCTCTACTAGGCCTCGCCAAATCCGCTCAAAAGTTTCTTGAAAATGCTCCTTCATTTCCGAAACATCTATTTTAACATTTGAGGCAATATCTTCTCTTGGACTTAAAATAAACTCACTAATCCAGACTGGGTCGCTTTCCTTCAAATAAATTTGATTTGCACGTTCACCTAATACTTTAAAACCCATATTCTCCAACAACGGCAACACATCAGAGAGCGGAATGGCATTTGATCTCAACAATATTTTAAAATGCACATAACCATTTAAAGGTTCAAGCGGTTTGTAAAGGCTCATTCCAATATCTTGAGAAGACTTCAACAGCTCCATGTGCTGAATATCATCTACTGCTGTGCGAGGTGCATATGCTTCTTGATAACCCGCATGGAAAGCGTCTTTGTATTTTTCATACAAATCAACACCCATAGATTCACCATAATGCTCAATTAACGCATCATACAAGCTATCTGACCATGTGCGGCTTGCATCCACAAGCACTTTTTCTAATGCTTGCGGATCATAGTGTTTGATGGTTTTTCTAGGATCTAATGTAATAATTAAATGCGTGGATGCCAAAATAGATTCTGAAAACCGCGAAGTAAATTCAACTCTTACCCCGCCCAACGCCTCCATTAAAATACGACTTAATTTTTCTCGCAATTGGGAACTAAATCGATCTCTGGGTATAAAAATCAAACAAGAAAAATATCTATCCTGGTAGTCTTTTCTAATAAACAAACGAACACGTGCGCGTTCATGCAAATGCATAATCCCCATAGAGATATCAAATAAATCTTTTTCATTACTTTGAAATAACTCATCACGAGGATATGTTTCTAAGATATTGAGCAACGTCCGGCCATCGTGATCGAACTTCAAATAACCTGATTTCTTTAAAATATTATTCACTTTATTACGAATAACAGGAATTTGATCCGGCGAACAATGATAAGCAGTAGATGTAAATAATCCATAAAAATGCCGTTCACCAATATGTTTTCCAGATTTATCAAAAAACTTTACAGCAATACGGTAAGGACGGGAAGGTCTATGTACAGTAGAAATAACCATCAACTGCTGCATATCTACTAAAGAATGATCATGAAAGCGCGCTGGGGCATCAATAGCTTGATATTTACTTTTACATAATCCTAAAAAAGAATCAGGTAATAATGTTAAGGCTTTGTCTAAAAAACGATAATCACATACACCTAAATACGTAAAATTATCATCTTCCATCCAAGATAATAAAGCAATAGCTTCTTCTCTTTCCGTATCTGGCAAATGATTTGAACCATTACTTAAAGACTCAATCGTTTCTGTAGAAGCGTCCCTCATGTCTTGCCAGGAATTCACTGCTTCACTCACATCGGCCAATACAGCTTCTAATTGCTTTTTAAGCGTAGAGAGTTCTTCAGGTACAGACAATCGATTAATTTCAACATAAATAGAAATTTCTTTTTGTTGAGATATATCTTCTAAAGAGGCAGGTTGAAAATCTGTCACTTTTCTGGCTGCATCACGCGTTAATACGACAGGGCCAGGAGAAATCATCAAATAAATAATATGCTGTTCACTCAGCACCATGCGCAAAGAATCTAATAAAAAAGATTTTGCTGATGTCGCAACTTCAATAATGGTATGCTTTGATTGCCAACCACTATTTTCATTATCAGGATTATAAACAATCACAGATTGCTCATCAGGTTCCTTTCTTTTTGCCAAACAATTCCAAGAAGAAATAGCAGCTCCATAGAGATCAGTTACAGTGCGCTCAGATAAATCCTGATCAGAAACTTTTGCATAATAAAAAGAGATGAACTTTTTGATCAGTGTTAACTTAGAGGCAGGAATATGTTTACCTGCTATTTCTAACACTTCTCCAATAATCCTCTTTTGTCTTTCAAGACTATAGTATGTCATCATCACTCCTGTGATTACTCACTGTTTTTGAAACAATTTCAAAAACATCTTTAGAAATATTTTTTGTTTCTGATATTTTAACAAGCGCACGATGCATCAACTCCGCGCGCTCTTTATCAAATCGACGATACTGAACCAGTGGTTTTATCACCCGAGCAGCCACTTGCGGATTAATAGCATCTAATGTGATCACTGCATCACGAATAAATTCGTACCCTGAGCCATCCGCACGATGAAATTCAGAAAAATTTTGAAAACCAAAAGCACCAAATAAACTATAAACTTTGTTTGGATTTTTGATATTAAAGGCAGGATGACTGACTAATTTTTGAAGTGTTGACACCACATCGTCCCTTCTGGCTGTTGCCTGTAAAGAAAACCACTTATCCATGACCAGCGGATTATCTTTGAATCGCTCATAAAAATCAAGCAAACATATTTCTCGCGCTTCATTCTTACTATCGCGCAAAGCACGCAATGCACCCATCATTTCCGTCATATTCGTGTGCTCACTATATTGCTCTGCTGCTAATGCAATCGCTTCTGTTTCACCGCTTGCAACCATATAATCAAGACAAACTTGTCTTAATAAACGCTTGGAGGCTGCTTTGGATGAAAAAGTTAAATCCTTATCCACCAAGGCTAAATAATATTGCTTGAAGGATTCATACAACATTTTCGCCAAATAATGTTTGGTATTTGCCCGCCAGATAACAATACCATTCACATCCACAGGAGTTCTTGATGCTTCAAAAAACATTTCCGTAGGCAATGATAACAAATGCGCCATCATAGCATAATCTTGAGTTTCACTTTGCAGTATTGATGCCATAAATAAAGATAATCGCTTTGGTTCTAATACTTTTTCTGCATCAATTGCCTCAAAACATTCATGCTGACATAATTTATTAAAAGCAATGGCGCGCGCACAAGGATCCGTGTCATGTGAAGCAATAAAAAACCATTCGTCAGGCGTATCCTCTACGAGCATTTTTACAGGCGCAGAAAATTGACGAAATAATGAAGGTACAACTTTGCCTTCAATATGCGAAATTTTTAATGTAGCCTCTTTCCCCGTTAAAGAATAAACTTGCTCCAATGCTTGGGGTTGCCCTGATATCTCAAAAGGTATTAATTTTCCTTGTTCATCCAAAAGCCCTATACGAATAGGGATATGAAGAGGCTGCTTTTCTTTTTGATCCGCTGTAGGTGGTGTGTGCTGTGAAAAATGAAAAATAATGGTGTGCTCGTCTGGATGACATTCAAATTTTACAGATACAATAGGTGTGCCAGATTGCGAATACCAACATCGAAATTGTGTCAAATCAATATTGGATACTTCTTGCATGGTATCCACGAAATCATCGACAGTAACGGCCTGACCATCAAATGTTGAAAAATAATGATCACAGGCTTTTCTAAAAAGTGTGGGACCCAATAAAGTATGCAGCATGCGAATAACTTCCGCACCTTTCTCATACACTGTAGCAGTATAAAAATTATTCATTTCAATGTAAGAGGCAGGGCGAACGGGATGCGACATAGGGCTTGCATCTTCTGCAAATTGTGCAGTTTGCATACGAAGCATATCTTCAATTCTGCAGCTACTTGCAGAAACTTTATCTTCGCTGAAAGATTGATCACGAAAAACAGTAAACCCTTCTTTCAAGCTTAATTGAAACCAATCACGCAATGTAACACGGTTGCCAGACCAATTATGAAAATATTCATGCGCAACTACCGACAAAATACCCTCATAATCTGTGTCTGTCGCAACATCTGGGCTTGCTAATATGTATTTATCGTTAAAAATATTTAACCCTTTATTTTCCATAGCTCCCATATTAAAATCACTGACAGCCACGATCATGTAAATATTTAAATCGTATTCCCTACCATATTTTTCTTCATCCCAGCGCATTGCTTCTTTTAAGGAATACATTGCGAATGCCGTTTTTCCTGCATTTTGTTTTTCTACATAAATACGCAAGGCAATTTTTCTACCAGTTTGCGTAATAAATTCATCTTCATCACAATGAAAATTTCCTGCCACCAATGCAAACAAATAACTTGCCTTTTTAAAAGGATCTTCCCATATTGCAAAATGGCGGCCCTCAGGCAGCCCGCCTTGCTCAACAAGATTACCATTCGATAACAACTGAGGGTATCTGTTTTGATCAGCTTCAATACGCACCGTAAATAATAATAAATTATCAGGTCTATCTACAAAATAAGTAATACGTCGAAAACCGTGTGATTCGCATTGGGTGCAATAAGTTGTGTCGCTCGCGTATAAACCTGTCAATGCAGTATTTTGATGAGGATAAATATTAACGCTCATCGCAATCTCGAAAGAAGCCGGCACATTTGGAATGGTCAAAGCATGCTCATCAACAGAATATTCAGTTTTTGGCAACGCTTTCCCATTTAAACTAACATTTAATAAGGTTAATTGCTCGCCATCTAATCGCAAAGGTGCGTGTTCATAGAACCCAGGCCCGCGCACAATAGAAAGCACAGAATCTACTTGCGTATGATCGTCATACAATTTAAATACTAATGAAACACGTTCTATTAAAAAAACGGGTGGCGTATAATCTTTAAGATAAACAGCCTGAGCATTAACTATTTGCGTCATGTGGATCTCAATATCAACGTTATGCTTGTTGAAGTTGGCTCATCAACACTTCAGCAGATAAAATCTGCGATGACGTTCCCTCTTTCAACACTTCTAATAAAATATCCCGCGCACTCGCTTGATCACCAATATCAATATAGGCTCTTGCCAAATCTAATTTGGTTTGAACCGGATCAGAGGGCGGGTCACCTTCATAAACGGGCACATCAGTATCATGGGAAGCCATTGTGGATGCCCATGCGCGATGGTATAAATTTTCAAGCCTTTCAAAACGCTCGGGATACATTTCACGCCAACGTGAATTGATGTGCTTTAATTTTGTTTCATAAGCCATACGATTATCTGTTTTTGTATACACTTGGCATAATTTATACAACGCATCAAAATCTGAAGGTTGCTTGCTCAAAATATTACTTAACATGTCTTGTGCTTGATAATAACGCCCCTCGATCATACATTGATCCACTTCGGCTAACGAAGGAAAGCGTGGTTTTTGTGGCACAAGATTTTTAGGAGTATGAGACAGTTTTGCAAGCACGGGCTTAGGGCGTTTCATATAATCCCATGCATACATTAATAATGCTGCCATGCCCACAGCAGCAGCTAAAAATGCCCACTGCTCATTGCCTGCTCCAAAAGAAAACGAAGTTGCATGTTGTGAATCGTTTGAAGCAGTGAACCCTTCTTGCATCGCAGCAATATTCATATGCCCTTCTTTCAACGCAACTAATTCTGTCAATGCGCGCAATTGCACTTGCAAATCATTGACCTGATTTTGCAGTGTTAATTTTGATTGACGCTCTTGTTTAATAGCTTCATGTGCACCTTTTAATTCTTCTTGTAATTTATCCAATAACTTTACGACAACGGTATCTTCAGTGGACAAAACGGTATTCAGCGCACTCGAAAATAAGGATGTATCTACATCAGATAATGGATTTAATAACTTTAATGCGGGCACTCCAGGCAATACCGATGATACATTCATTGCCACTTGTTGCCCTGAAGACAACTGAGGAAAAGTAGGAATAACACTTGGAATTTCTGACGTTTCTTGCGCAACCACGATGGGTTCTTCTGGCGGCGGCGCTAATTCTCGCGCTTGAGTCACCACTTCTGTGGGTTTAAAATAAACAGGTTTATGAGATGGAATAGATTTTTTGCTAATAGCCGCTGGCAATTTTAAATAACTACCGGCTAATAATTGATTCTGATCACCTTTTGCAAATGCTTTTTCATTGTGTTTGTATAAAGCAGCTCTTGCTTGATCAACAGATAAATGATAATGCCGTGCAAACTTGCTGGCGACTTGCCATAACGTGTCTCCTGACTTGACTGGGCCATACACAAAAGGCGTTATTTTCTGAGAGGATTTCCCACCAGATGCCAGTGTTACTTCATAATGATATTCACTGTCTTCCTGCACCTGGCTTACTTGCAAGGTAATTGCCACTTTTTCTAATGCCACTGGGTTTTTTGTAGATAGTTTAATGCGCGGGCCATCTAGCACCAAATGCATATCTGGAATGGAAGGCTTTGTTTCCAAAATAGCCGCAGAAAGATTCTCTAATGATTCATTCGACGATAATGTGACAGGAATCTGTGCGCGGAAGGGTTCACCTGATGCAGAAGTTAAGGAAATCGATCCTAATTCCACAGCCTGAGCGGTTGACCATGCTAATAGTCCAACATACAGGATTTGTTTCATAAGTGTAGCCCCTCCCTGCCCTTGCGTAAGTCCTGTTGACGGCATTCGATCATTTTGCGCAAGTCCCATTAGTATAGCGTATTTTTCAATTCACTCGCTGAGATAGCAAACACACCCTCACCCCCGTGCTCAAATGAAAGCCATTCGCCCATGAACTGAGGAAAGCGTCTCATGAAAGCTTCTTGTGCTTCACCTAACTCTAAAATTAAAAATCCATCTTTTTTAAGAAAGTCGGCTGCATTTTTTAAAATAGGAATGACACAGTGCAAGCCATCCTCTCCTGCCAATAAAGCCTTCTCCGGTTCAGATAAATATTCCTCAGGCAAAGCATCAAAAGACGAACGTGGCACATAGGGAGGATTAGTCACAATAAAATCATATTGCTGTTCTCGCGGTAACGCCTCAAACAAATCAGATTGGATGCACTGCACGCGCTCTTCTAAATCATACGCTTCGACATTGAGAGCGGCAACTTCGAGAGCATTTGCATCAATATCCACCGCATCAACGATTAAATTCTCAAACGTATTAGCTAAAGCAATGGCGATACAACCGCTACCAGTACACAAATCTAAAGCACGCTCAGGCTCTGTTTTTAGCCAAGGCTCAAAGCGGTTTTCAATTAATTCTGCGATAGGGGAACGCGGAATGATCACCCTCTCATCAACATAAAACGGCATACCACAAAAATAAGCTGTATTGGTGATATAAGCAACCGGCAAACATTCATTCACGCGGCGAGTAATGTTTGTGAGCACTTCATCACGCTCGGAAGGCGTTAAACGAGCATCCAGCACTTCTTCTTCTAGTTCAAACGGAAGACCTAGCGTTTGCCATATCAGGCTTTTCATTTCGTCCCAAGCGTTATCGGTGCCATGGCCATAAAAGAGATCTGCTTTTTCACATTGAGACGCTCCCCAACGCAAAAAATCCCGAACGGTTAACAGCGCACCCAGTGCTTCGTTTGAAGCTTGAGCGGTAATTTGATACGTGTCTTCAAACATACAAACCCCTACTTGTTTGAATTAGGACATTGTCGCACACTTAAGACAACTTGTGGAAGATATTAGACATTCGAACCTATATAGTATATGATTCTGAACCATGACTTCTATGACTACAAAGCAAAAAATTTCTATGGGTTACAACCTCATTTCCATGGTTGTCGGCATTTTATTGTATGAGTATTATGATCTTTTTGTTTCCACAATCGCGGGGATAGCGATCCTTGGAACAAAAGTGCTTTTTGCAGAAGCTACCCGGGATAGCAAGCTCACCCGAGACTGGATCGAAAGATTAGACTGGTTTGCATTGATTCTAATGTTAGTCTGCGCATTACCGGGTGTTTTATTAGAAAATGAGTTCTTGATAAAATTACAAGGGCCTATTTCATCCTTAATGTTGGGAATAGCCGCTGTGGGCTTTCGTTTCTTTAACCTCTCTATATCCAAAGAGCTCTTCGGCCCTGTACTTGAAGCTCTACTGGGCAAAAAACTCCCTGATGATGCATGGAAAAAAATAGATTATCTCTTTCTACTAGACTGCTTTATCGGTGCAACAGCAGGTGCAGCCATGGCAATTTGGCTTCCAACAGATACCTGGGCGTATGCAAAATATAGCCTGGTGGCCGTCAGTATGATTATCAGCCATGCTCAAACCTACATTGCATATTCATATGCAGAACCTGCGGAATCTCAGGAGGGTAAGCTTCTCCCAGAAAACGAGGACGAGGCAGCTCTTTCAAATAATTCAACTGGTAATATCGCAATGCAAAGCGCTAACCCCTCTACAAAGCCATCGCAACAATCCACTTATCTTCCATCATTTACTACCGCGCCTGGCTCAACCGATACTTCCAATCACTCAGCCTCCGGGAGCCTGCCATGCTCGCCCTTCGCAAAGATGTTTGCAGGTGCCCATTAATAACAGCAGCTTTCAAGTATTCTTGTCCACAATAACCCGGGATAACTCTGTGGATAATCCTGTGTGCAGCTTGGGATAAATAGATTATACTCTTTAAAAACAGCTTGTTAGATTTGCTGTATTTTTTTTGACCACCGACGAGGCCACCATGCGTTGTGAATTTCATCTTGCAGTCATTACTGCCTTCCAAACCCTATGCGAAGCATTACAAACCGCCAAACAAGCCATTCAAGCAGATGAAGGCTTGCCCTGTTGGATGCAACCGTTAGAGGCCCCCTTTCTACGTCATGAACATGCTCGCACACAATCGGTTCGTTTATTACAGCAGTTAGAATATTTGGAAGGGCAACAGGGTCGAGAAATTTTATTAGGTGTTGGTCTGTTTGCATCCAGCGCGCATACTCTCAAAACATTAACCGCATTAAACCAACTTAAAATTCAATTTAAATACGCCATTCAAAATCTCAAATGCCAAGCCATCAACACAGATGAGGATGCGCTGTATCACGCATTTCAAGCATTATTATCACAAAACAGACATACTGAAACGGACTTAACGCTCACTCGCACCGGCTTAACGCGCCTGCATCTAAAGCAATGTTACCGTCAAATACCCATTCTCGAAACACGCCCTTTAAAAGTAACGTGGATTTGGGCAAACACACGTTCCATCAAACGCATTTCAAAAAAACAGGCGATTACTTTATTAGAAAAAAAAGGAGAAGATAGCGGTATTCAAGCACAAATAGCAAAAGCAGCGGCTTTGCCTGAAAACACAGCCATTGCCATTGTGCAAAACCTAGCTCCTCATCTGCGCACGAATGTAGTATTACCTGATGCTGAAAGCAGCACCCGATGCATGCTAAAAGGCTCTCTTCCTTTATTTTATTTACATGAAGAAGGGAATGCCCTTCCTGATATTGTTGCCCCTAAACCCACACGTAAACACAAAAACCGCCCCGCGCGAGCAGACGTTAAAATCAACCCAGAAGTCTTTCTACCGGCGATTCGAGGGCACTTATACTTCTAATTAAACAATTACCAATATTTAGCCATTGACCAAAATAGCTCATCCCTCTTTCTTTAATATTTTGAGGTACACTAATTAGTAAAGTACTGTCCGACAGCCGTCACCAACGGATCCAACCCTATTCCTGCTATAGCAGAAATCGCAAACACAGGCCCTTCCCAACCCAGACCTGCAACAATCTTTTCCTGCAATCCAGCCCTTTCTTCTTCGGGGATCAAATCCATCTTATTCAATACTAACCAACGTGGTTTTTCATACAATGCTTGATCATACTTCCGTAATTCATCTACTAAAGCAATTGCGCAAGTCACAGGATCGGAACCATCTATCGGCAGCACGTCAACCACATGCAATATTAACCGCGTACGGGTTAAATGCTTTAAAAAGTGCGTCCCCAAACCAACGCCTTCACTTGCGCCCTCAATCAAACCTGGAATATCCGCTACCACAAAGTCTTTACCGTACTTGGAGCGGACCATGCCTAAATTAGGATACAGGGTCGTGAAAGGATAATCTGCAATCTTAGGCCGCGCCGCCGATATTTTTGAAATTAACGTGGATTTACCTGCGTTAGGGTACCCTAACAATCCAACGTCAGCCAGCACTTGCAATTCTAACCGCAAATCACGATGTTCCCCTGGCTTGCCTGGGGTGCATTGCCGGGGCGCACGATTAGTGGAACTTTTAAAGTGAATATTGCCTATGCCTTTTTCACCCCCGCGTGCCACGCACAAACGCTGATGAGATTCATTCAAATCGCCTAAGCACTCGCCCGTTCCCTTATCAAACACCAGCGTGCCTACAGGAACTTTTAAAATTAAATCTTCCCCACTGCGGCCTGTACGTTCACTGCCCATACCATTCTGCCCACGCTTAGCTCTATGCAAGCGCGCATAACGATAATCTAAAAGTGTGTTGATATTGGGATCGGTTTCAAGATAAATACTGCCACCATGGCCACCATCGCCGCCATTCGGGCCGCCTAAAGGCTCATATTTTTCGCGGCGAAAGCTTGCACAGCCATCGCCGCCGTCACCTGCTTCAACAGTGATGTTGACTTCATCGACGAAACGCAAGGAGGAAATTACTCCGCTGCTACAGGCACTACGTTCACAAACTGGCGAAAATGCTCACCGCCACGTTTGAACTGTACCACACCGTCCACCAAGGCAAACAAAGTGTGGTCACGCCCTACACCTACATTCAACCCTGCATGACAGCGCGTGCCACGTTGGCGAACCAATACGTTGCCCGCCTTAACTACTTGCCCCCCGAAACGCTTCACCCCTAAATATTTAGGGTTGGAGTCTCGACCATTTCGCGTACTACCGCCGGCTTTTTTTGTTGCCATGTTGCACTACTCCTTAAGCGTTAATACCGAGGATTTCAATTTCTGTGAAATCTTGGCGATGACCTTGAACTTTATCGTAATGTTTACGACGTCTAAATTTTTGGATAATGATCTTCGGACCACGTCCATGGCTCACTACTTTTGCAAGTACTTTTGCCCCTTTTACTAACGGTTGACCGATTGTTATGTTACCGGCGCCGTCTGTAAGGAGCAACACTTCATCAAAAGCCACTTCACTGCCCATATCAATAGGCATTTTTTGGATTTTGAGTGTATCCCCTACAGCGACCTTAATTTGCCGGCCACCAGTCTTAATGACAGCATGCATAATGCATCTCCTATTCAAACTAGACTCGGATTTTAAAAGAATTTCTCTTAACAAGCAAGCGTTTTTATCGGGAATGTGAGGCTGGGTAGCTGTCTTGGCTTTTGAGGTGAAAAGTTATATTACCCTTGCCGTCTCTCTCAAATCAGATTATGATCATCCCCATGAAAGCAAACACCCTTCCTCCAATACTCGAAAATATCCGCCGCCCAGTGGCAAGCGCACTCGTCCAGGTAGAAGCCTTGCTGCAAGACAACGACCCCCATATCCGCTTGGCGCTAGACGTCTCTACACACATGCTGGAAGCCGGCGGCAAGCGTTTACGCCCGATTGTCCTACTGCTCACTGCAAACCATCTTGGCTATAATGGTCCTTTCCATATCGATTTAGCGGCCTCTCTGGAGTTAGTGCATACAGCGACCTTATTACATGATGATGTGGTTGATGACTCTCCGCTTCGTCGTGGACGGCCTACCGCTAAGCAAATTTGGGGAAATCCTGCTAGCGTCCTTGTGGGTGATTATCTCTACTCCCGCAGTTTTAGCCTGCTTGCAGGGTGTGAAAACCTGGATGTCATTCAGTGCATGGCCACGGCAACCCGGACACTGGCACAAGGTGAGCTACTACAGCTCACCCAGCGAGGGAATCTACATATCACTCCCAATGAGCATCTCACTATCTTGGCCGAAAAAACAGGAAAATTGTTTGAGGTGGCAGCGGTGTTAGGGGGTCTTATTGCGGGAGCCAATCGGCCCACGGTAGAGGCCCTAACGACGTACGGCATGCAATTAGGCATTGGCTTCCAGCTCATTGATGATGTCCTTGACTATCAAGGCGACCCCGAGACCCTGGGGAAGCGTTTGGGAGATGATTTTACCGATGGGAGCCTCACCCTCCCCTTAATTCACGCCCTTAAACAAGGTAGCTCAGCTCAAAAACAATTTATCGCACAAGCCATCCGAGGCGGGAACGTAGATGATCTCACTGAAATTCAAGACATTTTAATAAAAACTGGTTCCCTTACATATGCCAGGAACATGGCTCAGCAATATATTCTTAAGTCAGTCTCGGCAATTGATAAATTTCATGATACAATCTACCGTCAATCAATGATTGATCTAGCACATTATGCGATTGCACGAAGTTATTAAGCGAGGCCTCATGCTAAAACGCAAGAAAGTGATTATTGATACAGATCCTGGTACCGATGATGCTTTTGCCCTCTTTTATGCTGTCACACATCCTCAACTTGAGGTCTTAGGCCTCACCACTATTTTTGGCAACGTGCCCACACCGATGGCAACTCTGAATGCTCGCTATTTGATGCATCGTTTCGGTCAAGCTCACATCCCTGTGGCTGAAGGCAGCCACAAGCCTTATGCACGCCCAGAATCTTTATGTGCTGATTTTGTGCATGGCGCGGACGGGCTGGGAAACACGTTCCATGCTGAAGATCTTGGCTGCAACGACCCACGCCCAGCGCATATCATGATGTGTGATTTAATTCACGCGCATCCTGGCGAAATTACCTTGATTGCCATTGCGCCGATGACAAACCTTGCTCTTGCGCTCGATCACGATCCCAGTATTGCCTCTTTAGTAAAAGAAGTAGTAGTGATGGGAGGCGCCATTCGCAGCAATGGAAATATTAACCCTGCAACAGAAGCCAATGTATATAATGATCCGGAAGCAGCAGAAAAAGTATTACAAGCCGCTTGGCCTGTCACACTTTTTCCTTTAGACGTCACAGACGTTGGCATTATCCCCAGCACACAAGTAGCACGTTTTAGAGATTATGGAGAGATAGGCGCTTATTTGCATAACATTTCATTATTCTATCAAGATTTTTACAAGCGTATTCGCAATCATGCAGGGGCGCCGGTAGACGGTGTAGTTGCTCATGATGTAAACCCTGTGATGTACTTACTCCATCCTGAATATTTTGATTTCCGGCATGGGGGCATTCATGTTGCCGGGGGTGAAGGAGTACTGCGCGGACATATGATTATGGATGATAGAGACAAATGGTCTCATCCTCATGCGTGGACAAATCTGCCTCCAGTGAAAGTGTGTTTCGAAGCAGATCACACAAACTTGTTTAAATTATTTGAGGACCATTTAAAATCATTTGCTGTCATGGAAGAGAAAAATTCAATATTGGCATAGATGGGGTAACCTAACATGACACTTTCTTCACTTCAAAAAATCTGTCTCAACTTCAGTAGCACGTTTTGTTTCTTGACACTATTTTTCATCACTAGCCAAGGGAAAGATGAATCTTTTGAATGGGGCGCACCATACCTTTCGTCTAATCTCTATGCTCAACTGGCGATTGATTTTGCCTTGGCAATGGCTACTCTTTATTACGCATGTAAAACTGCGAGAGAAATTGGACTCTTCAATGATGAAATAATAGGAAAGACCTCTGATCCTGAACCATCATGCATGGCAGGACCTACGCGTTTTTCTCAAGGTTTTCTAGCGTTAGCAATATTAAGTGTGGCGACCGAAGGGTTCTTAAGAAAATTTGTCTTCGCGACAGATGCAAGCCCTATTACAAAAGATACCTTAGAAGAAACAATTTACATCGGGATGTATAGCGTTGTTGCTGCCGCAGGTTTATTTTTACTGCTAAATAGTTTATTTTCTGGATATAATATAAAAAATAATTTCTGGAACTTTGCAAAAGAAAAGACAAGAGAAGCTGGAGCGTATATGAGTATGTATCATTCCAAGAAAAACCAAAATGCCAAAAATAATACTATGGTAATTGGCCAGCAAACCATAAAAATTATTGGGCAATCTGAATAAGCCCCTGTCGGGCAGCATTTCCCTACTCCGCAAACTGGTAATTGACGACCACTTTTAATAAGTTTGCTTGAAATTTCCCAGTGGTTGTAAGCTCGCTGGTCAAAGAGTTTGGCGGTATACCAAAACCGCCTTGCGAATTGGTAACAGTACTTGCAGCTTCTACCGAAGGAACTTGAACAAATAAATATTCAAGACCGACGGATGCATATTTAAATGAAGCCACCTCAATACCCAGGCCAGCAGTCCATCCAATTTGATTTTGAGCATTACTTTCTTCACCCAATCCCACAAGAGATGAATTATCACTAAATTCATTTTTGACTTCAACATTGGTCATCGCCATTCCGCCTGTCACGTATAAAAAACTTGGCCAACGCCACTTGGTTTGATAACCTAAGCGGCCACGCAGCGTAAATAACCAATCTGTATTCATAGAAGTTTTAATGAAAAATGTATCAGCGCTGCCAGGATAATTTTCAGACACTTTTTCCGTTGAATCAAGCGTCAATGATCCGAAATCCAATACAAGGCCGTATACCATTTGTTTCCATACCCAATCATGACCAAGCTGAATGCCGCCAATCACTGTATCAGGATTATCTGACCACGATCCTGCATTGTTCACCGCCTCAATATCGGCGAGGGTGCCAAAGTAGGATGTGCTTGTCGCATCACCTGCTTTCGTGGAAGCATCGTTATTTCCAAAACCTCCGCCAAAATAGGCGCCGACATAAGGACCTTCTCGTCCAGGCGCTGCTAATATCGTTGGGCTTTGAATAAGCGAAGATATAAATAATAAAAAAGCGAATACGTTCTTTACACTTTTTTGACGATAGATCTTTGGCATAACAAGAGTCCTTTCTTTCTAGCTTCCAGAAGGGTATCATAGCACAAATTAGATGTTGACAAATTAGAATCTGCGCTTGGAGTAAAAATATTAAATAGGGATATGATAATGAAAAAGTACGGTTATAGTGTATTGGTTACCGCATTGCTGTTATTGTTTGCGACTTTAGTAAATGCCAATAATCTTAGCGGCAAGACGCAATTGTCAGCTGATCAGCAATTGATGGCTGCCAGAGACAGGGCGGAGGATATTGGTTTCTCAAATATAACCATCCAAAATAAAACGGGAGCCCCCGTCACTGCTTATGGTTTATATATCAATCAGCTTGCGTTCACAGATTCTAAGACAACTTGTGCGGGGGCAACTCTTTTGTATCCTGGAGCGGGTGGTACGCCAAATCAAGCGGGAGGAGCATATGTAACAGCGATCCCTTTCACGCCGAATCAAAAACTCCCCCTTGGTCAAAATTACTTATATAATATGATATACACAGCAATTTATTACAATAACCAACCGAGTTGTGCAGGGACATGTTCACCCTGTACACTTCCAGGATGCGCATGGTTTACCGATCCTGTTCCTTATAACTGGTGCATTTATATGGGTGTGTTAGGCCCAGAAAGTGGGAATACTACGAGCGCCAAGGTTCCACCGTATGGGTTTCCAACGACAGATTCTGGATATAATTATAATATGGTTACCCAGTATGAATATATTGGCCCTATCAGCTGTGATGATCAAACACAAACTTGTTCAGTTTCCACTGCTCAAAATGTAGCATTTCCTCAATGAGATAATTTGTGATAAGCCTTGATAACCATGAATAAGGACATGAATGACATGATAAAAAAATTTGTTTTCTTAATATCTTTAATCGTTCAGCTCCCTTGCTTTGCATCGGAAACAGCCTTAATGACTACCTATGACTTACCTCATAATGGCGTGTCTAATTTAAATTTAAGGAACAATACCGATGCTCCCGTGACTGTGTCTGGAGTGTATCTATTTGGTGTTGCATGGATTGAGCCTGGTGAGAATTGCCAAAATGCTATAAATCCTGGACAAAATAGCACTCAAAACCAGTTTATGGCTGGAACATTGATAGCACCTATCCGAGTCGCTGCAAAACAGTCTGTTCCCATTGGTCAAAATTATTTATATAATATGCTGTACAATTTTTTTTATTGGTACCGTAGTATTTCAGCAACTCCCCCTTGCGCCCTGCCTGGATGCACTTGGCCTGGTGATGCTCCAGTCAACTACTGTTTTCAGTTAGGTGCTGTTTCGCCTAACTCGGCTTATACAAGCTCCTCTTATCCATCAAACGCCCCGCCCTTTTCATGGGCCACTAGCAGCTCAATAGATTCCTATAATTATGATTTAATTCCATACAATCCTCTCGTCCCCAACGATCAAAACAGAGTTTACACTTGGATAGGCCCTTTTACATGTAGCGATCAAACGTTAACTTGTGCTACTGCTGTTCCGCAGTCTCAATCATTTCAACCGTAGAAAGAAAAGAGACGCATTTTAAGGTAACTATCCTACCTTTTGCAACACGGCTTTGAGCAATACTCTGTTTTCAGGGGTGAAACGCCTCTCACCTTGGTACCATAACAATAAACGTAATTGATCAGTGCGCGATAATAGATAGCGCACGCCTTTATAAAAAGAGGCTAAATCTCTCACCCGCCCGTAATCAAAAAACGGCCCCCACATGCGCCGTCCACGGGGACAATCTGTAAAATATACAGTACCCGATGATGTCGATACTAAAAAGTTTCGCACAAAACAATCACCATGAATAAAATGCTGATCATGTAAGCGTCGCATTCCCTCAGCCACTTGTCTTAACCAATGACGACGCTCTAATGCTGAAGTAGGTTGCGACAATAATATATCCAACGCCTTGACACTATCATCCAAGGCATGCATCACAAACGAACCATAATGATAATTCAAGCATGAGCGCGTTTCACCGTAAGCCACTAAATCAGGTGCTGCGATGTTACATTGCTTGAAGTATAAAAGATTTTCCCATTCTGCCCTAACGCGGGAACGGAAAAAATAAGCACGCATGCCTTTTCCCGCTGTCCAGTAACGTTTAATATAATACGTTTCTCCTGCATACACAACGCGCAATAAATCACGTGTTTTAGCACGCGTGACTGTCTCTCCTTCAAGAGAAGAGACAGACGCTAAACTAGAAAACAGGGCCGGAGCATTGCAATCTACGATGCACCAAGACATGGGAAATATTATTCCCCAACTTCAGCTGCAGCAGGCGGTTCTGCTAATTGCATTCCTACCGTTTCTGCTGAAGTAATCACAATTGGTTCCACAGGCACATCTTGATACCCGCCTTTATTACCCGTTTTTGCCGCTGCAATCGCGTCAACCACATCCATGCCTTCTACTACTTTCCCAAACACAGCATAACCATAGCCTTGTGCCGTAGCGGATGTAAAATTTAAAAATCCATTGTCCGCAACATTAATAAAAAACTGTGCCGTTGCTGATTGAGGATCAGAAGTACGCGCCATCGCAATCGTTCCACGCTCATTCTTCAGCCCGTTGCCCGCTTCGTTTTTGATTGGAGCGTGCGTTGATTTTTGCGCCATATCTGCAGTAAAGCCGCCGCCTTGGATCATGAAGCCAGGGATGACACGGTGAAATATCGTACCATTGTAAAAGTCTTCATTGACATAAGTGATGAAATTTTCTACTGTGACAGGCGCTTTTTCAGTATTCAATGCAATCTTAATATCGCCCTTCGTGGTTTTCAGTATTACATGCGGTGTTGTCATGGATATATCCTCCGTAGCTGCCCAACTTTGCTCGGTGAAACCACCCAGCGCTAAAACGGCTACCATCATAACATGAAATATCTTTTGCATCTGCGCTCCTTGATGAACATGATTTAAAAAACTCCGCGCCACAGGCAGCGACGGGCGTATATAATGCGCTCGGCAAGAGGCCAACAATTAAGCCACCCCCAACCGATGGGCCACTTTGCGGTAATGCTCAACTACCCCGCCTAAATCTTTCCGAAACCGGTCCTTATCCATGATTTCTTGGGTTTGATTGTCCCAAATTCGGCAGCTATCCGGTGAAATCTCATCCGCTACCACTAACTCAGCCCCCAAACGACCAAACTCGAGTTTAAAATCAACCAAGGTCATCCCGCAACTTAAAAAGTGTTCAGATAACACCGCGTTCACTCGCCAGGTAATCGCTTTCATTTTTACTAACTCAGCTTCCGTTGCCCAGTCAAAATAAAGTGCATGCTCATCACGGATCATAGGATCGCCTAGCCCATCATGCTTATAAAATAATTCGTATATGGGCGTTTTTATCACTTGCCCCACTGGCACACCAAAACGCTTTGCAAAGCTACCTGCAGCAACATTACGAATCACACACTCAATCGGCAACATGGTTAAAGCTGATACTAAACACTGCGTATCATCGATACGATCACGATAATGGGTTTTAATGCCCACGGATTCCAAAACTCTCATCAGATGCTGAGTAATACGATGGTTAATGGCCCCTTTCTCTTCAAACGCCTCTTTTTTTTCACCGTTAAACGCTGTCATGTCATCTCGGAAAACCATGATTAACTGCTCCGGCTGGTCAGTCGTGTACATGTCTTTGGCCTTTCCTCGAGACAAAAGTTTAAGACGCGTCGGTTGCGCTGTCATCAGTTGTGTTCTCCGCTGGTTTCTTCAAAATAGGAGGATAAATGTCTACAGGTTTTGATCCTGCAGAAGGTAGAGGGCCTTTGGGCACGGGGTATGGATCAGACAAATAATGTTTATTTAGCGCAACACCTGCGGGCATGGTTAATGCAGGCGCTGTTTTGGCATCTAAATAATCCCTATCCCTGTCAGGTGTAAATTCTACCCACTGCTTTTTAAAGCTACCGCAACCTGCTAAACACAGGCACAAGACTAGCGCTCCAAAATACCGTTTAAACACAAGCCACCCCTGCGTCAATCAAAAGATTTCTTATAGTGCCACGTTTTTCCTCACTAAGCAATGTAAGCGGTAAACGCACATCGGGTCTCATCAAACCCATTTCACTTAAAGCCCATTTAACAGGAATCGGATTAGGTTCGCAAAATAATCCCTCAAATAAAGGCTGAAGTTGTTCATCTAACCTTTTTGCTTCCATAATAGATCCCAAGCTTGCTAAGGCCATTAGCTCATGCATGCGCCCTGGAACGATATTAGCTGCAACGGATACTACCCCTTTTGCGCCCGCCAATATAGACAACATAGCCTGGCCATCTTCGCCACTTAAAATGCTGAACGATTCTGGGCACATTTTAAGGAGTGTTAAACAACGCTCTAACGATGATGCTTCTTTAATGCCCACAATATTAGGCACACTCGACAGCGTTACAACGGTGTCGGGTAGTAAATCACAGCTTGTTCGTGCTGGAACATTATACAAATAAATAGGCAACCCTACTGCTGCTACCGCTTCAAAATGCCATTGCAACCCATGCTGGGTCGGGCGATTATAATAAGGAACAACGACGAGTGCAGCATCAACACCCAAATCAGCTGCTTGCTGCGTGAGCGCAACCGTTTGTGCTGTTGCATTTGTGCCTGTTCCCGCCACAACCGGCACGCGCCCTCCCACCTGAGCAACAACTGCAGAAATTAACGCAGCGCGTTCATCCGATGTTAATGTCGCAGCTTCGCCTGTGGAACCTGCAATAATAATGGCATCCGTTTTGGATTCTAAATGCCACTCCACTAAGCGATGCAAGGCGTCAAAATCAATGTCGCCGTCGTGTGTCATAGGAGTAACCAATGCAACAATGCTACCGTGTAACATACGATTCCTTTTTAAATTTGAAACACACTAAAGATATCACAAAATTAAAATGTTAGGCTACACTAATAATGTAACCAAGGACGATCGCATGAATTTTCCCACTGATGGTAGCAAACGCCTCTTCGTACTCGACACTAACGTATTAATGCATGATCCTTCAGCGCTCTTCCGTTTTAAAGAGCATGATCTTTACTTGCCTATGATTGTCATTGAAGAATTAGATCAATCTAAAAAAGGGTTATCTGAAGTATCGCGCAACGCAAGACAAGTCAGTCGTTTTTTAGGCGACATGGTGGGCGGCGCTACACGTGAACAAATTCGCAGCGGGCTTTCCATTCCAGCTTTTAAATCGCATAAAAAAGAAGAGCTCCCTGCTGGCCGCATTTTTTTACAAACTGATATTTTGCCCGAAGAATCGTCACTGAAATTGCCTGGCCGCACGCCTGATAATGGCATTCTTGCCACCGTTATTGCATTGCAAAAAAGCAATACATTTCCAGGTGTCACACTGGTTTCTAAAGACATTAATCTTCGCATCAAAGCAGCCATGCTTGGTATTCACGCTGAGGATTATCAAAGCGATCGCGTCATTGATGATGCAGATTTATTATATAGCGGTTTGTTAATTTTACCGCCTGATTTTTGGGAAAAACACAGTCAAGACTTAGATTCTTGGCAGGAAAAAGGCCATACTTTTTACCGGATCAAAGGTCCTGAAATTAAAAAGTGGCAAACAAATTTATGTTTATACAGTGAAGCAGATGAATCTTTTTCAGCTATTGTGCGCTCAGTAGACGATGAAAGCGCATTAATTGAAGTAGCAAATGATTATCGCTCTGCAGCGCATGCTGTTTGGGGAATTCGCGCACGCAATCAAGAACAGAATTTTGCGCTTAATTTCCTGCTCGATAAAGATATCGACATGGTAACATTATTAGGCCCTGCAGGCACAGGAAAAACATTACTTGCGTTGGCCGCTGGGTTGATGCAAACTGTTGAAAAAAATATTTACCGTGAAATCATCATGACGCGCGTCACCATCCCTGTTGGCGAAGATATTGGCTTCTTACCAGGTACGGAAGAAGAGAAAATGACACCCTGGATGGGCGCATTGATGGACAACCTAGAAGTACTCACTAGCAATGAATTTGGCGGGGAATGGGGGCAAGGCGCAACACAAGATTTGTTACGTTCTCGCATTAAAATTCGTTCATTAAATTTTATGCGCGGCCGCACGTTCTTAAATAAATATATCATTATTGATGAAGCACAAAATTTAACCGCTAAACAAATGAAAACATTGTTAACACGTGCAGGCCCAGGCACAAAAATCGTTTGTTTAGGGAATTTATCACAAATTGATACGCCTTATTTAACCGAAACAACCTCTGGCTTAGCAAATGTAGTAGACGCTTTCCAGCACTGGCCTTACAGTGCGCATATTACTTTGCGGCGCGGCGAGCGTTCTCGGTTGGCAGATTACGCTTCAGAAAAAATGTAAGGCGCCCCCTCTCTTGCCAAGGCTAATAATTCCTCGACAATCAATAAGGGATACTTTTGTTCTTTATATAAAAACTTTACCTCACGCTCATAAGGAGCTCCTGTATGTAGTGCTACCAATGCTCCTGAATTTAATTCTTTTTCAATAGCAGCACCTGGTAAAATAGCTAATGCTTCACAAGATTGCACCGCACACTTAACAGATTCCAAGCTACTGATCTCCATCACCACCTTTAATTCATGCGCTGCCAACCCTAATGTTTCTAAAAAATGCGAAATGACTTGGCTATTTGATGCACCTTCTTCTGATAAAATCCATGATTGTAATTTTAATAATTCGGGTGAAATCTTTCCGGCACGCACTAAAGGATGAGTCGCCCCCACCACTAACTGCCAGCGCTCACGCGTATAGCATTCTGATTTTAATTGCTTACTGCTCACAAAATCTTCCACAATACCAATATCAACATCGCTGTTTTCAACCATGCTCACGATGCGTTGCGCTTGACGCACGATCACTTGTATCGTTACTTGAGGGAAACGTTTTTGATATCCCGCCAATAATTTCATCAATAGATATTGTGCACAGGCAGCGCCCGCGCCAATGCGCAATGTTCCCGCTACTTTTCCCGTTACGTTTTGTAACGAATTTTCCATTTCCTGATAAATTTCAAAAATACGTTCAGTGTATTGGAGCACGCGCCGGCCTGCATCTGTTAAATCGATGCGATTGTGTGAACGGTCGAAAAACCTTGCTTTGTACCGCTCTTCTAATTGACGAATTTGGAAAGTAACCGCGGGTTGAGTCATGTCTAAAATTTCAGCTGCTTTGGTGAAACTTAATTGACGAGCTACTTCATAAAATACTTGTAATCGGCGATCACTCATGTATATTATCCTTCTGCATGCATGTAATAGGTCTAGCACATTTTACGGATCTGTGCCATAAATATACTAACCACACTTTAAGGCTGTTCATGCGCACCCGCTTACTTCTTTGTTCCATACTAATAATATTTACCCTCCCCCTGTGGAGCGATACCCCTTTACCTGATGTGGGCGCTAGCGCTAGTCAAGCACTCTCTCCAGCACAAGAAAATACGCTGGGAGATTTCATCATGGAAAGTCTGCGTGCACAGCATGTTATTAATAACGACCCCGAACTTGCTGATTATGTTCAGTCACTAGGTAATCGCCTTGTTAAACACAGTGAGGATGCAAAACGTCCCTACCACTTCTTTGTTGTCAATGAACCTCATGTGAACGCTTTCGCGTTGCCTGGCGCCTGGATTGGCATACACAGCGGTTTACTCCTTCAAACCCGCCGAGAAAGCGAATTAGCCGCTGTTCTAGCTCACGAAATTGCTCACGTTTCTCAGCGACATATTTCACGTATGTTTGAGAAAGCCAAACAAATGACGCTCCCCAGCATTGCCGCACTGATAGGCGCTGCTGCGCTCGCTGTGGCCGTTCCTGGCGCAGGCACTGCTGCCATTGCAGGTGTGATGGCTGGCTCACAACAAGCCCAGATTGACTTCACACGTCATAACGAAGAGGAAGCTGACCGTATCGGTATCGATACATTAGCGAAATCTGATTTTGATGTCAACAGCATGGCAGGTTTTTTTGGACGTATGCAAGAACTTTCTCGTTATAATGATACTCAACAGCTGCCAGAATTCTTACGCACTCACCCAATGTCTACAAACCGTATGGCAGATGCCCAAAGCCGCGCTGAACGCTATAAAAACAATACCACTAAAGAGTCAGCTATCTATCCTTTTATGAAAGAGCGTTTGCGCGTCCTTTCGATGGCAGCCAGTGATGCACGTGCTTATTATGCAAAAGTTAAATTAGAAAGCGACAGTATTCGCTATGGCCACGCTTTTATGCTATTTCATATTGAACGTAACCCTAAAGCAGCGCAACAAATGTTGGCACCACTTGTCGAGCCCGGTATGCAGCCCCCTGTTGCAATACTGCAAGCCACGTTATTGGCTGAAAATGGACAAATCAAAGAAGGTTTACAATTGGCGCGTACCACACAACAACAATTTCCTGCTAATAAAGGGCTTACACTGGAGTTAACAGATTTATATTTAAAATATCAACACCCTGAAGCGGCTAAAACATTTATGCGGCACGAATTGCTACGCAATCCTGATGACTCTGACTATTATGCTCGCTTAGCAAAAGCATATCTCGCATTGGGCGAAAAAAAATTAGCCTATTTAGCGAATGGAGATTACTCCATGGCATTGCATGTATTTCATCAAGCGATGTTTCAATTAACATTAGCGGAAAAAACGCCGCCTAAATCACCTTACTATCAAGCGCTGATTGCTGCAAAGATAAAAGAAAATGAGGGACTCTTAGAACGACAAAAAAAATTACGGAAAAGTTTAGGGATCCCGGCGGGTTAACGGAGTGCCCTCTACTGATTCGATCGAGCTATTACTGTCGCTATCTGTATCATTTGGTGCTGAGGAAGACGAGCTAGACGCAGGAGAAGCGTATGTCATCGACTTGCTCTGAAATATCGGTTCCCCATCTCCTACCAATGAAGGACGTAATGAAAAACCGCCCCACATCACAAAATAATTTAACAACCCCGCAATTAGCGTAGCCGCTCCCTTTGGAATTTCCCACTCTAAATCTTCGTTCAGTCCAGGGAAAAGATGCGCCATGTATAATCCTGCGCCTACCCATAGCCCTATAAAGAAAGCCCAATATTTATCAGCAGTATTAAAATCTGAGTCTCTATATCTTTTTGACCATACGAAAAAAACTAAAAAAGACAACGCAAATCCAATCGCTGCGGTTGCTGCCATACCAAAATGAAATGAAAGAGGATCTCCCGCTACCTCGGGCCCCCACCAATTATCCATCATCTCACCATCATTTTCATGCATGCTTTGCGCATAAAAAATACGTGAACATAAATGCGACACAAAAACAGAAATCGCAATTAGAAAAGCGGTCCAATTGACTTTAGCGGTAATTTTTCCTCGCTCTTCTGCAGTAGGCTCCCAGAGCGTGGAATCGTTTTTATTCTTTTCATTCTTTTCACGGTATAGGGCGCTGTATTCTTGAATAGATAACAATGTTGAAACGGCGGTCCATAGCGCCAGCGGCGTATAGCACATTGCAATGTACTGGAACAGCGAAGACTCATACCATGGCCCAAATGAATTTCCAGCCCACCAAATGGCAGCAGAAACCGCCCCAATAAGTACCGGCTTAGGGACGTCAGATAACGTTTTCCAAGGAGGGCCAAATATGGAATTAGAAAGCGCAGATTGGCTATTAGAAGATGTCCCCATGTATTTATTACTCCTGGCCGAAGCAGTGTATATTTTGTGACATCTATACCTCAAACAAATAAAACCACCACGATAGTATCATATTTACAAAATAGGGAATAGAGGTAGTCTGAGTTTTTGAAATCCACCAGGTTCCTCTCCTACTAAAGCAATAAACGCATAAAAAGAGGTATAAAATGCAGGAAATTAAAAACATTAAGATAACCATAAAATTATGTTATCTTGCTATATCATATATGCTATGGTACACTGCCATACTGAGATGGGCGGAGGGTAATATGCTTGACTATGCGGACACAATACTGAGATGGACGAAGCGCCGTATGCGTGACTATGTGAGCACAATACAAGAAGCTGAATTATCAAAGGCTATCCTCGATTTTGAAGAAAACCCTTCTTTAGATAAGGCCATTAGTCTCGCTACCTACTATCGAAACTGCAGCCCTTCCAATTTACCCCTGGCTACACGGTATCTATGCCGTGCGCAGTCTATATTGCAATCAAATAACTCCTCACAGGAGCTCGCCGAATATTTAGAGGACCCTAAGCTAAAAATTTTCGGCCGTGTGTTTAATTCTGCATTTTTTGACACGCTTATGCGACACATTATTTGTGGTAACGCTACTGTTGATTGGAAATACCATCGTATCAGAACTGAAGAGGCAAAGGCTATTGCTGAAGCCTTAACAGTGAATAAATCTCTCACTTCGCTTGATTTGTATGACAATCAAATCAGCGATGAAGGCGCAAAGGCTATCGCCGAAGCCTTAAAAGTGAATCGCTCTCTCACTTCACTTGATTTGGGTAAAAATTCAATCGGCGTTGATGGCGCAAAGGCTATCGCTGCGGCCTTAAAAGAGAATCCCTCTCTCACTTCGGTTGATTTGAGGTTTAATGAAATCGACGATAAAGGCGCAGAGGCTATCGCTGAAGCCTTAAAAAAGAACAGCTCCCTCACTTCACTTACGTTGTATTACAATCAAATCGGCGTTAAAGGCGCAATGGCTATCGCTGCAGCCTTAAAAGAGAACCGCTCTCTCACTTCACTTAGTTTGGATTTTAATCAAATCGACGTTGAAGGCGCAATGGCTCTCGCCGAAGCCTTAAAAGTAAACAACTCTCTCACTGCACTTAAGTTGGGTGATAATTCAATCGGCGTTAAAGGCGCAATGGCTCTCGCCGAAGCCTTAAAAGTAAACAACTCTCTCACTTCGCTTGATTTGTATGACAATCAAATCGGCATTGAAGGCGCTAAGGCTATCGCTGCGGTCTTAAAAGCAAACTCCTCTCTCACTTCACTTAAGTTGGGCTTTAATCAAATCGGCGTTGATGGCGTAACGGCTCTCGCTGAAGCCTTAAAAGCAAACTCCTCTCTCACTGCACTTGCGTTGGGTGGTAATTCAATCATCTATCATGGCGTAACGGCTCTCGCCGAAGCCTTAAAAGCAAACTCCTCCCTCGCTTCACTTAACCTAAATTACAATCAAATCTGCGACGGAGGCGCAACAGCTCTCGCTGAAGCCTTAAAAGAGAATCGCTCTCTCACTTCACTTAATTTGTATGACAATGAAATCCGCGTTAAAGGCGCAATGGCTATCGCTGCGGCCTTAAAAGCAAACTCCTCTCTCACTTCACTTGATTTGCAGAGTAATTCAATCCGCAATGAAGGCGCCAAGGCTCTCGCTGAAGCCTTAAAAGTAAACAACTCTCTCACTTCGCTTGATTTGCGGGATAATTCAATCGGGAACAAAGATGAGGCTTGGGATGAAATTCAAGGATATTTAACGAGAAACAAAATCAATAACATCAAGAAGCATCTTCATTGTCTTACCCACTCCACTGAGCCACAGGAAAATCCAATAAAGTTTTTAAAGGATACAAAAGAATTGCTACAAGATCTAGAAAATATGATGTACTTTCCTAGAGATACTCGAGCATATCTACAAAAAGAAAAAGCAAGGCTCCAAGCACTTATTCCTATTTTTGAAGCACTTGTAAGATTAGATAAGGAGAACATCTCAGGTGCTGCTTTCGTGAGAAATATTCGAAACATGGAAAAGCAAATTCATTTAAAACCACTGATTGAAGATCAATTGACATTGGCACAATCATCTTTCGAAAAACTTTCTGCTGTTAAAGAAGGAACAGCCTGTTATGCTATTGCACAAAGAATAATATTTGACATGGTTTCTACACTTTCAAAAATCGCTGTCTTCATGCACAACGAACCTGCAAAAGAAGAGGCAATAAAATGCATAACATTATGTATTGAAATATTAAGCTCAAGCAAATTCAATAAAACTGTCGAAAGCGGAATATTGCTTGAAAAATTAGAAGAATTTAAATCAGATCTTGATAAAGCACCTCTATCATCTCTGACAAAACCACCTATTCAATTTAGCCGCTCTTCAGCAAGTTCTTCTTCGACTACCACCCACTCACATCACCACAAGCCAAAACTGTAAGTAAAAAGCTTCTATCGTAGAGGCGCATATTATGCGTAAGCCCCCCGTGCCTTGAATACACACTACCACGCAATAGGCTCCCGCCCTTGAGCAATAAGCGCTTGGTTCACCTTTGAAAAATGCCGACACCCCAAAAAACCACGATGTGCTGACAATGGAGAAGGATGAGCTGCTTTTAAGATGATATGACGAGTTGTATCAATCAATGAGGCTTTACGCTGCGCAGGACTGCCCCATAATAAAAAAATCACAGGCTCTACAGCTTGTTGGCTCAACAAACGAATGGCTTGATCAGTATAAATTTCCCACCCTTGGTTAGCATGTGAATGCGCCTCACTGGCTCGAACTGTCAACACTGTATTAAGCAATAATACCCCTTGCTCCGCCCAGGATGTTAAATCCCCATTGGATGATCGCACAATCCCCAGATCTGCTTCTAATTCTTTAAAAATATTTTGTAAAGAAGGTGGTAATTTTTTTGTTTTGACCGAAAATGCTAGCCCATGCGCTTGACCAGGCCCATGATAAGGATCTTGCCCTAAAATTACTACCTTAGTTTTTTCAAAAGGTGTTAAACGAAACGCATTAAAAATTTGATCTTTCGGGGGATAAACAGTATGCCCGGCAACTACTTCTGCTCTCAAAAACGCTAATAATTTTTGATAGTACGGCTGGGAATGCTCTGGTTTTAATAAAGATTCCCAGGTCAGTGATGCCATGTGCTACTCATTAAAATCAAATGCTTTTGCTGCATCAATCACAGGTGCTAAATTAATGGTTAGCTGTGTATTGATAATATCTCCATACAAGTGCCCTGTCCCTGTATTCGTCACGCCCGACACGGGATCATAATGATTGATATCCACTTCTTGGAAGAAAGAGTGCGAATATCCTAACTCCAAACGCACAACTTTATTAAATTGGTAAGCACTGCTCACACCCAGTACCCAAACGTCTGAATCAGGGAAATAAACATCCACATATTTAGGATTAACCGGTGTGTAATCAAATTTTACGCCCGCACTGGTACGAAACTGTTTCGTCCACTGGTAAAAAATAGCTGCACCATACCCAAAAGTATTTTTATAGCCTTGAGGACTCGAAAATTCTGATGGCGCATTTACAATATTTTCAAATTTGATTTCGTCAAAATAAGCCCACTGTGTGTATTCTGTGCTGAATGCAATGTCTAACCGTGGCATGATTTGATGATAAACAGATAAGCTGTAAATGGGTGGCAGGTCAAACTGCACCTTAAAATCTCCATTTTCAGTAGATCCTGATACACTTGGCGTACCACCATTCACTTCAATTTCTGCCGTTGCAAAGCTTTTTCCAGTTCCCGTCATCGTCACAGGAGGACGGTAATTAAACCCAACACGGCTATGATTATTGTTGAATTGATACAATGCACCCGCATGCCAGCTCATGCTCCATCCCGATGCCGTGTTACTCGTAAACACAGCGGGCAAGCTTTGCCCCATCGCGACAAGACCATAAACATTATCAGCAGAAAAATCTAAGCGTATGGCATCCACGCCCGCTCCCACGGAAAACTGATCTGTAATTTTTATACCGAAAGCGTTGGAAATGTCCCAAGTAATTAACGTACTTTCTGTTACCGTAGAATTTACGATAGAGTCATCTGGAAAATTTACACTTTGCCCAAACGGATTCGTTAAGCTAAAACCATAGATTAACCAATCTTTCAAAGGATAAGAAAAGTGAATAGACAACAAAGGCACGTTAAGCCTAGCGTTAGCATCTCCTGATTGCACCGTAGGAGGTAATGTTCCCGGCGCAGGATCAATGGAAACCGTACCACTAAAATGCGTAGAAGTAAACGCGGGGCTTACAGCAACCACTAACTCAGGATGTTCAATACGAATCAACCCTGCAGGATTAATAATACCGGTAGAAGCATCTTCTGCCAGCGCGGGACCGCTTGCTACACCCGGGACGCCCAACCCATTATCCAGTGGAACACGCAAACCGGCCGCATGAGCAGTAGATACAGTGAGTAGCATGAACGCTAAACGAGCAATCCGTTGCATAGGAAATCCTTTTCAAAAAAAATCAAAAGGATTATCCCACAGTTAATTTAAGGATGGAAGAGTGTGACCTTAAATAATCAAATCGACGAGGTAAATTCAAAATGATTGGCTGCCCGTGTACCGATGAATGCGTACGGTGATTTATGTCATATAGCAGACAAAATGTAACTTGTCGACGATATTGAGTTATCGAAAAATAACAGCAGTCACAGCGACTTCGAGCCCTGACAGGGGTAAAACCCAGACACACAAAACACTCGATGCTTTTTACAAAGCATTCCCTCATGCAGAGGAAGTTGTGATCATCACCCCAAAAAATGCAGCGCACTGATTATAGCCAACATTCCAAGCATAAGATGCATTAAAGGCCAAAACTCATCAACACGGTGCTGGAAACGGTGATCTCTCCTGGTACAATCGGTGTTTGAGTATCTGCTGCTGTTGCCATCATCATGCGCTCTGTTTTGTATAAAGGCCCAACAGCAGGGGTAGTGCTAATAGTCAAAATATTACCTAACGTAACGCCGGCTGCTGCAGCCATTTGTGCTGCATCCGCTTTCGCTTGTTGAATAGCGGCAACAGTAGCTTGCATCGTTACCGCATCCATGTCTGCTCGAGAAAACTGAACGGATTGAATTTGATTTGCGCCTGAGCCTGTAGCAATATCAATGAGTGTGCCTACGCTTGATAAATCAACAGTCTGTACTTGAATGGAATTGTTAGCCTCATATCCCGTTAAAGAAGACTTACGTGTGTTTTGATCATATTGATAAGAAGGCGTCACTTGATAGTTACCTGTTTGTAGCTTTCCTGTTGTGCCTAACGCTTTTTGCAAAGCATCTATAACTAATTTCATTTTTGTCGCATTTTGCGCTACCGCATCTTTAGCCGACATGGCTTGGGTTGTTACAGCAATGCTCAAGTATGCAATATTCGGTGCTACCTTCACATCCGCAGATGCGGTCAATGTTAATGTGCGAGGCACAGGCATATCGACAGCCATGGCAGAAGAAGATAACATGAAACCTAATAATCCGGCAGCAACGAGAAGAGAGCGCATAAATCACCTATCAAGATTAAACATTATTAATAATGTGGCATAGAGGAAAAAGACTGTCAAGGAATGAGAGAGACTTCTACTTTATTGCTCAATAGCCTTTAGCGCCTTCTTGTAATATATATTAGCCTGATCAGCACGCCCCATCACTTCTTCATAATGCCCCAGCAATAACCAAACATTGGCGTTTCTATCAGGATTTGTTCTCACTGCTTCTACTAACGTAGAAGCTAAAGGATTACGCGGATCTACAAATAATAACGTATTAGCATAAGCAATATAATATGAAGTATCATCCGGGCGTAGTTGATACAATTTCGTGAAATAAAACAAAGCGATATCATAGTCTTGTTGAGTATAAGCTAAAAATGCTTCAACATATAACTGCGTGTAATCTTTGTCATTTGATTTATCTACTTTCTTTCGAATCACTTCAATGACACGTTGTTCGCCTTTTGACGATAATGATGCATTATCCCATAAAGAAGCTATTTTTGATTTGGATTGATACAGCGGCCCCTGCATTATTTCAAGAGGGTCACCGATAAAATAATAAAAACAAGCAGCCAAAATTAATGTAAATAACACTAACAATAATTT
Organism: uncultured Gammaproteobacteria bacterium; assembly: GCA_964383495.1. Classification (GTDB taxonomy): domain Bacteria; phylum Pseudomonadota; class Gammaproteobacteria; order JABCZS01; family JABCZS01; genus CAWKDC01. The sequence goes on from CAYLHG010000004.1 coordinate 107,915, forward strand.
TCGAAAACGCTTCAGTGATTCTAAATAAAATATTTGAACCATGACTATCAATGCCAATAACCCTGCAATGATAATGTTTGTCATCTTCTCACCTTGCTTAACCATATTATTATGCCCAGCAAACATACTAAAATCGGCAAAAACCATAATAGATAAGTATTAATCTGCCAGGGTGGATCTAAAAAAATCCTATCACCAAAACGTGATTGTAACATATCTTTAATTTCTTGATCACTTCGTCCAGCCAAAATAGCATCAGCAACCCAATGCTTTACATCTTTAGCAAAATCAGAATCTGATTCTGCAACACTTTGATGCTCACATTTTAAACAACGTAACGCATATGTAAACGCCTGATAACGCTCTTCAGAAACAGGATCAGGAAAAACAGGCGTTTCCACGGCATAAACTGGCAATAATATTGCCAGGAAAATTAACACAAACCATTTAAGCATCAATTTTTCCCTCTTTCATTTTGCATGATAGGCAAAAATTTATTTTCAAAAATAGTTTCCGTTAATACGCCGGCATGGCGATAACGAATAATACCTTCCGGATCAATCAATAACGTTTCAGGAACGCCATACACACCCAAATCAAACCCCACATAACCTTCTTGATCTAACATTACAAATTCATAGGGGTTTCCACGAGATTTTAGAAAAGAGGCCGCATCCGATGGTTCATCTTTAAAATTCATGCCCACAATAGAATAACCTTTTTTAGATAAATCCAATAATACTGGATGCTCTAATTTACAAGGTGCGCACCAACTTGCCCATACATTTAACAATCTCCATTTCCCTTTCAAATCATTTTCAGTGTATTCATTTTCTTGAGATAAATCTCCTAAAGAAAATTCGGGAACGGGCTGCCCCAATCTTCCTACCGAAACGGTATCTGATCGCTCGCTTAGCATGAGATACCCCATGATAATGGCCAATACCAAAAAAAATATCATCATATACTTATCAAGATGTAACATTTCATTTTCCTCATTCACAAACCGTCATAGAGCGCAAAGCAAAAGACGATGAAAAAGCACAGCACAGATCCACTATGTGAGCATTTTAAACAGCCTTTTAACGCTGTGAAGCGCGTTTTGGATAAGCCCTGTCGCAACCAACATGCCTGCTGCCATCATCAACCCACCTAACCATATGAGCCGCATCATCGGCTTGTAATGAATGCGAAAAGACCATGCACCCTCTTCTTCTAAAGGTTCGCCCAAAGCAATATACCAATCTCGGTATAAATTACCTTGAATAGCTGTTTCAGAAATAGCAATATTGCGAAAAGTATAAAAGCGTTTCTCGGGTTTTAAGATAATGGTATCATTCTCTGGTGTTTGCAACTCCATCAACGCTTGTACACCATCAAAATTAGATCCTGCAATATTATTTAAACTTTTTAAACGCAATATACTCCCAGCCATATGCACCTCATCACCTGGCGATAATGCAGACTCCTGCTCTACCCCTTCCGTTTGACTAATGGCAATGCCTAGTATGAATACCGCAAACCCCATATGCGATAAATGCATTGCAACACGCTTAAAACTAATACTTTTTTTCAAGATATCATACAACGTGTGCAATAATACCCACAAAAAAAGCGCAACACCTAATTTTGCAGCGATGCTTAATTCACTAGGCCATAATAATACAAGCAACGCAGGCATTCCCATCAGCACTTGAGGCTTCATCTGAATAGCCTGTCTCAACCGGCTACTCACAGAAAGCCCCATTAAAAATGCAGCGATGGCGCCTATAGGCAATAATATTTGATTAAAATACTGTGGCCCAACAGAAATAAACCCCCAGCCTAAAAATTCAATTACCAGAGGATACAATGTTCCCAATAAAACAATAGCAGCAATAACCACAAACAATATTTGATTTAATAGTAAAAAAGATTCTCTAGACGTTGCAATCATTTTATGGGATGCACTTGTTTTTTGATATCTAAAATAAATAAAGTGCCCCAAGCATACAAAAAATAATAAAATAAATAAAATGAAAAACCCGCGCGCAGGGTCGCTGGCAAAGCTATGAACGGAGCTTAGCAAGCCCGAGCGAACCAAAAACGTTCCCAACAAAGACAATATGAAAACCCATAATGTTAATAAAAAAACACGAGAGTTATCGCGCATTGCAGAAGGCACTTGCAGGGAATGAACCAATGCCGTTGCTACTAACCATGGCAATAAAGAGGCATTTTCAACGGGGTCCCAAAACCAAAACCCGCCCCAACCCAATTCATAATAAGCCCAAAAACTGCCCAATGTAATCCCTAATGTTAAAAAGGCCCAAGCCATCAAAATAATTTGACGGAATACTTTTTGAATGCGTGCATTGTCATCTTGTGTGATCATTTGCGCTAATACCATTGCGTAAGGTATCGCAAATCCAACGTAACCCAGATATAAAATAGGCGGGTGAAACATCATGCCTAAATCTTGCAACAAAGGGTTTAAATCTTGTCCCTGAAAAGGAACGTAGGGTAATAGCCGAACAAAAGGATTAGAGGCCAATAAAATAAAAGATAGCAGCGCCAAATGAATGCTTATCAACACTGTCATGCTGATGGTTTTAAAATGCGCTGGCAGCGGCGTTAAACGATAGACCACACTCCACAACGTCAATACAAATAACCACAATACAATGGAACCTTCATGCCCTGCCCATAATGCGCCTATTCGATAATACCAAGGCAAATAAGTTTGCACATGCTCAAACACAATATATAAAGAAAAATCGCTGCGCCAAAAAGCGTATACTAGTAATAAAACACTCGCCCAAATGCAAACCAACATGCTATCAAAAAAAATACCGAATATTTTTTTTACATCTGAACCAGGTTTACGTGAACTGATTATCCCTACAGCCAATCCTTGCGCAGCGCAAACCCAAGCCAATACCATTAAAAACTGTGCAAAAGCTGGCATTATTTCACTTCCTTCATCACAGTATTGAGCTCTCTTGGCGTATAACGTTCATCATGTTTAGTTAGCACTTCGTGCGCTAGAAAACCCTGTTGAGGATCATACACACCTTTTACAATCACCCCCTGCCCCTCACGAAATAAATCCGGCAACACACCTTCATAAAAAACAGGCAAGGTTGCCAATCCGTCTGTTACATTAAACTGTATTTTTAATGATTTTTTTTCTCTCAAGATGCTATCCGCCATTATCATTCCGCCCATACGAACCACTTGCTTTTCCGCTAAGGAGGATTTAACTAGCTCGCTTGGCGTAAAATAAAGCTGAATATTTTCTTTTAAAGCCATTAATACGCAGGCAATACTGATAGCACATGCTAGCGCTAGCGCTATTATTTTGAACATTCTATTGCGTTGGTTATTTGTCATGTTTCACCTCACGCTGCAATTGACGCAAGCGGCGCTGATCCGCATAAACACGCAACCCTATGGATAGAAAAACAATAACCCAAGCAGCTGCAACATACATGCCATAGCTCATACTCTATTCTCCTCATAGCATGCAATACGCAGTTTCAGTAAAATCATATAAAGTGCCGTTAATTTAAATGCTAACAAAGAACATAACAAAGGCGCTAACATTTCTGGCGCCATTTCTGGGCGTGCAAATTGTGATAATGTTGGACCTTGATGTAATGTATGCCACCATTGCACAGAAAAATGAATGATGGGAATGTTAACAAAACCAACCACTGTTAATACATGTGCCGGCATAATGGACTGATGCTGCGTGCGCAACGCATCTTTTAAAAAGATCACGCCCAAATAAATGAACAATAAAATTAATTCAGATGTTAACCTTGCATCCCACACCCACCATGTTCCCCACATGGGCTTCCCCCAAATAGCGCCTGTCACCAATGCTAATGCTGTGAATAAAGCACCTATAGGTGCGCAAGCCCATACCCATTTATCAAGCATTTTGACACGGAAAATTAAATATAATAAAGAAACAATCGCCATACTGCTATAAATACTAAGTGACAGGAACGCGCTGGGAACATGCACAAAAATAATACGATAGGCATCAAGCTGCTGATAATCGGCAGGCGCAATCCACAACCCCCACACAACACTGATCAATAACAATAAAAATGAAATCCGTCCTACCCAGGGACATAATCGAGATAAAAAATTTTCCATGGGGGTAGGTAACATTAACGATTTAATAGCTTTCCACATATTAACCCAACGCTCTTCGCAACAATATTATCATTAACCAGGGCAGACCCGCACACGCAAGCATCGCCATGGCACACAACAAATAAATCTCCGCACTAAAAGATACATCCATTTGCGCATGCAACACCATGCTCTGCGCAATGATCAAAGGAGGACAATAAAAAGGCATTAAAATCAAAATACCTAATAAACTGGATTGCGGTAACGTCAATGTTAGTGCGCTGGAAAATGCAGACAACAAAAATAAAATCGGCAACAATAATGCGATACTCACCACCAATGCTATACATACATTTGGAGATAAATCCACGGTGTAAATGGATAACAATAATACAATGAATAATGGCACTCCCATCCATAATGCTTGGATGAATAATCGCACACTCACAGCACCACTAAACCCCATAGGGGACAGCGCATATTGATGTAAATATCCAGACAACCAATCCATTTTAAATAAATATTCTGGTATTAAAAACATGACAAGCAATGCAATAATGCTATAAAATCTTGGCAATACTGTTCGCAACAATTCCGGCTCATCCAATGCAAATTGCAATAACGTTAGCATGGTGATGGCGAAGCATATAGGCAGCACCCAATATTGGCGTTGTGTACGCAATAATAATGTTTCTCGCCATGCAGCTCTTTTTATATGCCTCCACGTGCTCATGTTGCCTCCATGCATAATGTGTGGGATGCCCAATCACTCAAATCGTGATGCGAAACAATCACCATCGCCACACCCTCTGCTAAAAATCGCTGAAATAAAGACTTTAAGCGCGCGATTGTGCTCGTGTCCAAAGCCGTAAAGGGTTCATCCAACAACCATACGGGTGCCTTAGACAACATAATAGGTATCAAAGCCAGACGCTGTTGCTGCCCAGCTGATAACACCCCCACCTGCCTGCCTTGCGCCCCTGCCAAGCCTAACTCAGCCAATAAACTTAAACAATGAGCATCATCGAAAAAGCGGACAGCTGGATGGGTAGCGCAATAGTCCCAAACCGTTAAATGAGGAACTAAGCCTATATTATGCCCTAGGTAGGCTTTTTGAAGAGAAGCGTGCCATGTGACTCCCGAATGAGGCAGCCACCCCAGCAATGCCTTGAGTAATGAGGATTTTCCGACGCCATTAGGCCCCTTTACCCATACACTCTGCCCTGGAGACAAGGCGAATGAGAGCCCAGGATGGAGTAAATCCCCTTCGCGTTTGAGCACTAAATCATGGACAGTCAACATGGAAGGTATTTTAAAGGAAAGTGGCGCAGGATTAAAGCTTTTCGACAATGGAAAATTGCGCAGAGCCTGTATCTCGCAGGCGTACAGCCTGCTGCCCGATTACTTATACCGTTCCTGAGGCTTACCGGGGCGACATGTGGCTCGCCTCATTTGCCCAGGCTAATATCTTATAGGCCTTTGGCCTGAATAATCTATCGACATAATTTAAAGATGGTCGTGTCATTACTGCGCGGATCGGCAAACAGGCTTCTCGCAAAACTTGTTCCTAATAGCTTGTTATTCTCGGAGCTTAAGTAATGGAAACGACCTGTTTTACATTCCATGGTATCACATACGTAAATTTCAATCGCATTTTCGACAATATTGTCACAGCATGCACCTGCGCGCGGCTCCGATTGTTGACAATAATAGACAAGCTCGCCTTGAGGATAAGGGTAGCGCTTACCTCGTTTAGCAATACCTTTATTAGCGCCAATAAAACTGCCGTTACGCTCAATGTACATGTAAGTATTGTAATAATTGTAATAAGTAAGACCGCTTCGAGTTGCCTCATCAGCCACAGAATCAGCCAGCACTTCTGCTACCGCCTGTGCGTCTGATTCTTGAGCAGCAAAAGCAGTTCCCATGATAGCCGCCAGTAGGATCCCTAAACCCATTCTCGCTATATAAATTATCATTTTTTTCTCCTCACTATTCGCACAATGCGCATATGACACCCCTACGCCTAGAGGATAGCGCATTTATGATAAATCTGGTACATTAACCGCGTTTGTCAATGAGGGTTCCCATGATCTTATCTTTACTCGCCCATTGGGTGCTGTTTCTGGCTAAAACTGCCACAGTAGCATTTGCTATTGTTGCTGTGGTAGCTGCTGTAGCGAATATTGTGGTTCGTCAACGCAAAACGTCAGAGGTACTGGAAATTACCTCACTCAATGAAAAATATGAGCAACTCTCGGAAGGAATTGCAGCTGAAGCCCTCAGCAAAAAAGCTTTCAAAGCTTTTAAAAAAGAGCAGAAAAAAGCACACCCAAAAGACGCACCTGCCAAACCTTTATTGTATGTCATGAAGTTTGAAGGCGACATAGCCGCAACCGCTGTGAGAGCACTACGAGAAGAAATATCAGCTATTTTGTCTTATCGTCGCCCAGAAGATCGTGTATTGCTGGTAATAGAAAGCCCCGGCGGATTAGTGCACCAATACGGTTTAGCCGCAGCACAATTAGCGCGATTAAAAGCTGCGAATATCCATTTAACCGTTGCAGTTGATACTATCGCTGCCAGCGGTGGTTATTTAATGGCGGTGGTAGCAAATCATATTATCGCCAGCCCTTTTGCCGTACTAGGATCTATCGGCGTTGTTGCACAATTACCCAATTTTCATCGTTTCCTCGATAAACATGATATTGATGTTGAGTTACACACCGCGGGCAAATACAAACGCACACTGACGTTGTTTGGCGAAAACACAGAGGAAGGGCGTGAAAAATTTCAAGAAGAATTAAATGAAACACAAACACTGTTTAAAGCATTTGTTTCACGCCATCGTCCTCAACTGGATATTGAGACTGTTGCCACGGGCGAACATTGGTACGGTGAAGACGCCTTGACACGCAATTTAATCGATGAAATTGGGACCAGTGATGCCTTCATTCAAGCGCATCTTGAAACCCATCAAATTCTCTTGCTCAGCCACACACTGCCGGAGCGGCTAAGCAAAAAAATCAGCCACTGGTTAAAAATAGGCATGCAAGCGCTGATCGCTAAATTCAAATAACTCACCAGTTTTCTAACCGTGCTTTTAAGCGCAGAATAGCAGCTGCATGAATTTGACATACGCGTGATTCTGTGACTTCCAGCACTTCACCAATTTCTTTTAAGGTCAGCTCATCTTGGTAATACATGTCAATCACCAAACGCTCGCGTTCAGGCAGCCTTGCAATTTGCTCAGCTAAATCTTGCCGAAAACGAGTTCTGGACACAGATTCATGCGGGGCCATTAAACCTGCATATAAACCACGGGTGATATTTTCTTCATTTGCGCCACCCTCATCAAAGGCCATCACACGAACATTCATGGTATCTGTGAGTAGTTGATGATACTCCGTTAAAGTCATCTCCAACGCAGTAGCTATTTCAAAATCTCTAGCATCACGACCTGTTTTTTGTTCAATTCGCCGGATCACTTCTGCAATTTCACGCCCTGCTCTATGAACGGATCTCGGCGCCCAATCTCCGCGGCGCAACTCATCAAGCATCGCACCTCGAATACGAATGCTTGCAAAAGTCTCGAAGCTGGCTCCCCTGTCCTCTTGAAAATGCTTACGAGCCTCTAGTAAGCCTATCATGCCTGCTTGAATCATATCTTGTACAGCAATATGCGAGGGCAAGCGGCCTGTTAAGTGATACGCAATGCGTTTCACCAGCGGTTCATATTGAACCACAAAGTCATCTGCTACCACAGCGTTTATGTTTGATATTGTAAGTTCGCTCATCATTTTTCTCCTCTACTGTGTATCTTGCAAAAACCGTGCCAAAGATTTTTTTCAAATCCAACGGATTGTTTTTCCAAAATATTTTTTTATTATTTTTTTTGTGAGGGATGAGAAAATATTAAAACAGTCAAGATATTGACTCAATAACCACCTAATGCATTGATTCCAAATATTAGGCGCCAGTTTTTTGTCCATCACGGCCTAAATGATATTTACGCATCTTTTCCACCAAGGTGGTCCGGCGTATATTGAGCAATTCTGCCGCGCGAGCAACCACACCGTTTGCCAATGCTAGCGCTTGAGAAATAAAATGAATTTCAAGATCCTCTAAATAATCCTTCAAGTGCATTCCTTGATGTGGAAACGCATAGATAAGCGCATGAAAATCTTGAGATAACATTGGAGAGTCAGGAGCCACCCAGGGGCCGTGGATTTCCTCTGGTAAATCTCCTGCATCCACCGACTGATTAGGATACAAAATCGTTAAGCGCTCAATTACGTTTGCTAATTGACGGATATTCCCAGGCCAAGCGTATTGAGATAAAGCAAGCATAGCGGCATCTGTGAGGGTTACTGATACTTGATGCTCTTCTTTAAATTTACTTAGAAACGAATTGATTAACAAGGGAATATCTTCTGTACGCTCGCGCAAGAAAGGCAATGTAATAGGGAATACATTCAAACGATAATATAAATCTTCTCTAAATAAATTTTCTTTTATTTTGTTTTCTAAATCGCAATGTGTGGCTGCCAAAATTCTGACGTTAGAGCTATAGGTTTTACTTCCCCCTACGCGCTCAAAGGTTCTTTCTTGAAGCACGCGCAGCAATTTTACTTGCATGGGCAAAGGCATATCTCCAATTTCATCCAAAAAGAGCGTACCACCTTCAGCTTGCTCAAAGCGGCCTGCTCTTACAACATGAGCACCCGTAAAAGCGCCTTTTTCATGACCAAACAACTCGCTTTCAAGCAGATCAGCAGGAATAGCACCGCAATTAACAGCCACAAACGGGCCCTCTTGACGTTCAGAGGAAGCGTGTATGGCGCGCGCAACCATTTCCTTTCCAGTGCCTGAGCCACCTAAGATAAGCACTGTGGCTTCCGTTTTAGCGACTTGAGCAATGAGCTTACGCGTAGCTTCAATGCCAGCAGAGTGTCCTACTAAAAACGATTCTAACAGCTGTGAAATATGCATTATTTTTCCCTAAGGTCATTGTGGTCAAAAGAGGGATTAAAGCTTCACTATTTTTGCCCTTCCTGAGCCAGTTCAATGATCTTACGCGCCACCTTTTGGGCTCGTTTTTCTCGTTTTGGCAACGACTGCTGCATGGGATGTTTTCCTGCTGCCACAACGGCTTTTAAACGTTTTATTTGCGGAGTTGTCATCCTTAACGCTCCTTTGCGATTGTATAAAAAGTATAGCATATGCTGATTTTTTTAAGATTTTTCGGACTTTTTTTCAAAACCCCGTTGACAGCATTACTGAGAGTGGTAGAATGAGCGCGGTTAGGGGGGTTATAGCTCAGCTGGGAGAGCGCTTGCATGGCATGCAAGAGGTCGGCGGTTCGATCCCGCCTAGCTCCACAACCGGCAAAGTTTATCTGTATTCGTCTAAGCGCAAAATCAATAAGAAGTTAGCACTTTGATTTCCTTCATGATAATATAAAAAAATGTCTCCTCCAAATGAAAAACAACAAATCCGAAAACTCCAAAGAGCAGCTGCATATAGAGAATTTCTTTATGAAATTAAAGAAATTTTAATTGGATCGAATCGTTGTTTTATCAGCTATGCGTGGGATGATAACAGCACATCAGAAGGCCAAGCAAAAAATAAAATCTGGCATGAGCGCCTTTCCAAAATTAAGAATGATTTTAAATTGCTAGGCGTTGAAGTATTTCTAGATATTTATGACATGAATCATAATATGAATACGATTATGTCCAGTAATATTGAAAAGAGCGATGTTATTTTTCTTATTGGCACACCACGCTTAAAAGTAAGACTAATGAATGATAGCTCCCCAGCAGCATTTGAATATAGGCATATTCAAGAGAAATTGGCAAGATCGCCAACCTGCATTTTAGCGCCTCTATTGTTCGAGGGCGATTACGGTGATGCTTTGCCAGAAGGGTTATCTAGTGAATATTTAATTCGGGATATGAAAAGTGACGAGGCGCACGAGCATATAATGACTACTTTATCAGATCCCATGGGATTAATTCCCTGTGTTTTTCGATTAAATCAACGGGCAGCAGAAGATCCAATTAGAGAAGCTTATGAAACTTTTTATAAAAAATTATCGTTTAAATATCAACTGATCGATAGAGATTATCCACCAACGCCCGTTATTCCAGAAAAACTTGTACCCTTATCAACTGTTCTGGCCGAGCGAGTCCTATCAAATGAATTGTGCTATTTCATCGCATTTAACATCGCAACAAATTTGTCTTTTATACACCAACATTTATTTCAAAGAATGCAGCTATTTTCTAGTCAAACCATTATGTTAGATATCAATCATCAATTTAAACCCAAAATAATTGGCTTTCAGCTATCCAAAACAAGCTCCCAAGGTGAAGCTTCAAAAAGCGAAAATATCTATAATCTAGGTATTATCTTCTGGCAAATCATGACTGGGAAAACTTACGATCAAACAGTCGATAAAAACTCTCCTACTTTTTTATCGCAAGTACCACCCATTTACGCTAATCTCATCCGCCTATGTTTATCAAATGATCCCAGTCAACGCCCCAATGCACAAGGAATCGTTGACTATTTAAAAAGAAATGAAAGCGTTTGCACCGACAATTCTCTATTTTCAACCTTCGAATCCCCTGCGCAACAATCCGAAATCATCTTTGCATCTGCCACAAAAGCAAAAGAAGCCAATAATTTAACTCAAGCATTCAAGCTGTATCTTCTTGCTGCGGACTTAGGCAGTATTCCCGCCGAAGCCAATGTAGGTTCAGTGTTGGTGCAAGGCTTAGGCAATGTCCCTATTGATAAACCCAGAGCTTTCAAGCATTTATTAAGCGCAGCCATGCAAGGCGAACCAAGAGCACAAAATAACGTAGCCAGAATGTATGAAAAAGGTGATGGTATTCAAGAAAATCGAGCCGAAGCCATATCCTGGTATTCAAAAGCTGCACAACAAAATGATGATCCAAAGGCAAAACAGGTGGCAGTGGCAAAACTTCAGCAATTTAGGATGAACAAATAATAAGAGAGGGGTCAAATGAATGATTTGTTGACAGCTGTAAAAGAAAATAATCTTGATAAAGTAAAGAGCGTATTAAAAGGGGGATTTTTTACTTCAAAGCCTACAGAATCAGAAAAAGAAGAAGCTTTGCTGGAGGCTGTGCATAAAAGTCGTAGTGTGGCGATTGTGAGCTGTATAGCTAACGAAGTAAATGAAAAAGGCTTAAATAAAGCACTATGTCAAGCTGTGGAGCCGTATTCTGCGGTTCTTAATTATGATATTATTAACTTTTTAATAGGTGAAACAGATCAAGATGCGCATGTTGACGCGTTATTTACGGTATCAACTAATCCTAATATAAATCATAATGATAAAGAAACATTGGTTGAATATTTTGTAAATTATTTACCTCAGTCATGTTTACGCAGGTCTGGCGAACGACTAGATACCTTACTGATTTCTACTCTAAATGACGGCATAATACCTTCTTTAATTAAATTTTTAATAGATAAAAGCTGGGAAATTGAGGAGATAAATAGAGCCTTTCTAGCCTTTATATGGCCAGATGATGTGGGATCTTACTCGATGGCACTCTGTCCACACGATAAACCTTTATTTTATGATTATCTTGAGGACGATAATCAGACAAAAGGAAGATATAAAGTAGAAAAGGCGGATTTTGGTTTTTTACCATTGTCTCATTCTTTATGGGATAAGATCAGAACAGGAAATCAGGCCGAAGATAAAAAGAGATATGTTTCAGAAATTCTAAAAGTAATTAAATATTTTTTAAATGCTGGGGCAAATATATATCAAAAAACTAAAGCAGGCAAAACCCTTCTAGAACATATATTTTTCGCAAATAGATCTATATTTGAATACCTCATCTCTAATAATTATGCAAATGTAAATTTTGAGGGCGGTAGAATTCTATTTCAAGCCGTTAGATTTGGATACTGCTCTGATGTTAAAAATTTAATAAATCAATATGGTATGAGCATCCATCTCAAAGATGAAAATGGTTATGGGGTTATGGATGTTGCACTTACACGTGCCTTATGTTCGAATGAACGCTGTTATATTATTCAATATTTAATAAGTGAAAAAGGCTTCCCTTCTGAAGCAGTCCTAAGTAGGGTGACAAGAGAATATCAAGAAACTTGTCAAAAAATAGCAGATTTATCTTCAAAGAGAGAACCCAATCGTCCGGTTGTCTTTTTGTATGGAGGACCGGAAACAGTGGCGAAGGCAGAACAGGACGCAGTAAAGAAATTATTGGATTACTTAGAATTGCCTAAAAAAGCAGAACAGAAAGCACAAGAAGCTATTAAAGCAAAAGAAATAGAGGAGAAGAGACGAGCTGAAGCATTGCGTGCTCAAGAGCAGGTCAGAAAAGAAGCTGAAAGAGCAAGACAAATAGAAGCCGAACAACGCGCACGTGAAGAGCATGAAAGATTAAAACAAAAAAAGATGGAAGAAGAAAGGAAAGCCCGCGCTGCGCAAGAGATAGCTGAACGCGAAAGACGAGCAAAAGAAGCGGAAGAAAAACGATTTGCTGATGCAGTAGCAACACAAGC
>CAYLHG010000005.1:0-1418 GCA_964383495.1 uncultured Gammaproteobacteria bacterium
TACAAAAGCTTCAAATCGGGTTTCAAGTCACCCCGATTGTAGCCCTTTTGGGCCCACGACAATGTGGGAAAACAACACTTGCGCGTGAATACTTTAAAGCCCACCATGGCGTCTCACAAAATTATTTTGACTTGGAAATTCCTAATGATTTGGCTCGCCTCCAAGATCCATGGCTTAGCCTTGCACCGCTAGAAGGGTTAATTGTTATTGATGAAATTCAGCGCAGGGCTGACTTATTTTCTGTTTTGCGAGCACTTATAGATAAGGAAGATCAGCATCAACAGTATTTAATTTTAGGAAGCGCCTCTCGCGAATTAATTCGCCAGTCTTCAGAAAGTTTAGCAGGCCGTCTTCATTATATGGAATTAACACCCTTTTCCTACGGTGAAGTCGATAACTTACAAAAGTTATGGTATCGAGGCGGCTTCCCACTGGCTTATCTTGCAAATAGCGATGAACAAAGTACATTATGGCGCCAAAATTATATTCGTACTTATTTAGAGCAAGATATTCCTAATTTGGGTTTTCAAATTCTGCCTGAGCATATTCGTCGGTTTTGGATGATGCTTACCCATTATCATGGGCAAAATTTTAATGCCTCTGAAATTGGAAATGCTTTAGGATTTTCCCATCATACTGTAAAAAAATATCTAGATATTCTTGTTGGTACTTTTATGATTAGACAATTGCAACCTTGGCATGAAAATATCGCAAAACGTCAAGTCAAAACAAATAAAATTTATTTTAGAGATTCGGGCATACTCCATACCTTACTTCATATTCGAAATGAAGCAGAATTACTCATGCACCCCAAAATTGGTGCTTCTTGGGAAGGTTTTGCTTTAGAATCTGTGCTACGTCACTTGCAAGTCGCTCCTGAGGAAAGCTATTTTTGGGCAGTACATAACCAAGCTGAGCTTGATTTATTGGTTGTGCGGGGTTTGAAAAAAACGGGTTTTGAATTTAAATATTCGACAACACCTGCCCTCACCTCGTCTATGCGTATTTCTAGGGATACGCTCCAATTAGACCATTTATATGTTATTTACCCCGGCGAAAACAGTTTCCCATTGAGTAATGATATTACCGCCATAGGTTTAAAGGAATTTCTACTTACAGCGCGCATGCAAAATTTCTCCTGAATATTTTGTTCCCAGGTGCAAATCAAGCTGCTAGCGAGTTCCTTAGAGTTACTTGTTGTTTGGCTTAGGAATTATTATATCCTTAGGGTCCTCCTCCTAGGCAGGCCGGGAGGGAGGCGCGCTGGGCTTAGACGGCGAGCAGGAGGGGGGGCGTACTAGGTTTAGGCGGCGGGTCGGAGCGGGAGCGGGCTGAGCTCCACTCGCCGCCGTAATTGCTGAAGCCATAGCTTCTACATAAGCAACGAGTCCTTCAAGATAAGCAAGTTGTCTTTCCTG
>CAYLHG010000005.1:1518-61034 GCA_964383495.1 uncultured Gammaproteobacteria bacterium
CTGCTGCTGCAAGTTATCAAGCTGCTGTTGTTGTTTCTGCTGCCCAGCCCTGACTGAACTAATACTGATTTCAGGGGGCGTGCTAAAAAAATGAGACATCACTCTGTTATAAATAAAGACACAGGTGGCAACAAACGCAAGGGTGGCAGCCAAACCTACGGCTGCCGTAATTTCTGTTGAAAACCCCGCGCCTATCCAAGCATCCCAGGAAAATCCCAACGAGAGTGATGTTGCACCGACAGCCGCATAAAATAGCCATTCTGGTCTTGGTGGTTTGTTATCAATGTCCATATCTGACTTCCTCTAGGTTAAACGGGACGACGCCCCGGAATTTTCTCCATGTTGGTCACCGTAATGCTCTGGGTTGCTTGCAAGAAATCCTTGCACTTGTGTACACCGTTGCGTATCTGTTGGGTGCGTTTCGGGGTCAATAGTAATGATTTTTCGTGTTAACGGATCAGCAAAAGGCATATTTTCTTGTTCGCAAGCTTGCTTCCACTGAATGAGTGCGGCCCGCTCATACGTCTTGCTAACTGTTCTCGATTCATCTTGCCAGGTAACTGTTATCGGATCCTTCAATATTTGATGTGTTATAGCACATACAAGGGCACTCTCAATATGGTGTGGCGCAGTATAGATAAGAGTATGGGTCGTTGAAGGACACTTTCTTATATCGGAAATTGCATCATCAAGCCTATCTGCCAGCTGAGCAATGCGCTCCTCTCTCTGTCTTTCCCTGTCTCGGGATTGCTGTTGGGTCCGTATAAGCATATCTATTTGCTCTTGTTGTTTCAGCTGCCTTGTGGTTAACGCAGCCACTTCTGAACTCACCGCAAAATCGACGGCTTTGCCTGCAGCCCCCATCGCTATAGTCCCAACCACTGCACCTGCCATAGCACCAATAGCAGCCCCCGGTATTGCGCCGGCACCACCGAAAGGGGCTCCTAAGACTCCACCCAAAACAGCACCCTGGGTGCAAGCCGAGCCAACAATCACCCCGCTCACAAGTCCCCCTCCAGCGCCGCGCTTGAAATATGTCGCGAAAAATTCTCTTAAATAATTTCCAAATTGTTGGCTTGGATTTTGATTCATGTTTGCATTATCCATACTACCTCCCCAAATTATTTAAACCACATTAAGACTATTCTAGATTTTGTTAAAAATTTTTACAACTACTTTCTGCAATGTGTGTCGAAAACCCACGAAAAAATCAAATTTAGTAGGCTTTCTCTCAAAAATTGAAGTGAAGAAGAGAATAAGAGAAAATCATTTTTATAAGTCGTTAGTACTCGAGAAAAATAAGAATTGAAAACATTCAAGCCAAATTAATTGGGATTACAATAATTAATTATTAACGCAAAGTGTAATGATATCGCCATCAGGCGTTACGCGAGCGCGGCTGTCTGATTTTAAAAAAGTTTCTTTATCTAAATGAAGTTCTTCCAATACTTTGGCCGAAATTTTAGCGCTAATCAGAGAACCAGCAGGCCATAAATTAGAGTGCGTACCCTTTTGGCCGCGCTCTATGGTAATAATATCGTGGAATACACGAACAACATTCACAATTTCAATACATAAATCGCTGTGGAGAACCAAATAACAGGGCTTTCCTTTTTGAAGATGCGTCGCCAATAATTTGGCTTTAGCCAAATGAATAGGTACGTTACCATAATCGTAATCGATTGTAGATAAAGCCTGGGCTTTCCAAACATTTAAATTATATTCATTCATGATTAGCTCCCGTTGCTTTTCTTATCGACAGCGTTTAGAAAAAATGAAGGGGTAGCTTGTCTTGCGAAACGGCTCAAAAGGGCTTAAAATGGCGCTAATCGCCGAGGTGGTGAAATTGGTAGACACGCGAGCTTCAGGTGTTCGTGGGCCTCGCCCGTGGAGGTTCGAGTCCTCTCCTCGGCAAGACTAGCTTTTGATTTATAAGAAATATATGCTTGATATTCCACGCACTTTCATTGATGTTGAGGGGCTGCCGAGCCCTTATGATTTTTTATTAACCCAGCCTCTGATGACGCAAGGAATTGAGACGTATTATCATGGCACCTCCCATATAGTCTCTTTATGTGTGGATGAGGATGTGAGAGCGCAGCGTTTTTCTCGGGTAATTTTAATAAAAATTAAAGGAAAAAAAGCTCCTGTCTTGATAGGAAGCATTGAGATTAATACAGCAGTATTGCCCGATAGTTTTTTATATGCTTTGCGCACAAGTTCAACGCCTTTTGGAGCGTTATTGTTACAACATGAAATTAAAACGTGCAGCGTAGGTATTGAATATTTTACAGTGGTATCTGATGCGATCCTATCTGAGCATTTAAAATGCGATAAAAATATTGTGCTGTATGGGAGAACAAACAGACTGATACGTGCAGCCGATAAAGAATGGATAGCAAATGTGGTGGAGATACTGGCACCTATTGCGCCGTAAGCGCTCAGGGCGTTATGTTGCATGAATCAGGCGTAAGCGTAGGCGCATGTTATGCGCCTAGGCTTAAACGATTACATTGCGGGAGCTACGATTCGGCCTTTATACTTGCTCAACGAGCTGAATGTAAGCCATCGGTGCTTTATCCCCAGGACGGAAACCACATTTCAAAATGCGAGTATATCCACCAGGGCGCTTATCGTTAGCAGGACCCACTTTTTCAAATAGCTTTCTAACGGCTTCGTCATCACGTAAACGATTGAAGGCTAACCGACGGTTTGCCACAGAATCTTCTTTCGCTAAAGTAATAAAGGGTTCAGCCATACGGCGTAACTCTTTTGCTTTAGGCAAAGTGGTTCTGATCGTTTCATGTTTGATCAATGACGAAATCATATTTGCAAACATCGCCTTGCGATGACTGCTGTTTCTGCTTAACTGACGTCCAGTATTGCGATGGCGCATAATAAATAACCTCTTTAATTAGATGTCTTTCAATGATTCGGGAGGCCAGTTTTCCAAGCGCATTCCTAAGGAAAGGCCCCTGGTCGCCAACACTTCTTTGATTTCATTTAAAGATTTCTTGCCTAAATTAGGCGTTTTTAACAATTCATTTTCACTACGCTGAATCAAATCACCAATGTAGAAAATATTTTCTGCTTTCAAGCAATTTGCAGAACGCACAGTCAACTCTAAATCGTCTACAGTACGCAACAGCATAGGATCAATCGCAGCTTCCTCACGTTTTGCATCAGATGCTTGCTCTGCTTCCAAATCCACAAATACAGCCAACTGATCACGTAAAATTTTTGCTGCACGACGCACGGCTTCTTCAGGATCGATAGTGCCATTCGTGACCAAATCAACTGTCAACTTATCTAAGTCTGTACGCTGCTTAACCCGTGCATTGTCTACATGGTAAGAGACTTTGCGTACAGGTGAGAAGCTTGCATCCAACACAAGTTGACCAATCTTCAATTCTTCATCTGTTTCGATCTGAGTTGCTGGAAGATAACCACGACCCAAGACAACTTTCAATGTCATATGCAATTCAGCATTCCCAGTGATATGACAAATCACATGCTCGGGATTAATAATATCCACATCAGCATCGGATTGAATATCACCTGCAGTCACAGGGCCTTGACCAGATTTCTTCAAGGTCAAAACCTTTTCAACTCCATGGTTCAAAATGATCGCAATATTCTTCAAATTCAAAAGAATTTCAACCACATCTTCTTGAATACCTTCGATTGTTGTGTATTCATGCAATACATTCTGAATTTGCACTTCCACAATTGCCGCACCAGGCATAGAAGATAGCAAAATACGACGCAATGCATTGCCTAAAGTGTGGCCAAAACCGCGCTCTAAAGGTTCCAATACAATACGTGCGTGGTGGCGCGCTAGTTGCACTACTTCCACGATACGTGGCTTTAAAAATTCGTTGGGCGAGATTTCCATCAATGCATCTCCAGGTGTCGGCATTATTTCGAATAGAGCTCAACGATGAGCTGTTCATTAATATCTGAGGGCAAATCACTGCGCTCTGGCATGCGAAGGTAAACACCTTGCATTGCCGCTGGGTCTACTTGCACCCAATCAGATTCATGCTGTTCAGCAAAATCCAATGCAGCTTTTACACGCAGTTGTTGCTTGGAACGTTCCTTCAATGCCACGACATCCCCTGGCTTTAAAATATAAGAAGGGATGTTGATGATTCGTCCATTCACCATCACAGAGCGATGGCTCACCAATTGCCGTGCTTCAGCGCGAGATACACCAAAGCCCATGCGGTAAACAACACTGTCTAGACGAGATTCAAGTAATGCTAACAAGTTGTGGCCTGTAGGACCCTTACGTCTTGCAGCTTCTTGATAATACAATTTGAATTGCTCTTCAATCAAACCATAAATGCGACGCACTTTTTGTTTTTCGCGCATCATCACACCATAGTTACTTAAACGAGAACGCGCCTTCCCATGCTGGCCAGGAGGTGTATTACGTTTCTCGATAGCACATTTGCCAGTGAAGCATTTTGTGCCTTTTAGAAATAATTTTTGACCTTCGCGTCTGCATTGACGGCATTTTGGTCCGTGTGTATCTGACATATACTCGTTACTCCAGTTTATACTCTACGTTCACCAGCATCACGGCACCCATTATGAGGCACCCCAGTTTTGTCCAAAATTTCTGTGATAGCAAAAAATTTGCCCAATGCTTTGATCGCTGGCTCACGGCCAGGGCCAGGGCCTTTAATCACTACCGCAACGCTTTTCAAGCCATAAGCTTGCGCTGCTTGCGCGACATGCTCCGCTGCCATCTGCGCAGCGTAAGGTGTGCTCTTACGAGACCCCTTAAAGCCACAAGCGCCTGCAGAAGCACAACACAGAGAATTCCCAACCCGATCTGAAATCGTAATAATCGTATTATTAAAAGACGCCCGAACGTGTGCGACGCCGTCGAGAACCTTACGTACTTTACGTACTTTCTCTTTCTTTTTTCCTTTGGATGCTGCTGTTGCCATAACTTTTAACCTATTCCAACGTTATTACTTCACACGGCTTGCCGTTTTGGCATTATTACGTGTATTTTGCCCACGACATGGGAGCCCTAAGAAATGGCGCAGCCCACGGTAGGTACGAATTTTTTGCAGACGTAGCTTATTGCTAGCCACCTGTCTGCGAAGCTCACCCTCGACAGTGTAACGAGCTATTTCATCACGAATAGCTGCTTCTTCTTCAGTTGTGATTAAGCGGCATTTTTTAGTAAGGTCTACGCCAGCTGCCTTGCAAATGGCCAAAGCTCTCTGCTTCCCAATACCATAAACCCCTGTTAAACCGGCCCATATATGCGCATTGAGGTTTAGCTCAACACCCACAAACCGCAGACTCGAACGGGTTCCCGCAGGAGCGCCACGCCCCGTTGACCCAGATGTGCTACCAGATACACTCACAAGCTTCTTCCCATATCAAAATTAAAAGGACAAAGGATCTTAACCGCATACAGACAAAACGTCAAGCATTAGGTGTTTAACCCTGTGTTTGTTTGTGGGTCTTTTCCTCACATTGAATGAGGACTCGGCCCTTACGGCGAATCACCTTGCACTTTTTACAGCGCTTCTTTACAGATGCTCGGACTATCATTTCATTACTCCAAATTAAGACTTACCAGGTTGCACTTTCTTCATTAAAGATTCATATTGATAGGACATCAGGTGGGTTTGGACCTGTTGCATCATGTCCATGACCACCACAACCACAATCAATAACGAGGTGCCCCCAAAAACAAAAGGTACGCTCCATGCTAATACCAGAAATTGAGGCAACAAGCACACAAACGCCAGATAAAGTGCCCCAATTAACGTTAAACGCGTCATCACCGTATCAATGTACCGGGCGGTTTGCTCCCCAGGGCGCATACCTGGAATAAAAGCACCAGACTTCTTGAGGGTGTCAGCAGTTTCCTCCGGATTATACACGAGTGCCGTATAAAAGAATGCAAAAAAGATGATAGCTACTAAAAATAAGCCTATATAAAGCGGTTGGCCTGGCGACAACATCAAGGTTAATGTAGACAGCATCCCGCCCTTACCAGCCGCGAAGAATTGAGAAATCGTTGCGGGGAATAATAGAATTGCCGATGCAAAAATGGGCGGAATAACCCCAGCCATATTGACCTTTAAAGGCAAATGAGTAGTCTGTGCTGCGTAAACTTTATGCCCATGCTGGCGTTTTGCATAATTTACGGTAATGCGTCTTTGGCCACGCTCTACGAACACTACAAAGGCTGTAATGCCCACGATGCCTACTACCAATGCAACAAGTGTTAGAATATTCATTTGCCCTTCACGAGCCATCATCAATACTTGGCCTATTGCCCCTGGAAAACCAGCTGCAATCCCTGCGAAAATAATGAGGGAAATACCGTTACCAATACCTCGCTCTGTCATTTGCTCACCCAACCACATTAAAAACATGGTTCCTGTCATCAAGGTAATACAAACTACAAAGTAGAAAGGGATTCCTGTCATCAATGCTACCCCAGCACCTGACAAAAATTTGGCTAAACCAATAGACTGAAACAACGCCAAGGCTACCGTACCCATACGTGTATACTGGTTAATTTTACGTCTACCCACCTCGCCTTGTTTCTTTAGCTCAAGCAACATAGGAGAAACTACAGAAAGCATTTGCACAATAATAGAAGCAGAGATATAAGGCATAATCCCTAAAGCAAATACAGTGAAGCGAGTTAATGCACCACCAGAAAACATATTGAATAGATCAAGAATAGTACTTCCTTGGGCGCTGAAAAATTCACGTAGCTTGACAGGGTCAATACCTGGAACAGGCACGTGAGAGCCGATGCGATACACAATGATCGCACCAATCACAAACAATATTTTATTCCTCAGGGCAACTAATGGCGCCTGCGTTGAATTTGCCACGGTATTTCCTTAACTGCTAATTGTCCTCTAAACATTTACACTGCCACCAGCAGCTTCAATTAATTTTTTGGCGCCTTCAGAAACACGCACG
This sequence comes from uncultured Gammaproteobacteria bacterium, assembly GCA_964383495.1. Taxonomy (GTDB): domain Bacteria; phylum Pseudomonadota; class Gammaproteobacteria; order JABCZS01; family JABCZS01; genus CAWKDC01. The sequence goes on from CAYLHG010000005.1 coordinate 8,491, forward strand.
CCTACTACTTTAACAGGGTGCTTTAATTCTGCTGTTCCAAAAATTTTAACAAACTTAATGGTGTGGTTAATGAAATTCATAGAGCGCAAGGTTTCAACCGTTACTTCTAACGCTTGATCCCAATGATTTAAGCTTTCCAAAGGCAGCTCCATCGTTTGACGTGCAATACGGGAAGTAAAACCGTACTTAGCCAAACGGCGATACAAAGGCATTTGTCCGCCTTCAAACCCTAGGCGCACTTTTCCGCCCGCACGAGATTTTTGCCCCTTGTGGCCACGCCCGCAAGTCTTACCCTTGCCACTGCCTTGACCACGCCCAACACGTTTGCCCTTTTTACGAGCACCAGGCGCTGAAGTTAATGTATTCAATTTCATGGTACACAATCCTTACAACTTTATTTCTCAGATTTCTCTGCAGGCTCCAAATCGCTCAAAGAAATGCCGCGTTTTGCTGCAACATACTCAGGGGAGGTCATGGTGGTTAAACCCTTTAATGTGGCATGAACGACATTAAGGGGGTTAGAAGAACCAATGCATTTACCCAACACGTTGTGTACACCCGCTACTTCTAGAACAGCGCGCATTGCACCACCCGCGATAATTCCAGTACCTTCGCTTGCAGGTAACATAACAACTTTGGAAGCACCGTGACGCGCATGCACATCATGGAACAAAGTACCTCGGTTTAAATGAACACGAATCATGTTTCTTCGTGCGCTTTCTAAAGCTTTTGCAATCGCTAATGGCGCTTCAGCAGATTTACCTCTGCCTACACCAACACGACCGTTGCCATCACCAACGACAACACAAGCCGCAAAACTAAACCTACGACCACCTTTTACTACAGTGGCTGTGCGCATAACGCCTACTAATCTTTCCAGAAGGCCATCACTTTTGGTTGTTGAGTCAAATCCAGACATTGATTACACCCTTTAAAATTGCAAACCAGCTTCTCTTGCTTTATCAGCCAACGCTTTCACGCGGCCATGATAAAGAAACCCAGAACGATCAAATGCAACATTTGTATACCCTGCTTCAATCGCAGCCTTAGCGATTGCAGCCCCCACTTTTTCTGCTGCTTCTACATTCCCCGTGTACTTGAGCTCTCCGCGCAAGGATGGGGACAGTGTAGAAACACACGCAACCACTTCATCTGAGACACCACTTTTAGACAGTGCCTTCGGAACAATAATTTGCGCATAAATATGACGAGGTGTTTTATGAACACACAAACGAACCTCATTTAAACGACGCTGAATCCCTCGAGTCTTTTTAGTACGACGCTTCCGTGAAGCAACTTTTACATTTTTCATGACAATCCTTCCTACTTCTTCGTCTCTTTCAGAACAATAACTTCATCAGCATAACGAACACCTTTACCTTTATAGGGTTCTGGCGGACGGAACGCACGGATATCCGCAGCTACCTGGCCTACCAAATGCTTATCAATACCCTTTACAATGACCTCGGTAAGGGTTGGAGCTTCAATCGTAATCCCTTCAGGAATAGCATACTGAATAGGGTGAGAAAAGCCCAACGCCAAATTCAATGTTTTTCCTTGCACTTGCGCGCGATACCCCACTCCTACGAGTGTTAATTTCACTGAAAAACCGTGAGTAACACCGTGCACCATATTGGCTAAAAGAGCACGCATCGTACCTGTCACAGCAACGACTTTTTGTTCGCTGTCTGTATCCGTATTTGGAGCAGGATGTAATTGAATAACGTTGTCATTTTGCTCCCATTTCACTGCTGGGTGCAAATCTAAAATCAAGCTGCCCTTCGGGCCTTTTACCGTCACTGCAGAGCCATCATAGGACGCTGTTACAGCGGCCGGTAAGGCTAAGGGACGTTTTGCTAATCGTGTTGATGCCATAACTACTCTCTTATGCAACCATACAAATAATTTCGCCACCAACACCCAACTGCTTGGCCTGTTTATCAGTCATCAGGCCTTTGGACGTCGACACCACATAACAACCCAAACCACCCAGCAAAGGACGTATTTGCTTTGCGCTAGCATATCGGCGTAGCGCAGGGCGGCTTACACGTGAGATTTTTGAAATCACGGGCTTACCTTGATAATATTTCAATGAAATATAAATCACAGGTTTGTTATCAACCGCTTCATCACGGAAATTTTCAATGTAACCTTGTTCCAACAACACACGCAATAAATCTTTTTTGTGCTTTGAGGCAGGAACAACTACGAACTCATGTTGACGCTGACCAGCATTACGAATGCGGGTAAGCATATCTGAAATTGGATCTTGCATACTCATCTCTTACACCTTACCCTTTTACCAGCTGGATTTATAAACACCAGGAACCAAACCTTCGGAAATCATCTTACGCAGATAAATCCGGCTAATCCCTGTAAAATTGTTACCACGAGGACGGCCTGTTTTGCGGCAAATTTTACGTAAACGCGTTGGGCTAGCGTTACGCGGTAACTTGCTTACATCCATCCATGCTGTCATCCGTTCTTCCATTGAAGCTTCAGGATTTTTGCATATTTCATGGGCACGTGCAATCAAAGCAGTGCGACGTTGGCGATGCTTTGTAATTGCATTTTTTTTCTTTAAGGTACGTTCAACAGTACTAAGTTTTGCCATGATTAACTCTTCACCTCTTTAAATGGAAAATTAAATGCGAGCAATAATTCTAACGCATCTTGATCAGAAGCTGCATCCAATGTGATGCAAATATCAAAGCCGCGTAATTGATCTACTTTTTCAAAATCAATTTCTGGGCAAATAGTTTGCTCTTTGATACCCATAGCAAAATTGCCTGTGCCGTCAAAACCACGGCGAGACACACCACGGAAATCTCTTACACGAGGCAAGTAGATACTAATTAGTCTGTCTAAAAATTCGTACATTTTTGTGCGGCGCAACGTTACTTTGCAGCCAATAGGCCAGCCTTCACGAATCTTAAAGCCAGCAATGGATTTTCTCGCCAAAGTAATTTGTGCTTTTTGGCCAGCGATTTTGCTCAGTTGATCTACAGCAAAATCAAGCACCTTTTTATCGATAGCGGCTTCACCGACACCCATATTCAATGTGATCTTTTTGATCTTTGGTACTCTCATCCGATTGTAACCCTTTTGCTTCACAAAGCTAGGGGCAATCTCGTTAAGGTACATCTCTTGCAATCTTGGTAAGGACATGCTTAAACCTCTTTAACACTACTTGTCTGTTGCTGGGGTCGGGATAGGTTCACCAGAAGACTTAAAGACGCGAACTTTAGCGCCATCTTTAGCAACAGAATAACCCACACGATCGGCTTTGTTGGTTTTTGGATTCAAAATGGCTACATTAGAAATATGTAGCGGCATTTCACGTTTTTCCAAACCACCTTGAATATTCAAGTTAGGATTAGGGCGAACAGCCTTGGTTGCAAGGTTGACACCATCTACTAACACTCTGGTATCTTTAGGCGCAACAGAAAGCACACGCCCCGTTTGCCCTTTTGCTTTACCGGCAATGACAATGACTTCATCACCCTTGAGAATTTTTGCTTTCGTCATTTCTACACCCTTATAGCACTTCTGGAGCCAATGAAATAATCTTCATGAAAGCTTCACCACGTAATTCACGCGTTACTGGCCCGAAAATACGTGTCCCAATCGGTTGCTTTTGTTTATTCAACAATACAACAGCATTCCGATCAAAACGAATCACTGATCCGTCTTTACGACGAACACCCTTGCGAGTACGTACCACCAAAGCAAAAAGCACTTCACCTTGCTTTACTTTGCCTTTCGCAATAGCATCTTTTACAGATACAACGACCACATCGCCAATCTGCGCATAACGACGCTTTGACCCGCCTAATACTTTAATACATTCTACCTGTTTTGCGCCGCTGTTATCAGCTACTTCCAGGCGTGTGCTCGTTTGTATCATTTTGCACGCTCCATAATCTCACGTACCACCCAAGCTTTCATCTTTGATAAAGGGCGACTCATTTCAATCTTTACAACATCACCAATAGAACAGGTATTGTCAGCATCATGCGCGTAAAAACGCGTTCTCGATTCAACATACTTGCCATAGCGAGGATGTTGCTTCTTCACGACACGCAAAACAACAACGGTTTTATCCATCTTGTTACTCACTACACGGCCTACAACCGTTTTTGTATTTTCCAACTCCGTCATGATTACTGGTAACCCTTCTCAGTTAAAATAGTATGCACGCGAGCTATTGTCTTTTTAAGAGGACGACAACTCATATGACGCATTTCGCTTTTCATCTTCCGCGTAATCCTGAGCTGAAGACATTCTTTCTTCAACTCTTGCAACTTGGTGAGCAATTCAGCTGCATCCAATTTTCTTAAGTCTACTGCTTTCATCCCATGACTTCCCTTATAACAAAGACCGTCTTCACAGGGAGCTTAGAAGCTGCAAGCGCGAAAGCTTCGCGTGCCGTGGCTTCATCAACCCCTGCCATTTCATACAAGACCTTACCAGGCTTTACCACTGCTACCCAATATTCCACGTTACCCTTACCTTTACCTTGACGAACTTCCAAAGGCTTAGCAGTAATAGGCTTGTCTGGGAACAACCTAATCCAGATCTTACCGCCACGCTTAACGTAACGGGTCATGGCGCGACGCGCTGCCTCGATCTGCCGGGCTGTGATTCTACCACGATCTACTGTCTTTAATCCATACTCTCCGAAGCTTACTTTTGCACCTTTAGTAGCAGAACCGCACATACGGCCTTTTTGCTGCTTCCGGTATTTTGTGCGTTTTGGGGATAACATACTATACCTCTTCCTCTTTCACGGGTTCTTTCTTAAAGACTTCCCCTTTGAAAATCCACACCTTAATGCCGATGATACCATACGTTGTTTTGGCTTCAGCGACCCCATAATCAATATCTGCACGGAAAGTATGCAAAGGCACACGACCTTCACGATATTGTTCCGTTCTAGCAATTTCAGCTCCGCCTAAACGGCCACTCACACAGATCTTCACTCCTAAAGCGCCTGCCCGCAAAGCAGTGCTCACAGCACGCTTCATGGCTCTGCGAAACATCACACGCTTTTCAAGCTGTTGTGCAATAGTTTGTGCCACGATTGTCGCATCCGTATCGGGTTTGCGTACTTCTTCAATCGTAATTTGAACAGGCACACCTACTAGCTTGGTGAGCTCTTGGCGCAAAGGTTCAATGTCTTCCCCTTTCTTACCAATGGCAGCACCTGGCCTTGCACATTTAACACGAATAACGGCATTTTTTGCTGGGCGCTCAATGATGATTTCACTCACTTGCGCTTGTGCCAATTTCTTATTCAAAAATTCGCGCACTTCAAGATCACTATACAATAAATCAGCGTAATCTCTGTAATTTGCAAACCATTTAGAAGAATGCTCCGTCACAATACCTAATCTGACAGAATTTGGATGTACTTTTTGACCCATACTAATTTCTCTCTTTCGCAGGAACAGACTTCTCAGCCACAACCACAGTAATATGACTCGTGGGCTTTTTCACATGGTCAGCTCGGCCTTTGGCTCGAGGCTTTACCCGTTTAAAAGAAGGGCCTTGGTTGACGTAAATAGACTGAACGATTAAATCATCAATATCTCCATGCAAATTATTTTCGTAATTTGCAATGGCTGAATTCAAACATTTGCTTACATAAGCAGCTGCTTTATTGGGCAATTGCTCTAATACTTGCAATGCTTGAAACACAGGCATTCCTCTGACGCAATCTACTACCAACCGCGTTTTTTGGGTTGAAAGCCGTGCATCTCTTAAATGTGCCGTTGCTTGCATGGCCATTACTTCCTCTCCTCTTTGGTCGCTTTAGTGCCAGAATGCGCCTTAAAAGTGCGGGTAGGCGCAAACTCACCCAGTTTATGACCCACCATATCTTCTGTAATAAAAATAGGAACATGTTGGCGACCATTATGTACTGCAAGGGTAAGACCTACCATTACAGGAATAACCGTAGATGCACGAGACCAAGTCTTGATCACTTGCTTCTTGAGATTGCCTGCGGTTGCCTTGAGCACCTTGGCATATAAGCTAGGCTGAACAAAAGGGCCTTTTTTAACTGAACGTGGCACAAATAACCTCTCTCATGATACTTAGTTACGTCTGTCGCGAACAATGTACTTGTTCGAAGACTTAGACCGTTTACGTGTTTTGTAACCCTTGGTCGGCAACCCTTTCGCCGACACAGGATGACGACCCCCCGAAGTACGGCCTTCACCGCCCCCGTGCGGATGGTCAACAGGGTTCATCGCAACACCCCTTACGGTTGGGCGAATACCGCGATGGCGTGCAGCCCCCGCTTTACCCAAAACACGCAAGCTATGCTCGCTGAAACCGACTTCCCCTACCGTTGCACGGCAGGTTTCAAGTACTTTACGCATTTCCCCAGATTGCAAGCGCAAGGTCACATACCCAGCATCTTTAGCAATCAGTTGAGCTCTGGCGCCGGCTGTACGAACTAACTGAGCTCCACGACCCAATTTCATTTCAACACAATGCACAACAGAACCCTGTGGGATGAACTTCATAGGAAGGCAATTACCTACTTTAATTTCGGCACTCGCACCGGACATGACTTCATCACCCGCTTTCAAACCTTTAGGCGCTATAATATAACGCTTTTCACCATCTTTGTACACTAAAAGTGCAAGATGAGCCGTACGGTTAGGATCATATTCTAAACGCTCTACGCGTGCAGCAATACCATCTTTGTCATTACGCTTAAAATCGATCAAACGGTAATGTTGCTTATGCCCACCACCACGACGTTCGATTGTCATACGTCCTTGGTTATTACGACCAGAGGTACGTGTCTTGGGACGGGTTAACGCCTTAACAGGACGACCTTTGTATAGATCAGTCTCTTTCACACGTACTTGTTGACGTGTGCCAGGAGTTAACGGTCGCATTTGTTTAATAATAACAGCCATTTTCTCTTCCTCGTTTATTGGGTAGCAATCGAATCAATGGTGTGGCCAGCCGCCAAAGTGACGTAGGCCTTTTTCACATCACTACGCTTACCCGCCATAAAACGTGTACGCTTTGTTTTGCCCAATTGGTTGAGGATGTTTACCTTTACCACGCTCACATTGAAAGCTTTTTCAACAGCTTTTTTCACATCAGTACGTGATGCACGAGGACAAACTTCGAATACGTATTGGTTCGATGTCCCCATGATGGTTACTGATTTCTCAGAAAGCACGGGCGCTTTGATTAAATCAAAATATTGATCACGTGTCATACAAAAGACTCCTCAAGTGTTTTCAACGCTTGCTCAGTAATCACAGCATGTTCAACGTGCAATAACGCGATAGGCTCAATATCTTGCACAGACACGATACCCACATTAGGCAAATTACGTGCAGCTAAAAACAAATTACGATCAAGATCGTGAGTAATGATCAAAACATTATTCAAATTCAAACTATCCAACCATGCTTTACAGGTTTTGGTTTTGTGATCATCGAATGCAATGTTGTCTAATATTGTCATTCGCTCAGCACGGAAACGCTCTGACAAAATACAACGAATAGCCCCACGGTACATTTTGCGATTTACTTTTTGAGAGTAATCTTTTGTACGCGCAGAAAATGTTACACCGCCGCCACGCCATAATGGGCCTTTACGGCTACCAGCGCGCGCACGGCCTGTGCCTTTTTGACGCCAAGGTTTAATGGTAGAACCACTCACGTCAGATCGATTTTTACGATCAGGCGCACCTTGACGACGTGCATTCAAATGCGCAGTGGCTACTTGATGCACTAAATCTTCATTCATGGGTGCTGCAAATACAGCATCGGATACCTGGATGGTTTTTTTCTCTCCAGGCTGCTTAAAGCTAACGACTTGAACTTCCATTACTCACTCCTTTACTGAGATGAGGCATCACGGACAGCAGCAATCACACGCACGACAGCGCCTGTTGCACCAGGGATAGCACCCTTTACAACTAACAAGCCGTTTTCATGATCAATTGCCGCAATCTCGAGAGATTGCGCGGTCACATTTACATCACCCATGTGGCCACACATACGTTTACCTTTGAACACACGACCAGGTGTTTGGTTTTGACCAATAGAACCTGGAACTCGGTGTGAGCGAGAATTACCGTGAGTTGCATCTTGTGTACGGAAGTTATGACGCTTTACCGTACCCGCGAAACCTTTACCTTTAGAGCGTGCACGCACATCCACGCGCTGCCCTACTTCAAACTGAGACAAATCAAGCGCAGCGCCAATTTCATATTGCGCAGATTCTTCATCAGATACTTTGAATTCAAATAAACCACGCCCAGGCGCTACATTAGCCTTTGCATATTGACCTGCCATTGCTTTATTCACACGGCTAGGCTTTACACTACCTACAGTCACTTGTAATTTACCGGCAGGTTTTGAAACAACTGCATGCCGTTCAATTTGTATCACTGTGACAGGAATGCTTGCATCTTCTTTAAAAATACGAGTCATTCCACGTTTAATTCCAATAAGACCCACGGCCGCCATGTTACACTCCTCTGCCCGCTACAGTATCAATCACAATAATTTTGACGTCCAAGCCTGCAGATAAATCAAGCTTCATGAGTGCGTCTACTGTTTTATCTGTTAATTCAACAATATCAACCAGACGTTTGTGAACTCTAATTTCGAATTGCTCTTGCGCATCTTTATCTACGTGAGGAGATGCCAACAAATTGAAACGACGTTTCCGCGTTGGTAAAGGCACAGGACCTCTCACACGCGCACCGGTACGTTTGGCTATCTCGACAATTCTCGACATCGCTGAATCAATCAAACGATAATCAAAGGTCTTGAGCACAATTCGAATACTTTGCTGCTTTGACATATTAACCTAACCTTTTTCTAAATGGGCTAAAATCCCCGCGCTATCCCGACAGACGCATATTATGCGCCCCTACAAGAGGGCACGAGACCCTCAGGCACCGCCCTTACAATCGATTCACACTTACGAAGCACGTCCTTCGACAATCTTCGCCGCCACATTCGATGGAGCTTCGCGATACATCGCAAATTCCATGGTGTACGTTGCACGGCCCTGAGTCATCGAACGAAGATCCGTTGCATAACCAAACATTTCAGATAATGGAACTTCCACACGAATCGCACGACCCGCTGGGGTTTCATCCATTCCCTGTACAATACCACGACGACGGCTTAGGTCGCCCATCACATCGCCCACGTACTCTTCAGGAGTTACTGTTTCAACTTTCATGATAGGTTCGAGCAAGACCGCTCCGGCTTTTCTCGCACCCTCTTTGAAACCCATAGAGCCAGCAATTTTGAATGCCATTTCACTGGAGTCTACGTCGTGATAGGAACCATCAAACAAGGTAACCTTCACATCGACGACGGGATAACCAGCAATAACACCATTTTGCATTTGCTCTTGAATACCTTTGTCGACAGGCCCAATGTACTCTTTCGGTACCGTGCCGCCCACAATAGCATTCACAAACTCATAACCTTTACCTGGTTCTTGAGGCTCAAGACGCAACCAAACATGACCATACTGACCACGTCCGCCAGACTGGCGAATAAACTTACCTTCTTGTTCCACTCCTTTACGAATGGTTTCGCGGTAAGCCACTTCTGGGTTGCCTACGTTAGCCTCTACCCCAAACTCACGCTTCATACGGTCAACAATAATTTCAAGATGCAATTCACCCATACCTGAAATAATCGTTTGACCTGATTCTTCGTCTGTGTGTACGCGGAAAGAAGGATCTTCTTGCGCCAAACGACCCAATGCTAGACCCATTTTTTCCTGGTCTGCCTTAGTCTTAGGCTCCACAGCGACCGATATCACAGGCTCTGGGAAATCCATCCGTTCCAACGTAATCACGTTATCAGGGTCGGCTAGTGTATCACCTGTTGTGGTTAATTTCAAACCTACTGCAGCACCAATATCGCCTGCCCGGATTTCTTTGATTTCTTCTCGAGTATTCGCATGCATCTGCAATAAACGGCCTACACGCTCACGCTTGCCTTTAACAGGATTGTAAACGGTGTCACCACTCTTCAAAATCCCTGAATAAACACGGACATAGGTTAAAGTACCCACGTAAGGGTCTGTCGCAATCTTGAAAGCCAATGCAGAGAATGGAGTATCGTCTTTAGGTGCACGGTGCTCTTCATCGCCTGACTCATCTTCACCCACCACAGGAGGCACATCTGTTGGAGCAGGCAAGTAATCCAATACCCCATCCAACATTGCCTGTACGCCCTTGTTTTTAAAGGCGCTGCCACAGAATACGGGCACAATCTCCGATTTGAGGGACTGAGCACGAATACCTTGTTTAATTTCAGCTTCTGTCAATGAACCCTCTTCTAGATATTTGTTCATGAGTTCTTCAGAAGACTCAGCAGCTGCTTCCAACAATTTCTCGTGATATTCTTTGGCTTGTTCAGCATATTGATGAGGAATGTCACGTAACTCGAACTTCATCCCTTTTGTTGATTCATCCCAATAAATCGCCTTCATTTTCACAAGGTCGATAACACCTTCAAAAGATTCTTCAGCACCAAGTGGTAATTGCATCGCAACAGGTTTTGCACCCAAACGCTGACGTAATTGACCCACAACACGCAAGAAATTCGCGCCTTGTCTGTCCATCTTGTTCACAAAAGCAATACGAGGAACACCGTATTTATTTGCTTGGCGCCATACTGTTTCAGATTGAGGCTCTACACCACCTACAGCACAGAAAACAGCCACAGCACCGTCGAGCACACGTAAAGAACGCTCCACTTCGATAGTAAAGTCCACGTGCCCCGGTGTATCAATGATGTTGATGCGGTGACGTAAACGAGATCCATCCATTCCTGCCCAAAAGCAAGTGGTTGCTGCAGAAGTAATGGTAATACCACGCTCTTGCTCTTGTTCCATCCAGTCCATGGTTGCGCCACCTTCGTGGACTTCACCCATTTTGTAATTCTTACCGGTATAGTAAAGAACACGTTCAGTAGTGGTTGTCTTACCCGCGTCAATATGGGCCATAATGCCAATATTGCGGTACAGTTCAATGGGGGTCTCTCTCGTCGCCACGGTTTCTTCCTTTTTACATTAATTTTGAACAGAGGCAAAATGCGCAAACGCTTGATTTGCATCTGCCATTTTTTTCGTATCAACACATTTCTTAACCGCTTCGCCACGGCCTTCTAAGGCATCTCCAAGCTCAGCAGCTAAACGCAATGTCATCCCTTTTTCAGATCGCTTGGCAGCTGATTCTTTTAACCAACGCATCGCTAGCGCTAATTGACGCTCATCTTTGACAGGAACAGGCACTTGGTATGTTGCACCACCTACACGGCGTGAACGTACTTCAACATAAGGACGTATTTTCTCGATCACATTTTGAAATACTTCAAGGGGTGAAAGACGGGCTTTATCAGCTACACGCTCTAGTGCAGTGTACACAATGCTGCGTGCTAAAGATTTTTTACCAGAACTCATGATCACATTGATGAATTTTTCGATCAACTGGCTTCCGTATTTAATATCTGGCGTAACGGGCCTTTTTTTACATACACGACGTCTTGACATAATTCCACACCTTTAAAAAAATTAACGTTTGTCTTCCTTATCTTTTGGACGATCCGTTCCATATTTAGAACGACCTTGAAGACGACCATTCACACCACTTGTATCCAACGTACCACGAACAATGTGATAACGCACACCAGGTAAGTCAGGAACACGACCGCCACGGACTAACACCACGGAGTGTTCTTGCAAGTTATGACCTTCCCCGCCGATGTAGGCAATGATTTCGTGCCCGTTGCTGAGCATCACGCGAGCCACTTTACGCAAAGCTGAGTTAGGTTTTTTGGGGGTTACTGTATAAACCCGAGTACACACGCCACGACGCTGAGGACAAGCCCCTAAAGCTGGGGTAGTAGTCTTCACCGTCACCGGGCGACGCCCTTTTTTACGATTCATTAATCTATTGACAGATTTCATTCTCTTTCCTCATTGACTTCAAAATCATTCACACATCTGCTGGGGGGCATGATATCTCTATTTCAACGCTTTGTCTAGCTCGGATTCCCTGTAAGAACGCAAAATTTTGCGTCTAATGCAGTAACCCGCGCTCTCCCGAGCGCGCGGGCGCATAATATGCGCCCCTGCGACTAATTACTACTCTTCCCCAGAATTAAACACCTCACTAATAGCAGATTTCAGCTCTTCAGCGCTGCGATCAGGCTCTACCTGGTTCGCCCGGCGACGTGCTGCATGATACGCCAAACCTGTTCCCGCAGGAATTAAGCGGCCCACAATAACGTTTTCTTTCAAGCCCCTCAGACGATCGCGCTTACCCGAAACAGATGCTTCCGTTAAAACACGTGTGGTTTCTTGGAAAGAAGCTGCAGAAATGAACGATTCCGTCGCCAAAGAAGCCTTGGTAATACCCAAGAGCACTGGCTCATAAACCGCTGGCATTTTATTTTCTTTCTCAAGCGCTTTGTTTGCATCTATTACTGCAAACGCATCCACTTGCTCGCCTTCTAAGAAGCTAGAATCACCACGCGCTACAATGTTCGCCTTACGCAACATTTGACGCACAATCACTTCAATGTGCTTGTCGTTGATCTTCACCCCTTGTAAGCGATAAACGTCTTGAACCTCGTTTACAATAAAGTTCGTCAACGCGTTCACGCCTTGAAGCCTCAAAATATCATGAGGATTCGGCGCGCCATCAGCAATGATTTCACCCTTCTCAACAGATTCACCTTCAAAGACTGTCACGTGACGCCATTTCGGTATCAGCTCTTCATGAATAGTACCGCCTTGAGCAGTGATGATCAAACGGCGTTTTCCTTTGGTTTCTTTACCAAAGCTCACGATACCCGAAATTTCTGCCAAAATAGCAGGTTCTTTTGGCTTACGCGCTTCAAATAAATCTGCAACGCGCGGCAAGCCCCCGGTAATATCACGTGTCTTCGAAGTTTCTTGCGGAATACGCGCAATAATATCACCCACTGATACTTCAGAAGCATCAGTTAATGTAATGATTGCCCCGGAAGGTAAGAAATAGTGCGCAGGTAATGCTGAACCTGATAGCAACACATCATTACCTTTCTCATCCACCAGTTTCACCAACGGACGTAATTCGCGGCCAGTGCTTGAACGCTGTTTAGAATCCGTCACCACAATGTTGCTCAAACCGGTCATTTCGTCGGTTTGCTGACGGCATGTTACGCCTTCAATCATATCCACAAATTGAATACGGCCCGCTACTTCACAAATGATGGGGTGAGTATGCGGATCCCAAGTTGCAATCACTTGTCCAGATTCCACTTTATCTTCATTGCGTACGATTAATTCAGCACCGTAAGGTACTTTGTAACGTTCACGCTCATGACCTTTCACATCAAGGACGGTAATTTCGCCTGAACGAGATACAACAATAAATTTACCATCTGCACGATCCAATAACTTCAAGTTGTGTAGTTTCACAGAACCTGTGTTCTTCACTTGTACTTGGTTAACAGTGATCGTACGAGAAGCAGCACCCCCGATATGGAATGTTCTCATGGTGAGCTGTGTACCAGGTTCACCAATCGATTGCGCCGCAATTACACCTACGGCCTCGCCCATATTCACTAAATGTCCACGCGCTAAATCGCGACCATAACATTTTGCGCAAATACCATATTGAGTTTCGCAAGTGATTGGGGAGCGGGTATACACATCATGAATACCTTCGGCCTCAAATTGTGCAGCCAGTGCTTCATTTACAAGTGTGCCAGCTTCAGCCAACAAGCTTCCAGAAATAGGATCTCTGACATCTTGAACCAAAAAGCGGCCGATCACGCGCTCACGCAGGGACTCTACAACATCTCCACCTTGAATGAGTGAAGAAATGCGAATGCCTTGGTTTGTACCGCAGTCGACTTCTGTAACAACCATATCTTGAGAAACATCAACCAAGCGACGTGTCAAGTAACCAGAGTTTGCTGTCTTCAATGCAGTATCAGCCAAACCTTTACGCGCACCGTGAGTAGAAATGAAGTACTGCAATACGTTCAACCCTTCACGGAAGTTAGCAGTAATCGGTGTTTCGATAATCGAACCATCTGGTTTTGCCATCAATCCCCGCATACCAGCCAACTGACGAATCTGAGCTGCACTTCCCCGTGCGCCTGAGTCAGCCATGATGTACACAGAGTTGAATGATTCTTGCTCAACCAAATTCCCTTGCTTGTCTTCAACCGTTTCTTTAGACAATTTCGCCATCATTGCTTTAGCAACGCGATCATTCGTGCGCGCCCAAATATCGATAACTTTATTGTAACGTTCACCATAAGTAACAAGACCAGACACGTACTGTGACTCAATCTCTTTCACTTCTGCTTCAGCCTGAGCAATAATATCCGCTTTCGAATCTGGAATCACCAGATCTACGATACCAATGGATGCACCCGAGCGCATTGCATAATAAAAGCCCGTGTACATTAATTGGTCAGCAAAAACAACAGTTTCTTTCAAGCCAACATTTTGATAACAAGACATGATCAATGCAGAAATAGATTTCTTATTCATTGTCTTGTTGATGTCGGAGAACAGCATGCCTTCTGGCAAAATATCCAACAATATTACGCGACCAACAGTGGTACTCACCAAACGTGTTTTCTTGGCATCACCACCCGCTTCTAAACGGCTGAGCGGCAAACGCACTTTGATGTGCGCGTGCAAACCAACATAACGGTTTTCATAAGCACGATGCACTTCGCTTGGATCAGTGAAGATCATGCCCTCACCTTTATCGTTAATACGCTCACGTGTCATGTAGTAAATACCCAACACGATATCTTGCGATGGAACAATAATAGGTTCGCCGTTTGCAGGCGATAAAATATTATTGGTGGACATCATCAACGTACGCGCTTCTAATTGCGCTTCAATCGTTAGGGGTACGTGCACAGCCATTTGGTCACCGTCGAAGTCAGCGTTGAACGCTGCACACACCAACGGATGTAATTGAATGGCTTTACCTTCAATCAAAATAGGCTCAAATGCTTGAATACCCAAACGGTGCAATGTAGGAGCACGGTTTAATAGTACGGGATGTTCGCGAATAACGCTTTCCAAAATATCCCACACTTCCGGCCCTTCACGTTCCACCATTTTCTTAGCTGCTTTAATCGTCGTCGCTAAACCAAGACGCTCTAACCTATTGAAAATAAAAGGCTTAAACAACTCAAGCGCCATTTTCTTGGGAAGACCGCACTGATGCAAGCGCAACGTTGGTCCAACCACAATGACGGAACGGCCAGAGTAGTCGACGCGTTTACCCAACAAGTTTTGGCGGAAACGACCTTGCTTACCTTTGATCATGTCTGCCAAAGATTTCAAAGGACGCTTATTGCTACCGGTGATCGCTCTACCGCGACGACCGTTATCCAACAATGCATCTACCGCTTCTTGCAACATGCGTTTTTCATTGCGCACGATAATGTCAGGCGCATTTAAATCTAACAAACGTTTCAAACGGTTGTTACGATTCAATACACGACGATATAAATCGTTCAAGTCTGACGTTGCAAAACGGCCACCATCTAAGGGTACCAAAGGACGCAAGTCAGGTGGCAATACAGGCAATACTTCCAGTACCATCCACTCTGGTTTGTTCCCAGAAACATCGAATGCTTCCAAGAGCTTGAGACGTTTTGCGAATTTTTTGTACTTGGTGTCAGATCCTGTTTCAGCGATCGCTTCACGCAAGGATTTGATCTCTTCCTTCACATCAATAGCACGCAGCAATTGACGGATAGCACCCGCACCCATGTCGGCTTCAAAATCATCACCAAATTGTTCACGCGCTTCAAGATAAGCTTCATCTGTTAAGATTTGCCCACGCTCTAAGGAAGTCATGCCAGGCTCAAGCACAACATAAGCTTCAAAATAAAGAATGCGTTCGATATCACGCAACGTCATATCCAGCAGCAAACCAATGCGAGAAGGCAAAGATTTCAAATACCAAATATGCGCAACAGGGGAGGCAAGCTCAATATGGCCCATGCGCTCGCGGCGTACTTTTGCTAAGGTGACTTCTACACCACATTTTTCGCAAACAATACCACGATGCTTCAACCGCTTGTATTTTCCGCACAAACATTCGTAATCCTTGATAGGACCAAAAATTTTGCAGCAGAACAAACCATCACGCTCAGGTTTGAACGTACGATAATTGATGGTTTCAGCTTTTTTCACTTCGCCGTGAGATTGAGCACGAATTTCTCCGTCCGATGCAACTTTAATTTGCACAACGTCAAATTCGTCGCAGCCAATCTCTTCACTCGACAAACTAAACATCGGCGCACCCAAATGCGCCTTTCTAGGGGCTTCAGATTTGTACAAGGTAAACCTCCGCTACTCTCTCTCGAGATCGATACTGATCGCAAGAGAACGAATTTCCTTCACCAACACATTAAACGATTCCGGCATACCGGGTTCCATGCGATGATCCCCATCCACAATATTTTTGTACATCTTCGTACGTCCTGAGACGTCGTCTGACTTCACTGTCAGCATTTCTTGCAAGGTGTAAGCAGCACCGTAAGCTTGAAGTGCCCACACTTCCATTTCCCCGAAGCGCTGGCCGCCAAATTGTGCCTTACCACCCAAGGGTTGCTGCGTTACCAAGCTATAGGAACCTGTGGAACGTGCATGCATCTTGTCGTCCACCAAATGATGCAGTTTCAAGATGTACATGTAACCCACTGTTACCGGTCTATCAAATAGCTCACCTGTGCGGCCGTCAACCAAATTGATTTTTCCACTTTCAGGTAAATCAGCTAATTGTAACAATTCACGGATTTGCGATTCACTTGCACCGTCAAATACTGGCGTTGCCATAGGCAAACCACCGCGTAAATTGTTGGCAAGACGAAGTACTTGTTCATCGGACAATTCATCAATAATGCCCTTTTGTGAACCACCCAGATTATACACTTTATTCAAGAAGGCGCGAACGTCCGCCACTTTCCGTTGTTCATCCAACATATCGGAAATTTTTTGGCCTAACCCTTTCGCTGCCCAACCTAAGTGAGTTTCAAGCAACTGGCCCACGTTCATCCGTGAAGGTACGCCCAATGGATTCAAAACGATATCCACAGGTGTACCATCTTCTAAGTAAGGCATATCTTCAACAGGCATGATCTTAGAAATAACACCTTTGTTACCGTGACGACCAGCCATCTTATCACCCGGTTGAATCCGGCGATTCACAGCCATGTACACTTTTACAATCTTTAGCACGCCTGGAGAAAGATCATCACTTTGTGTGATTTTTTTACGTTTCTCTTCAAAACGAGTGTCGTATTCTTCACGCTCTTGCTTCAATTGTGCTTTAAGTGCTTCTAAATCACGATTTGCATTATCATCACGCAAGCGAATTTCAAACCACTTGGTACGTGGCAAATCTGCCAAGTATTCTTCAGTAATCTTGCTGCCCGCTTTCAATGATTTCGGGCCACCTTCTGCTACCTTGTTGAGCAACAGCTTTGTGATGCGTTGATAAATACCATCTTCTAAAATACGGTATTCATCTTGCAAATCTTTACGCACTTTTTGAAGCTCTGAGGCTTCAATCGCATCTGCACGAGGACCTTTATCCACGCCATCACGTGTAAATACTTGCACGTCAATCACAGTACCATTCATACCTGTCGGCACGCGTAAGGAAGTGTCTTTCACATCCGATGCTTTTTCACCGAAAATAGCGCGCAACAATTTTTCTTCTGGTGTTAATTGTGTTTCACCTTTAGGGGTTACTTTACCTACCAGAATATCGCCAGCTTTCACTTTCGCACCAATATAGACGATACCAGAATCATCTAGTTTCGCTAACGCAGATTCACCAACGTTAGGAATATCTGCCGTAATTTCTTCTGGCCCTAATTTCGTATCACGTGAAATACAAGAAAGCTCTTCGATATGAATCGATGTAAAGCGGTCTTCTTCTACCACACGCTCAGAAAGCAAAATGGAATCTTCAAAGTTGTAACCATTCCAAGGCATGAATGCCACCAGCAAGTTTTGGCCTAAAGCCAACTCGCCCATGTCGGTTGCAGAAGCGTCTGCTAATACATCCCCTTTCACGATCACATCACCAGGCACAACAAGTGGGCGCTGATTGATGGCAGTATTTTGGTTAGAGCGTTTATATTTTGTTAAATTGTAAATATCAACGCCTGCTTCGCCTGCGGTCATTTCGTCGTCGTTAACACGTACTACGATACGCGCTGCGTCAACAGCATCAACCACACCACCGCGTCTTGCAACAGCAGTTGCCCCAGAATCACTCGCAACAATGCGTTCCAACCCGGTTCCTACAAGCGGTTTATCCGCTTTTAACGTAGGCACGGCTTGACGTTGCATGTTAGAACCCATCAATGCACGGTTAGCATCATCATGCTCCAAGAAAGGAATCAAGGAAGCAGCCACAGACACGATTTGGCGTGGCGATACGTCCATATAATTGATATTTTCTGGCGCTGTCAGCGTAAACTCATTCTTATAGCGACAAGGAACTAAATCATCCAATAACTTACCTTTACTATCCGCACGTGCATTGGCCTGTGCAATATAGTATTGGCTTTCATCAATGGCTGATAAATAATCTACCGTGTCTGTCACTACAGAGTTTTTTACACGACGGCAAGGTGTTTCGATGAAACCATACTTGTTCGTTCTTGCAAATACAGACAATGAGTTGATCAAACCAATGTTTGGACCTTCAGGCGTTTCAATCGGGCAAACACGACCATAGTGCGTCGCGTGCACGTCACGCACCTCAAAGCTTGCGCGTTCACGTGTAAGACCGCCTGGCCCTAAAGCAGAAACGCGGCGCTTATGCGTTACTTCAGATAATGGATTGTTTTGGTCCATGAATTGAGACAATTGGCTGGAACCAAAAAATTCTTTGATAGCTGCAGATACAGGTTTAGCATTGATCAGATCTTGCGGCATGCTGCCTTCCGTGTCTGCTAATCCTAAACGTTCTTTCACAGCACGCTCTACACGCACCAAACCTACACGAAATTGATTTTCTACCAATTCACCTACAGAGCGCACACGACGGTTACCCAAATGGTCAATGTCGTCAATTTCACCCTTGCCGTCACGCGTGCTAATCAATACAGTCATTGCATCAATGATATCTTCTTTTTGCAACACGCTAGGGCCTTCATCATTTTGACGCCCTACACGACGATTGAACTTCATACGTCCAACGGAAGACAAGTCGTAACGATCCGATGCAAAAAAGAGGCTTTCAAACAATGATTCTGCAGCTTCTTTTGTAGGCGGTTCGCCAGGACGCATCATTCTGTAGATTTCAACTAATGCTTCCAGTGGAGATTTACAAGTGTCTACGCGCAACGTATCAGAAATATAAGGACCACGATCTAAATCGTTGGTATCCAAAATTTCTAATTGCTTCACATGTGCTGTTTGTAGTTTTTTAAGAAGATCAGCAGTGATTTCAGCGTTAGCATCTGCGATCATTTCACCTGAGTCTTTGTCTACCAATGTCTTAGCTAATGATTTGCCGATCAATGCATCGTAAGGTACATCCAATGCTTTGATACCTGCTTTTTCAATTTGTTTAATATGACGTGAGGTAATCCGGCGACCTGCTTCAACAATCAGTTCACCCGATTTGTCACACACATCGGCAATGGCAATTTCCCCTCTCAAACGCTCAGGGGCGACTGTCATTGTCACATTGTCTTTATTTAATTTGAAATGTACTGTTTCAAAAAAGAGTGCCAAGATTTCGTCTGTTGATAATCCCATGGCTCGCAACAATACCGTTGCAGGCAATTTACGACGTCTATCAATACGCACATAGAGGCAATCTTTAGGATCAAATTCAAAATCCAGCCAAGATCCACGGTAAGGAATAATTCTCGCAGAATAAAGCAATTTGCCAGAAGAGTGCGTTTTGCCTTTATCATGCTCTACAAATAAACCTGGAGAACGCTGTAATTGGCTCACAACAACACGTTCTGTTCCGTTAATAATGAAAGAACAATTTTCAGTCATCAAGGGTAATTCACCCATGTATACTTCTTGTTCACGAATATCTTTAACCACTTTCGTGCCAGCGGGCGCGTCTTTATCATAAATAATCAAACGCATTTTCACACGCAAGGGCGAAGCATAAGTCACACCGCGATCAATACACTCAGCTACTTCATAAGGAGGCGTTCCTAAACGATAAGAATCGTACTCAAGCACAGCATTCCCCGAAAAACTTTCAATGGGAAAAACGCTTTTGAAAGCGCCATGCAAGCCAGCCACAGCTCTTTTGCTAAGATTGTCTATATTGAGTTGGAGGAAGTCGTTATTGTAAGATTCACGTTGAATCTCCAGCAAACTAGGAACATCTATAACATTTTTGATGTTACCAAAGTCTTTGCGTATACGACGTATTTCAGTAAATGAAAGTTTCGTGGCAGCCATTGGCAGTCCTCGATGTGGTTAATGCTCGTAAGCGTTCTTAACTACTGACTGAGGTTTCGCACCCCTGAACACTTACATTAAAAACAAAACACTGGTTGGCTTGGAAGCCAACCAATGCTCTTACTGTACAACCGTTATTTAATATCAACGGCTGCACCAGCTTCTTCAAGCTTCTTCTTCAAGCTTGCAGCTTCATCTTTCGACACGCCTTCTTTAACAACAGCAGGTGTGCCTTCTACAAGATCTTTAGCTTCTTTCAAGCCCAATGTCGTTACTTCACGAACAACTTTAATAACAGCAACTTTGTTGCTGCCAGCGCTCGTCAACACCACATTGAATTCAGTCTTTTCTTCTGCCGCAGCAGCTGCAGCTGCTGGAGCAGCAGCCATTGCCACAGGGGCAGCAGCAGTTACACCGAATTTATCTTCCATATCTTTGATCAATGCGCAAACATCCATCACGCTCATTGCTGAAATAGCATCAAGAATCTGCTCTTTGGAAACACTCATCGTTTTACTCCTCACAAAGTATTAATATTAAGCCTGCTCTTTTTGGTCTTTCACAGCCACCACTGTGCGTACCAATTTGGTATGCGGTGCTACTAAAGTACCAACGAGCTTTTGAATCGGTGCTTTCATGACAGACATCAATTGACTGATAGCCTGTAGTTTGGTTGGCAAATCTGCAACATCGCCTAAGCGTGCCGCATCAATCGCCTGACCATCCACAGCAATCACAGTCACTTTGAATTTTTCATTGACTTTCATAAAGTCTTTCAAAAGACGAGCGGGCGCGCCCGGATCTTCTTTTGAGAAAGCAAATACCAACGGCCTTTTCAACAAGTCTTTGACACAGTCAAAGCTTGTATCAGCCAATGCACGACGTGCTAGCGTGTTACGAACCACGCGTAAATAAACGCCTGATTCACGTGCTTGTTTCCGTAAACCTGTCATTTGGGACACAGGCACGCCTGCGTATTCACCCGCGATCAAGGTTACGGATTCAGCAGCAACTGCTCTCACATCCGCCACAATGGCTTTTTTATCTTCCAGTCCTAGTGGCACTAGTACCTCCTACCTCTTAGTTGGTCTGCGTGGGTTGGTATTAAACATAGCGTTGCAAGCAACCCATGTACCCACGGTCTTTGACGAGTAGCAAAGCTACTGCGCCGAAGCTCTTTTTAATTAACTGTTTCCGCAGATCGCAAAAACCTACGCTCGCCTGCCCCTCTACAAAGGGGAGGAACATTAAACAGTTAATGTTGATAAATCTATGGTTAACCCTGGGCCCATTGTTGTTGAAAGGGTTACTTTCTTGATGTACACACCTTTCGCAGACGCAGGCTTCAATTTTTTCACCGCATTCACCAATGCATCTAAATTACGCATGATGTCTTGAGGCTGAAAATCAATCTTACCAATACCAGATTGCACAATGCCAGCCTTGTCTGAGCGGAAACGTACCTGGCCAGATTTTGCATTCTTCACAGCAGTCGCTACATCCGGCGTTACTGTGCCCACTTTAGGGTTAGGCATTAATCCGCGAGGACCTAGTACTTGTCCCAATTGACCAACAATACGCATGGCGTCAGGTGTTGCAATTAGAACATCAAAGTCTAAATTACCACCTTTAATTTTTTCAGCTAAATCTTCAAAACCTACCATATCAGCACCGGCTGCTTGCGCTGCTTTAGCCGCATCACCTTGAGCGAATACAGCCACACGCACAACTTGCCCTGTTCCAGCAGGTAATACAACAGAACCACGAACACCTTCTTGTTTGGCAAGCCCTAAAATCATCCCCGCTTCGAAGGTTTCTTTAAGCTTTAAAGGTGGGAAGCTTTGCAATAACGCAATAGCATCTGCAACAGAATATACAGTGCCTGGCTTCACTTTTGCCAAAATGGCTTTACGACGTTTAGAAATGTATGCCATGTTACCACCTACCCTTTTGATTCTATGTCTGAGTCCACACCCATGCTCCGCGCGCTGCCTGCAATCGTACGAACTGCAGCGTCAAGATCCTTGGCGGTGAGATCAGGTGTTTTGAGCTTGGCAATTTCTTCTAATTGCGCACGAGTGATCTTGCCAACTTTTTCAGTATTCGGACGACCACTGCCCTTGGGCAATTTCAAAGCATCTTTAATCAAGAAAGATGCTGGAGGTGTTTTCAACACAAAAGTAAAGCTGCGATCTGTGTATACTGTAATAACAGCAGGAATCGGCATGCCTTTTTTGAATGTCTGTGTCGCTGCATTAAAAGCTTTACAGAATTCCATGATGTTAACGCCCTGTTGACCCAATGCAGGACCAATCGGTGGACTTGGGTTTGCCTCTCCAGCTTTAATCTGGAGCTTTACGTAGGCTTGAATCTTCTTTGCCATTTAGCACTCCTCATGGGTGATAACGCCATTACAAAATGGCTCCCCAAATTTAACTACCCTTTCTCTACCTGGCTGAACTCAAGTTCAACTGGTGTTGAGCGACCAAAAATCAGAACCGCCACACGAAGACGACTCTTTTCATAGTTCACTTCTTCAACCACACCGTTGAAATCAGCAAACGGACCGTCAATAACACGAACCACTTCGCCTGCTTCGAACAGTGTTTTGGGTTGCGGTTTGTCTGCGCGCTCCGCTACCCGATTTAATATCATTTCAGCTTCTTTATCACTGATGGGGGTCGGCGCTTCACCGCCACCCAAAAAACCTAATACTTTAGGAACTTTTTTAACGAGGTACCAGGCTTCTGGATCCATCGTCATTTGTACCAATACATATCCCGGAAAAAACTTGCGATCGCTTTTGCGTTTTTGACCGCCGCGCATTTCCACCACTTCTTCTGTGGGAACGAGTATTTTACCAAATTGCAGTTGCTTCCCTTCTTCTTCGATACGCTTCTCTAACCAAGCTTTCACTCGGTTTTCGAAACCGGAATAGGTTTGCACCACATACCAACGCCAAGTTTCGGCCATAAATGCGCTCCTAAGCAGTAACCCATGACATCACGTAAAGCAACAAACTGTCTAACAACCATAGAAACAAGGATGCTACCAGCACCATCACAACCACCGCAAGGGTAGATTGCATTGTTTCTTGCCGGGTCGGCCAAACAACTTTCCGCGCTTCCGCTTTCGCGTTTTTCACAAACTCCAAAGCTGCTTGCCCTTGTGTTGTTGTGTAGGCAATACCTAACGCACCAACTACCAAACCAAGCAACCCAGAAAGACGAACCCCTAGATGAAGAGAGGCATAATATTGAAAGCCAACCGTAGCAACGCCCAATAAGACAGCGACGATCAACCATTTGATTTTATTCAAAATATTTCCACCAACTGCTAAAAAAACCGGCCTTTTTGCACACGCCACCTGACTCTCTGCCATATAAACACCCAACACCCACATCCTGAGGAGAGGCGATAGTAACACAGTATTTTAGAAAAAACAATATTCTCCGTAGGGGCGCATAACATGCCCCCCGTCGCGCGCAAACAACGCCTTAACGAGCGCATGTTATGCGCCCCTACGGAGAATTATGCAAAAAAAAAGCCCTATTTAGAGAGCGGATACCACTTATAAATAAGTGGCAGGCCAGGAGGGAATCGAACCCCCAACCTGCGGTTTTGGAGACCGCTGCTCTGCCAATTGAGCTACTGACCTATCCGAGGAATAGAAACTTTGTTGCACACGTCTGTAAGGGCGCAGTTATATTATGCGCCCTTACAACACGTTTACGCAGCAGCGTCCTATTTCAATATCTTACTCACAACACCAGCACCTACGGTACGGCCACCTTCACGAACAGCAAAGCGTAAACCTTCTTCCATAGCAACTGGAGCAACAAGTTCAACAATCATCTTGGTGTTATCGCCAGGCATAACCATTTCAACGCCTTCTTGCAAGAACACTTCACCTGTTACGTCTGTTGTTCTGAAGTAGAACTGTGGACGGTAACCGGCTAAGAATGGCGTGTGACGGCCACCTTCTTCTTTTGATAACACGTAAACTTCGCACTCAAACTTGGTGTGTGGTTTCAATGTGCCTGGTTTGCACAATACTTGTCCACGCTCCACTTCTTCGCGCTTTGTACCTCTCAACAATACACCGATGTTGTCGCCAGCTTGGCCTTGATCCAATAGCTTGCGGAACATTTCCACACCTGTGCAAATTGTTTTCGCCGTATCTTTAAGACCAACGATTTCAATTTCTTCGCCCACTTTGACAATCCCACGCTCTACACGGCCTGTTACTACAGTACCACGACCAGAAATGGAGAATACGTCTTCAATTGGCATCAAGAAAGGTTTGTCGATTTCGCGTTTAGGTTCTGGAATATAAGAATCCAAAGCTTCCAACAATTTTTGTATCGCTGGCATACCGATGTCGCTTGTATCGCCTTCCAATCCCTTCAATGCGGAACCAGTAATAATAGGAATAGTATCGCCAGGGAAACCGTAAGCCGTGAGCAAATCACGTACTTCCATTTCAACCAACTCTAACAATTCAGGATCATCCACCATGTCCGCTTTGTTCAAGAATACAACGATATAGGGAACACCCACTTGGCGTGCCAACAAAATATGTTCTCTGGTTTGTGGCATTGGGCCATCTGCAGCAGACACAACCAGAACAGCGCCGTCCATTTGTGCAGCACCGGTGATCATGTTCTTCACGTAATCGGCGTGTCCTGGACAGTCCACGTGTGCATAGTGACGGTTCTTGGTTTCATATTCAACGTGTGCAGCATTAATCGTAATACCGCGAGCCTTTTCTTCAGGCGCGTTGTCAATTTCATTAACATTCTTTACTTCGCCGGCACCGCTCAGCTTCGCAGCAACGGTTGTCAATGCTGCGGTCAATGTTGTTTTACCATGGTCAACGTGACCAATGGTACCCACGTTGACGTGTGGCTTGTTACGTGCAAAAGTTGCTTTAGACATTTCTCACCCCTTCTATTTTATAGATCAACGTGCGCATGACTTGGAGCCCACAACTGGGATTGAACCAGTGACCTCTTCCTTACCAAGGAAGTGCTCTACCACTGAGCTATGTGGGCCGTAACGACTGTTCACTAAGATATTGGGTTCACCTTGTGAACACGTCTATACTCAATCAAACGCTTAACTTGCCAAACGAATACCGGACATTGGGTATGTAAGTATTTGGAGCGGGTGATGGGAATCGAACCCACACAATCAGCTTGGAAGGCTGAAGTTCTACCATTGAACTACACCCGCACATCCACAACACCGAATCTGCTTAGCACATTCATTTTTTGGAGGGGATAGGATTCGAACCTATGAAGGCAGAGCCGTCAGATTTACAGTCTGATCCCTTTAGCCACTCGGGAACCCCTCCGTCGGTAATACCCATCGTATTCAAAATATGATGGATATTAAACAGGCACTCATTGTCCTCAAAGCGCGGAATTCTGTCAAGAGGTAATATTAAAAATAAAGTATTTTTATCAGTGCACTTATTGTCATAGAGTTTGGAATGCGTTTAGGCCTAACAAAATTTGCACGTTCCTCAGATTATGGGTGCCCATAACCTATAGTTCTGTATTCGTCAGGGCTTAATAAGCTCACGGAATTTGGCTGATGTGCTGCCAAAACTTTCTGATTAAAAGCGGAAAGCGCACGCGTTGGATCATTCTCCCCATTTTCATTTACATTATAAGTAGCTAATAACACCAAATTTGCTGCATGTACTGCTGATGCATCCACATTCGCAGGCAACTGACCGGCTAATTCATTCATTAATGCTGTCAAACTTACAAGGGAGCCTACTTGAGTCACAGTAGCATAAATTGCTTGTGCAATGCTCAGGTTCACCATGGATGACCCTATCCAAACAGTAATAGGGTGATTTTCTGCATCAGCGAGCCAACTATACGCCTCAGGCCACTCTTTTTGCAACCCATTGAAATAGCTCAGAAGCAAAGAGCTACGCCCTTCCAATAAATTAACCTGGCTATTACCTAGGTTGACTATATGAGCTATGCTAACCATTTCTGCTAACAGCTGTTCTTCTTTGGACGGTTGCGACATATATCCCCCTGGTGGAGTGATTAAACTAACATTTTCGATGATGATCCGTCAAGTCCCCATGGGTTAGCCTAATTTTGGCAAAAGAACAGGCCTTACGCAACATGGCGGAATTCCATCATTTTGCGTAAGTCCTAAAGAAGATGCGCTCTAAGTTCTATTTTTAGTATAAAATAGGAGAAATTTTGACAGTTTTGCTTGGAGGCACGATTACCATGTTAAAAAAATTACTCTTAATTTTTGCATCTTGCTTAATAACTCAAATCCTCTTAGCTGCACCCACGCCTGCCCCACAACTTCCTATCCCAGCACCGCCAGACTTAGGCGCCAAAGCTTATGTATTACAAGACAACGAAAGCGGGCAAATCATCGTCGACCATAATGGCTCAGAGCGCCTTCCTCCTGCCAGCCTCACTAAAATGATGACAGTCTATGTAGTAGACCACGAAATTGCTGCTGGGCGCTTAAAACTTGACGACCCTATTCTCATCAGTGAAAAAGCGTGGCGCTCTGAAGGCTCGCGCATGTTTGTGAATGTCAACACCACTGTGCCTGCGCGTGACCTTCTCAATGGCGTGATTATTCAATCCGGTAATGATGCATCTATTGCTTTTGCAGAGCATATTGCTGGCACAGAATCTGCTTTCGCAGACCAAATGAACGCTTATGCAAAAGCGTTAGGCATGAAAAACACACATTTTATGAATGCAACCGGTATGCCTGACCCCGACCACTACACGACTGCGGAAGACATGGCTATTTTAGCACGCGCGATTGTTCGGGAATTTCCAGAAACATACAAAATTTATTCTCAAAAAGATTTCTTATATAACAGCATCAAGCAAAGTAACCGCAATACATTGTTGTGGCGCGATGATACTGTTGACGGAATTAAAACTGGCCATACAGAAGATGCTGGCTACTGCTTAGTAGCTTCTGCAAAACGCAGCAACACGCGCTTTAATGCCGTCATTCTAGGCGCTGCTACAGAACAAGCACGCGCAGAGCAAGCGCAAAGTTTATTAAATTACGGATTTCGTTTTTATAGAACACAACCCTTATTAATAGGTAATAAAGCTATTGCGGAAGCGCAAGTGTATCAAGGTAAAATATCAAAATTACCTGTGGGTGTTGAAAAAGATTTGGCAGTGACATTACCGCAAAATCAAACACAACCGCTGAGCTCTTCACTCACACTCCAAAACGATCTTCGTGCACCTATCACGCGCGGGCAAGTGGTAGGCGAACTCGCGATCACGATCAATGATAAAGTGATTGTACAAACACCGATCATTGCTTTGCAGGAAGTAGAGCCTGCTGGATGGTTCGGGCGTTTCATCGGATGGATAAAATTATTTTTCAAAGGTATTTTTAGCAAAGGAAAAAGCGCACCGATGGTAGAAGGAATTGCACTCACGCCATGAATACTGTTTTTTTAAATGGCACGCTCATGCCTGCGCACGAAGCGCGTATCTCTCCGTTTGACAGAGGCTTTTTGTTCGGCGATGGCGTTTATGAAGTCGTGCCATTTTATGAGGAACGCGCATTCGGGTGGGATGCACATATATTGCGCTTTGAACGCAGCCTTGAGGCGGTGAACATTCCCAACCCATATGCTGCACAAGAATGGCGCGATATGGCGAAACAATTACTCAAAGCCAACGGCGGTACGCAATTGATGTATTGGCAAGTAACACGAGGTGTTTCTCAGCCACGAAAGCAAACATTTGTTCCACCTCTTGTACCCACTGTTTTTGCCAGCAGTGCTGCTTTCACGCCAGTGAATACAGTTGGCTCCTCTGCTATTACAGTAACAGACGATCGTTGGCGAAACTGTTATATCAAGTCACTTAATTTACTGCCGAATGTATTAGCCATGCAAACTGCGAAAGATCAAGGTGCTGTAGAAGCTATTCTAGTGCGTGATGGCTACGTAACAGAAGGCGCTAGCAGCAGTGTTTTCGTGATCAAAAATAATACTGTGCTGACAGCACCATTAGATGGATCTATTTTGAGTGGAACCAGCCGAAGCTTTCTCATTCAAGTCCTAAAAGAATTAGGGACTCCGGCCATAGAACACGTGATTCCAGCAGAAACTTTGCACAATGCAGATGAAATTTGGATCACTTCTGTGGGGAAAGAAATCACGCCGATTACCCTGCTCAATCATAAACCGGTTGGCAGCGGAAAGTCTGGGCCTCTGTGGGAACACATTTACCCTCTTTATCAAAGCCGTATTGAACATGAAGCAAAATCCTTGTGATGTGATCATTCGCACGTTGGGCGCAGTCCCGTATCTTTCTGCTTGGGAGCAGATGCGCATTTTCACTGAAACACGCACGCCTGACACCAGTGATGAAATTTGGTGTCTTTCACATCCTAGTGTTTTCACGCAAGGGCAAGCTGGTAAATCAGAGCATTTATTAGACCCAGGCGATATTGAGGTGATTCAAACTGATCGTGGTGGCCAGGTCACATACCATGGGCCGGGGCAACTGATCCTTTACTTCCTGATTGATTTAAAACGAAAACATTGGGGCATACGTCAGCTAGTTAATACGATTGAAGACGCTGTAATAGCCATGTTGGCAGCCGACCACATCAAAGCGCACCGCCTCGAAAAAGCGCCGGGAGTCTATGTGGACAATGCTAAAATCTGCTCGCTAGGACTGAGAGTAAAAAAAGGATGCAGTTACCACGGATTAGCGCTGAATGTGAATATGGACCTTTCCCCTTTTAAAAAAATTAATCCCTGTGGGTACAAAGGGTTAGAGGTTTGCCAAACGACCGATTTCGGGGGGGCGGCAACACTGGAAGAGGCGCAGGAGAGATTGTTGGCGCAATTGATTCCACTTTTCGGGTATAATTCTGTGAGCACACCGTAGGAGCGCATAATCCCGGGTCAAGCCCAGGATTATGCGCTCCTACGAAGCATGATTAAAATCAGGAGAGCACATGAGCAGCCATGAAAAACAACGCGGTTTTGAGAAACTCTCCCGCATTCCTATTAAAATAGAAGCTCAGCCTATCATGAAAAAGCCAGATTGGATCCGCATCCGTCTACCTTCTCAACAAAACATCGATGCTGTCACTAAAATGCTGCGCCAAAACCGTTTACATAGCGTGTGTGAAGAAGCCTCCTGCCCTAATCTCCCCGAATGTTTCAGTAAGGGCACAGCCACATTTATGATCATGGGGGATAAATGCACGCGCCGCTGTAGTTTTTGTGATGTAGCGCACGGAAGACCTGATCCGCTTGATGTGAATGAACCAGAAAATTTAGCAAATGCTATTCATACGATGGGGCTGAAATACGTGGTAATCACTTCTGTTGACAGAGATGATTTGCGCGACGGTGGCGCTGCGCATTTTGCTGCATGTATCAAAGCAACACGCGAAAAAAATCCAGGCATTCGCGTAGAAATTTTAGTGCCGGATTTTCGTGGCAAAAACCGTCGACAAATTGCGGTTGATATTCTTGCTACAGAACCCCCGGATGTGTTCAATCATAATATTGAAACTGTGCCACGTTTATATGCACCTGTTCGGCCTGGATCGGATTATCAATGGTCATTATTATTATTGAAAGAATTTAAAGCACGTTTTCCCAATATTCCGACAAAGTCTGGAATCATGTTAGGGTTGGGCGAAACATTAGATGAAGTGCGAGAAGTCATGCGTGATTTGCGTGCACATGATGTCAACATGATCACCATCGGACAATACTTGCAGCCTTCTCGTCATCACATTCCTGTAGCGCGTTATGTTACGCCGGCAGAATTTGATCAATTACGTCAAGACGGCGAAGCGATGGGCTTTACGAATGTTGCCAGTGGGCCGTTGGTGCGTTCGTCATACCACGCAGACAAACAGGCGGATGGGATTGTCAAATAAGCCATTCCTGCCTGTAATATCTCAACTCTTCTACTGATGCTCTAATATCACTCAACGCTCTATGATCTTCAGATTTTTTGATCTGGCCAAATAATTCAGGGCGCCAACGTTTAGCTAACTCTTTAATCGTGCTCACATCGATATGTCGATAATGAAAATAGGCTTCTAATTTCGGCATATACCGCGCCAGAAAGCGGCGATCTGTGCAAATAGTGTTGCCACACATGGGTGACGTTTTTGCTTCCACCCACTTTTCTAAAAAATCTAATGTTTGTTGTTCTGCCATTTCTGTCGTAATACGACTGGTGCGAACACGATCTACCAATCCCGTCATGGTATGTTGTTTTGTATTCCATGCATCCATATTATCCAAGAAATGCTCTTCTTGATAAATCACTAATTCGGGCCCGCTTGCTAGTTCATTCAAATTGCTGTCCGTGATTAACGTTGCTATTTCAATAATGCGCTCTTTATTTTCATCCAGACCTGTCATTTCAAGGTCAATCCAAATTAAGTTTGTCTTCTTATCCACTCTATCCCTCATATACGTATGTAAACACAGTGACGCAACGATAGCATAATTTACGTAAAAATTCCAAGCTGATAAAAATGGTCTACAGGCCCATTACCTTTTCCAATCGTATTATCTTGGGATGCTTTGATTGCCCCCCATAAATATTGTTTAGCTTTTTCACAAGCTTCGAATATAGGTAATCCTCGTGCAAGGTAAGCGCATATTGCAGCGGATAAAGTACATCCTGTGCCATGTGTATTAGAAGAAGCAATACGCTCAGCTTTCAACACATGACTGTTTCCTTTCTGATCCATCCATCTGTCGTTTGATTGAAAACCCAAAGCGTGTCCACCTTTTAATAATAAAAATTGCGATCCTAATGTTAACAAAGATCGAGATAATAATATTTCATCTTCTTCGTAACCCACCAATTGATACGCCTCCGGCAAATTTGGTGTAACTATCGTTGCTAATGGGATTAATTTTTCTTTTAAGGCTATGACTGCTTCGGGTAACAATAACGCATCTCCACTCTTAGCAACCATCACAGGATCTAAAACAATCGGAATATTTTTAGCATATTTTTTTAAAAAATCAGAAACCAATATAATAATTTCCGATGAAAACAACATCCCTATTTTAATGCTATCAGGGATGATATCATCAAAAATAGCTTCTAACTGCTCTTCAATGCAACGTAGTGGAATATCATAACAACCTCGCACACCACAAGTGTTTTGAACAGGCAATGCTGTTAACACTGACATTCCATAACACCCTAATGCGGAAAACGTTTTTAAATCTGCTTGCATCCCAGCACCACCTGATCCATCAAACCCTGCAATTGAAAGACATTTGTATTCCATCATATTATGCCTCACGAAGCATCAACATATTCATTTCTTCAAAATCAGCAGCATATAACGCATCAATAAAATGAGCTCGAAAAGTGCCAGGATGGTTTGTTTTTTGATTCGCAATATTTCCACATAAACCAAAATATGCTGTAGCTATTGTAGATGCTTCAAAAAAATCATTATTAATAGCGCAGAAGGCAGCAATGACAGCAGTCAACGCGCACCCCATTCCTGTGATATAAGGCATCAGATGGGAACCAAATTTTAACGATATTTCCATTTCTCCATCTGTTACAAAATCCTCTTCACCGCTCACCAGAACAATCCCTTGAAAGGTTTTTGCAAGCTTGATCGCGGATAATGTTGCATCTTGTGTTTTTTTTAAAGATTCGACCCCTAATGTTTTTTCATTTGGATTAACTAAAGATAATATTTCGCTGGCATTACCTCTCACTACATTTGAAAATGTTAGCAACGATCTGGAAGCATTAGTACGTACTTTGCTTGCTCCTGAACCTACCGGATCTAACACAATAGGCTTTTTTTGCTTTTTCGCTAAAGAAACTGCATCATGAAAAATTTTTAAAGTATACATATCCAGCGTACCAATATTAATATAAAGTGCTTGGCTTATCTCTATTAATTCTTCCAGCTCACTACCTTCATGACACATGATGGGCGCAGCGCCCAATGCTAACAAACTATTTGCCGTAAAATCCATGGTGACATAATTTGTTAAACAAAGCACCACTGGCTTAGTTGACCTCAATTTTTCAATTTGAAAAGACATTTCTGTTATCATCAATTAACTCCTTAAATAATTAATTTTTCTAGAACTTGATTTTATTTCCATTTCTTCTTTTAACATGAGTGCTGCATAATAAGGATCAGCTGCATCATGAATCGCACCAATTACTGCAATACCTTCTACACCTGAACGCATGATCTCTCTTACATTGTCTCTATTAATACCACCAATGGCTGTCACAGGATGGGAAGCATGATTAACAATTTGCTTCAATCCTTCTAATCCCCACATTTTTTTACAATCAGGTTTTGTTTTACTAGGATAAACGGCACTCGCCGTCACATAATTTATTGCGTCAATTTTTCTACTGATCGATAATTCCGATAAACTTTCAATAGATAATCCTATGATTTTTTCCGGCCCCAATATTTTTCTTGCTTCGATGGGGCTCATATCTTGTTGGCCTAAATGAACACCTTCGGCATCAATGGCGCGCGCAATTTCAACAAAATCATTAATAATTAACGGCACATTCCACGGCTTTAATAATTTTTTTAATGCGATTGCTTTTTCTTTGATAATATCAGGGTCGCCGTCTTCTTCCCGCAATTGCACCATGGTCACGCCACCACGTACCGCACGTTCAATAAAGGATAAATACTCCCCAAAAGATTGATGTTTAACGTGGGTTAATAAGCAGAGTTTTAATACAGTATTGAGATTTTTCATGACAACATTTCCTTCAAAAAATTGTGAAGGAAATGAAAAGAAGCAAGCAAACGCCATCATTGATAGGCGTTGCTTTTCTTCACACTTCCTCCGCAGGCATTAACCAGAGCAGGTTCTAAGGGTATGTCTCAGCCGATAAAAATATCAGCACCCCTGGTGAACTGAAAACAAGATATACTAAATTACAGATGCGTGTCAAGACGCAATCAGTGATTTAACTGTTTGCGCTAATAATTTTAATTGAGGATCTGTTGATAAACGATGATCACCATCTTTAACAAGTATCACTCTCACATCTTGGGAAGTCGCAAGTTCCGAAATCTTCAACGCTTTTTTCCAAAACACTTCTTTGTCTTCCATGCCTTGCAATAATCGTATCGGACAGCGAATATCAATTTTATCATGCAACAAATTATGTGTTTTAGCTTCAGTCAATAATGTTTTTGAAATAGGATAAGGATGTCCTTCCACTCCTGAAGAAAAATAACAAATGCCATCTTCTTCTAACGCTTTGACTTGCTCTGGGCTTAAGCGTGCAAAATCTTCTAAAAAATCAGGCGCGGCGGCAACAGCGACTAAACCACACACACGTTTAGGACGAGCTAAGGCTGCGAGTAACATCAACCATCCTCCCATGCTTGATCCTACTAAAATTTGCGGGCCGGTTGTTAATTCATCGATAACTTGCAATGCATTTTCAAGCCAACGCCCTAGTGTGCCATCTACAAAATCTCCTTCAGAAGCACCGTGCCCAAAATAATCAAAGCGCACAAAAGCATTTCCCCATTCGCGGCATTGCGCTTCTAAATAGGTTGCTTTACTGCCCGTCATATCTGAGCGAAACCCACCTAAAAATACAACACCCGGGCCTTTGCCTTCTGTTTTACAATAAGCAATCTTTGAGCCGTTAGGATCAATTAACTCCATTACTATTATCCCTCTTCCTCGATTAAAGAAACCTGTTGAATATGCAATTTATTTGCCTTTTTCACTAATTTTTTATCAAAGCTAATGAATTTTTTTGCACTAGCACTAGAAACAATGTGCACAGCATCTCCGAAATCCATGCCTTTTTGGTAAAGCATAATAGCAAATGCTACACGGGATGATTCCTCAACAGTAATACTGGAAACATTTAATAAATTTTTGAAAGCCTCAGCAATACGCTCGGATATAAAACCGTAACAAGCTCGCAATACCCATTCACATTCTAATAATACAGTTTTAGAAATAAAAATATGATTTTTTCCAAATAAATTTGCTGCACTGCTAGCCTGCTTTTTATCATCATTTACTAATAAACGCACTAAAACATTCGTATCAACACCTATCATAATTTTTTACGAGCCTCATCGAATATTGCAGCGTCCATGTCCTGTAACGACTTCTTAGGTCCTTGATAGCTCAAGCATCCTAATAAATCATGAACAGCCACTTTTTTATTAGAAAAAATAGGGGTAAGTAAAACTCCCTCCTTAACTTCATGAACTTCAAATTGGGTTCCCACTCCCCAATGCCGAGCTTCTCTGATAAGTTGAGGAATTACTACCTGGCCCTTGCTGGACAGCCGCGTTACTCCCATGTCCCCTCCACGATAAGACTATGGTAAGATTATAGCAAAGCGATCGCTCAAATTCAACCTTGAGGTAAGATTTAGGGTAAGCTTATGACAAGCCTTAATAAATACTCTGTTTTCAGTTTAGAGTGTATAATTAACTAAGAAATATACTAGGAGACCCAAAATGATTGAACGTAACAATAGCGCGGTACTTATCATTGACATGCAAGAAAAATTAGTACCCCTGGTACGAGACCACAAAGAATGTGTCGAACATTGTCATTGGGTGCTCAGCGTTGCGCGCATCCTCAATATTCCTATTTTCACCACACAACAATATCCTCAAAAATTGGGTGCTACACTGCAGTCCTTACAAACACTGATTGATACGCAACATGTGATCAATAAAATGTCATTTTCATTAATGGATGAACCGCATGCAGCTGAAAAAATAAACAGCAGCGGCAAGAAACAGTGGATTTTAATGGGGATTGAAACTCATGTGTGCGTTTTACAAACCGCTTATGGCTTACAAAAAGCGGGGCACGAAGTTTTTATTGTAGTAGAAGCAACGCAAGCCAGAGAAGAACTTGATAAAAACACGGCTATTGAACGCTTAAGAAAGGCTGGGATTCACATTGTAACACGCGAGATGGTTGCTTATGAATGGTTACGCGCTGGCGGCACACCCGAATTCAAAAAAATTAATGAAGAGTTTGTTAAGAAATAAAAATGATCCAAGACACAATAAATGAAATGGTGTTATGATAGTAACCGTTCAGAGGGTGATCTAAACCTCCAGTGAATGGCTATATTTGAGGCAAGGTTGCGCTGAACGCTTACCCATGGAGTTCTTTTGTGTCTGAGCCTAATCCTGTTATTGCCCATTTTGACATTCGTTATCATCAATTTCTCAATAAAGCAGGAGTACTGACGCAACCTTTGCCAGAAATATTACATAATAATCCATCCTTATGGAAAAAATGTTATTACTATCTGCTGCTCAACCGCATTTTTGACGCAAAAGCCATTAAATTACAAAGAACAGGCCAAATGGGAACCTACCCCTCCACTGAAGGACAAGAAGCAGTTGGTGTTGGATTAGGCTTGGCTTTAAATAATGATGATGTTTTTGTTCCCTATTATCGCGAATGCGGCACGCATTTAATTCGCGGCGTAAAAATGGAAGAAATTTTATTATATTGGGGCGGCGATGAGCGCGGCAGTATTTATGAAAATGCACCACAAGATTTTCCTTATTGCGTTCCCATTGCGACACAGTGCCTTCACGCAGCAGGCGTTGCAGCTGCATTCAAATATAAAAAAGAAAAACGCGCCGTGGCGGTTGCCATCGGAGATGGTGGCACATCTAAAGGCGATTTTTATGAAGCCATGAATGTAGCCGGTGTTTGGCATTTGCCTGTAGTGTTTCTGATCAACAATAATCATTGGGCAATTTCAGTGCCTGTGGAGCATCAAACTGCTGCACAGACATTTGCACAAAAAGGTATTGCAGCAGGGTTGTCTTGCGAACAAGTTGATGGAAATGATGTATTTGCCGTGTACCATGCAGTGCATCATGCTTTACAACGTGCACGTGAGGGAAAAGGCGCTCATGTGATTGAGGCTGTCACTTATCGCATGTGTGATCATACAACAGCGGATGATGCATCACGTTATCGTGATTCAGAAGCTCATGAAAAATACCGCGAAGAATGCCCCATTAAACGATTATATGATTTTATGATCGCACAAAAAACGTGGAGCGAAAAAGAAGATACCGATTTGCGTGCACAAATATTTAAAGAAGTTGATGAAGCCATTCAACGTTTCCAAAAATTACCTAATACACCTGTAACAGATATTTTTGATTATTTATATGAAACGCTACCTGATGCATTACAAGAGCAACGTGATGAAGTTCTTGCTTATCACGGAGATCAACAATGAGTGCCATTACGTTAATTGAAGCTGTGAATCAAGCACTGGCTTACGAATTATCACATGATCCCAATGTCTTATTACTCGGTGAAGATATTGGAAAAAACGGTGGCGTATTTCGAGCAACGGTTAATTTGCAAAAAAAATTCGGTGACAAGCGTGTCATAGATACACCGCTTGCAGAAAATATGATCGCAGGATTAAGCATCGGAATAGCAACGCAAGGATTACGTCCTGTATTTGAAATGCAATTCATGGGTTTTATTTATCCTGCATTAGATCAAATGCTCAGTCATGCAGCACGTTTTCGCAACCGCACACGAGGACGTCTCACTTGTCCCTTAGTATTACGAGCACCCTTTGGTGGCGGCATTCGTGCGCCTGAACACCACTCAGAAAGCACAGAAGCGTTATTTGCGCATATTCCAGGCTTGCGTGTGGTGATTCCTTCATCTCCTTTACGTGCTTATGGGCTATTGCTTGCAGCCATTCGCGATCCTGATCCTGTTGTTTTTTTAGAACCAAAAAGAATTTACCGATTAATTAAACAGGAAGTGCCTGATGATGGCAAAGCACTTCCTTTAGATACTTGTTTCGTATTAAAAGAAGGGGCAGATGTCACACTTGTTTCATGGGGTGCCTCAATGAATGAAACATTGCAAGCTGCACAACAATGTGAACAAGCTGGTATTTCTGCAGAAGTCATTGATGTTGCCACGCTAAAGCCTCTCGACATGGATACTATATTACAATCTGTTGCGAAAACAAAACGCTGTGTCATCATTCATGAAGCTGCACGCACAGGCGGATTTGGCGGAGAAATTGCAGCGCAATTAGCTGAGAAAGCATGGGATATACTCGAATCTCCTGTATTACGTGTGACCGGCTATGACATCATCATGCCTTTATATCGCAAGGAAATGATCTACTTGCCCAGCGTGCAACGTATCAAAGATGCTATTGATGCCGTGTTGGCTTATTGAGGAATAATTACGATGAAAATATTTTATTTGCCCGATCTGGGAGAAGGATTGCCCGATGCAGAAATTCACGAATGGCATGTAAAAGTCGGTGATACTGTTAAAAAAGATGATAATTTGGTTTCAGTAGAAACAGCAAAAGCATTGATCGATGTGCCCTCACCTTTCGATGGAAAAATTGCTATATTACACGGAGACTCAGGAGATATTATTAAAACCGGATCACCACTTGTTTCTTTTGAAGGCACAGCAGAAAATAGAGAAGATGCGGGGACAGTGGTAGGAAAATTAGAATCTCATGCCGGCATTCTTGAAGAAAAAATGATGATTATCAAATCAAAACATCAAGAAAAAATTTCAGCGAAAGCAACACCCACTATCAAAGCGTTAGCATTAAAATTAAATGTTGATATCACAACAATAACTGGCACAGGAAACGCAGGGATGATTACTGCTGCTGATGTAAAATCGGCCTCACAACATACAGAACCTAAAGAAGGTTTTACGCTGTTAAAAGGCTTTCGTCGTGCCATGTTCCATACTATGTCTTTATCACGCGAAGAAACATGCCCTGTAAGTGTTTTTGATGATGCGGATTTAAGCGCATGGCAAGATGATACAGATATCAGCGCGCGCATGGTACGTGCATTAGTCGTCGCCTGCACCTCAGAACCTGCATTAAATGCTACTTTAGATACGAGCACACAATCTCAAAAATTTAATACAGCTGTTCACGTAGGCATTGCTATGGATACAGAAGAGGGGTTATTTGTGCCTGTGATTCATCATGCTGAAAAATTATCGCTAAAAGAAATAAGACAAAAAATTAATGAATACAAAAAGAAAGTTCATGACCGCACTATTGCATCTGAAAATTTGCATGGTGCTACGATTACATTATCCAATTTTGGAAAATTTGCTGGACGCTATGCGACAACTGTGATTGTTCCTCCTCAAGTGGCTATCATTGCAACAGGACCAAAACGTGTAGAGCCGAAAGTCAAAAATGATGTGATTTGTGCTTGCCAAATCCTGCCTTTATCGTTAACGTTTGATCATCGTGCCATCACAGGCGGGGAAGCAACACGTTTTATGGGCATTTTATTACATGATCTGGAAAAAGATTCTTAGGAGCAGTATTCTGGCCAGCCCACACTAAGACTTTTAATGTCGCATATGTCCCAGCACCTGCCACGAATGGAGAAATCAATGCGCGAGAAATATCTTCTGGAATACCCATTTCATCTAATATGCTAGGCAATATATAAGCAAAATACCAATTGAAACTACCCAAGAAAAAACAAGCCGCCCCAACTAAATAACCTGTTTTATTTTCCACAGATCTATTTTTTCTAAATTCATAACAAGCATTAAATACTAACAAAGGAACAACACTCATCACACCTGCCATGAGAGCAATATATTCCCAGTCATCATAATAATCATATCCCATCCCTTCTGTAGCGATATAAAATCCACTCATCCAACCAGTCATACCCAATAGGACGTTGCCAGCAATCAAATTATTTTCTGCTTTATCTGCTGCGTCATCATTTTTTTTATGATAGTTAGAATACGCTTCGAGCGCCAACCAAGTACCTAATCCAATTGCAATGGGGTAAAAAATAGACATGAAATCAAGTGCAGCCATATCACCGACGTGATCATCTTCAAAATAAGGATCTAAATAATGAGATAAATACATCCAACTAAGATCGCCCCCTACCGCCGCTGCAATCATTTTTGGAGTAGCGTAAACATTTAAATTTGAAATATGCTCATCTTTAGTCATGATAATAGATCATATCACGCTTAATAAACGAAAAGCAAGTAAGCAACTCAAATGATAAACAAAATTTTTAAATATAAATCAAAGGGTTGCCGAGCGCCCTCTCTAAGGTTAGCTTATTTTCTGCTTGGCATAGCATTGTGTTATCTAAAAGATTTCCTATCCAATATGTTTGTAATCCAGCGTCTTTCAACGCACGATAAGATAAAATAGCATGATTTAGGCACCCCAACCGGAACCCAACCACTAAAATAACAGGTAATTGAAATGCACACATCACATCTAACATTGTTTCATGATCATTGATAGGCGCATGCACTCCTCCTGCGCCTTCAAAAAAAATATGATCATAATGATCCATATTTTTATTTAAACACTGAACGGCCACATTTTTAGCATTTAATGATTTGCCCATTGCACCTGCAGAAATATGAGGGCTGACAGGTAATTCAAAACAAAAAGGATTAACATCCTCATATGTCGGATTAAAATCACTACAAGCTTGTAATAATAATGCATCCTCATTGCAAAAACCGTGCGGTGTTTGTTTTCCGCCTGCAGCGATAGGTTTTTTGCCTAATACTTTTTTTCCAGATGCTTTCAAAATTTCCATAAGCTTTAGGGTAATATATGTTTTCCCACAATTCGTGTCAGTTCCTGTCACAAAATAAGCACAATGCTGTAAAATCATTTTTTTCTGCCTTGAATAGCTGAAATAGGAATGGTTGCAATACCTTCTTTTGCTGTTTGCTCAGCATGTTTATGCGCCATTCCATAAGTGATTTCATACGTTGCTGGATATAAATCATCCTCGCGCAATGCGTCGTAGCTTGCTTCTACTATTTTAAAATCTCGAGGCGTTAATAATCCTTTTCTTTTTCTTGAATCATATAATTGGCTGCCTATCCCTTTTAAATCTGCCCAAAAAGCATGAAGATTTCGGTAAGTCAGTGTTACCCATTCTACATTCATGACAGGCTGAAAAAATCCTAGATTTAACATTAAATCACCAATAGGATGCAAATCCATGTATTCATTCACATGGGCATGGTGATCAACTTCAGAAAATGCTCTACGCAATTCTTTTAAAGTATCCACACCATAGGTTGAAAACATCAAAAAGCCATTTACAGAAAGCCATGCATAGCATCTTTCTAGCAATCTTGGTAAATCTGCATGATCACAAGGAAATAAATTAAAAATAATGGCATCAAATTGGCCCGCTTTAAAAGCAGATTTGAAAATATCTTGTTCTAACAAAGTAACATTTTTTAAATTTTTGTGCGATGCAATCTGAATCATTTCAGAGGAAATATCAATCGCGGTAATATGCGCATCTGGATATAGTTGTGATAATTTTCCCGTAAAATGTCCTGTTGCACAGGCAATTTCTAAAATACACTTGGGTGATTCTTTAAAAAAAGAAAGACGATCAATAAGGCGCTCTGCAATCTCATGCTGTAAAACAGCATAATTATCGTATGTTGCTGCAATTTTATCAAAATGTTTTTTCACAACGAACCTCATCAAGAGCAGTTAATAAAATATCTACATCCGATTTCGTATGTAACGCATTAAAAGTAAAACGTAATCGAGGAGATTCTATTGGCACAGTAGGGTAACGAATCACAGGAACCCAAATAGATTTTTCTTTTAACGCATCACCCCAACGCTTAGCTTCTTCAATAGAATGACATAGCAATGACTGAATTGGGGAATGGCTTTCAAAAACAGACAATTCCATCGATTTAATATTCTCTTTAAAATACGTAACTAATGAAAACAAATGTTCTCGTGTCTCACTTTTTTTCACACACTCGATAGCACAATTCACTGCCGTGGCAATCATGGGAGATAAAGCTGTCGTGAATAGATAAGGTCGTGCACATTGCATGATCATATCCATTTCATCAGCACGTCCTGCTAACATAGCACCCGACACACCTAATGCTTTTCCAAACGTTCCCATGATCACAGGCACATCATTTTGCGACAATCCTACCTCAAATACCTTTCCTTGTCCTTCTGATCCATACAATCCAAATGCATGCGCCTCATCTACCAACAGAGTAGCAGATTTTTCTTGTGATATTTTTGATAACGAAGATAAATCAGCTGAATCACCTTCCATACTAAAAACAGATTCAGTCACCATAAATGTACGCTTATTGGTTTTTTCTAGCATTTTTTGCAATGATATTTGATTTAAATGCGCATAACGTTTGAATTCTGCACCTGTCATACGCATGCCATCAATCAAAGAAGCATGATTATGTTTATCAGCTGCAATGAAATCTTTTGGTTGTACCAATGCAGTCAACATTGCCATGTTAGCCTGGTAGCCGCTCGAAAATAATAATACTTTGTCTCGTTTTAACCAAGCGGATAAAGTATGACATAATTTTTCATGGGCAACAGTGTAGCCTGATAATGTATTAGCAGAACCTGATCCCAATCCAAACTCATTCATACCAACCTTAGCTGCTTCTATTAAACGTGGATCGGTAGATAATCCCAAATAATCATTGCTATTGAAATTTAAATAACGTTTTCCCTGGTAATAAACAAAACGAGATTGTGATGTTTCACGCACATGATGCGCACGCCACAATCCTTCCTCACGTAAAGCATTTAATTGCGATGCGTAATGATTAGGCATAAGCTTGAATACCTAAATTTTTGAATAACGTTTTGTCTTTATCCATGCCTGGCAAATCAGTCGTTAATAATTTTTCACCATAATGAATAGAATTTGCGCCTGCAAAAAAACACAATGCTTGTAATTCATCACTCATTGTATTTCGACCCGCACTTAACCGTACATATGCTTTTGGCATCATGATACGCGCTATTGCGATCATTCGTGCAAATTCAATGGTACCAATTTGCTGTTGTTGCGCTAATGGCGTACCTGGGATAGGCACTAACATATTGACAGGTACGCTTTCAGGGTATGGGTCTAAATGTGCTAATTCCATTAAGAGTTTAAAACGATCTTCTAAAGATTCTCCCAAATTTAAAATACCACCGCAACACACCGACATTCCCGCTTCACGAACATTTTTAATCGTTTCTAAACGATCATCATAATCACGTGTGGTTACAACTTCAGGATAATATTCACGCGATGTATCTAAATTATGATTGTAATAATCTAATCCTGCCTCTTTCAATGTTTTTGCTTGCTCTGCTGATAACATGCCTGCAGTTAAACATGTTTCTAGCCCTTTAGATTTCACTGACTTGATCATCTCAATCAATGCTGGCATTGCATGTTCTGGCGGATTGCGCCAAGCAGCACCCATGCAAAAACGCGTTGCCCCGCCCTCTTTGGCTTTTTCTGCTGATTCACATACTTTTTCACAAGAAATCAGTTTCTCTTTTGCCAAACCTGTTTTATAATGCCCACTCTGAGAACAATATTTACAATCTTCTGGGCAGGCTCCTGTTTTGATACTCAATAACGTTGAAATTTGAACTTGGTTTGCCGGAAAGTGTTCGCGGTGCACGGTTTGTGCCTGCAATAATAAATCGTTAAAAGGTTGATGGTAAAGCGCAGATACTTCTGCCAATGTCCAAACACGTGATTGTTGTTCCATGAGAGCCTCCAAACAAGCGTTTATAGTGCCTTTTTTAAGGAAAATTGTCAAGAAAATGAACCTCTTTAAACTATACACTTGCCTAATA
Source organism: uncultured Gammaproteobacteria bacterium (assembly GCA_964383495.1). GTDB lineage: Bacteria > Pseudomonadota > Gammaproteobacteria > JABCZS01 > JABCZS01 > CAWKDC01. The sequence goes on from CAYLHG010000005.1 coordinate 51,726, forward strand.
TGCGATACCCCCTGCTATCAGCAGGTCTGCCTCCCTTGCTGGGAAGATCTTCCCTGGGTTCCTCACCATTGCCTGCAATGCAATAGAGCAGCCAAACAGCCTCATTCATACTGTTTGCCGTGCCAAAAACAGCTATCCCCTTTCATCTACCAAGTGCCCTTGCTCTACGAACGCCCTGTTAAGCAAATCATCACCGCATTTAAGTTAAACAAACGGGAAGCATTATGCCTCGCATTGGCTGAACTTTTTCTTAGCCGCCAACAAGGCACACTCCCTGATGTCCTTATCCCAGTGCCGGCGCACCCCAAACGCATTTGGGAACGCGGCTACAATCCCCCATTATTAATTGCACGTCATTTAAGCAGGGCACTGGGCATACCCGTGGATGACAAAGCTATCCGACGTTGCAAATATACACCCCCGCAACGGTTGCAACGCAGGCAGGAAAGGATGCATAATTTAAAAAACGCATTTGAAGTGGTCAAGCTAAAACCTGGTTTACATATTGCCATTGTAGATGATGTTGTTACAACGGGTGAAACATTACGTGCTATGGCTGAAGTAATAACACCGCATGTTAAGAGTGTGGTATTGTGGGCCATTGCAGAAAGCCCCGCGATTTAAAGGAATAACACGATGACATATTTTCTATCGGAACTAAATGTCCTGCCTAAAATCGGCACAAAAATTCAAGAAAAATGCGCTACATTAGGTTTAAAAACATTGCAGGATTGTCTTTTTTATTTACCGAATCGGTATCAAGACAGAACAAGAATATATCCTATTCGTTCCGTACGTGAAGGTGACCAGGTGGTTGTAGAAGGCCATATTTTGGCAGCTAATATTGCGCTTGGAAAACGTCGCACATTACGAGTGCATATTGCAGACGGAACGGGCGTGCTTTACTTGCGATTTTTCCATTTCTACCCAAACCAACAAGCACGGATGAAACCTGGCACATCCATTCGTTGTTTTGGTGAAATTAAATTAGTCGCAGGTCAATTAGAAATGAGCCATCCTGAATATATTCTAGGCGCTTCTGGCTCACTGCCTGATGCTCAGAAAAATATGACGCCACTTTATCCACTTACAGAAGGCATTTCACAATCCACGTTGCGCAAAACAATCAAAATGGTTTTGGATAAATTGGAAGCAAATATTTTGCCAGATTATGTTCCTCATGATCTTGCTAAAAAATTTGGATTCCCAAGCCTCAAAGAGGCATTATTATTTTGCCATGAGCCTCCTCCACACACATCCATCGAGCAATTAGCAACACATACACACCCTGCACAACGTCGATTAGCTTTCGAGGAACTACTGGCGCATCATTTAAGCTTATTACGTTATCGCTTAAAAGAACAATCCAATTTATCCCCCTCTTGTAATAATCAAACACTCGTCAATGCATTGATTAAAAAATTGCCTTATCAATTAACTGATGCACAATCGCGTGTGATCAATGAAATTTCAAAAGATTTGATGCAAAATAAACCGATGATGAGATTATTGCAAGGCGACGTAGGCAGTGGAAAAACAATCGTTGCGGCTCTCAGTATATTACAAGCTGTTGGCAGCGGTTTTCAAGCGGCACTGATGGCACCCACAGAATTACTAGCAGAACAGCATTATGCCAATTTCAAACAATGGCTTGATCCATTAAGCATTGAAATTGCTTTTTTATCGAGTAAACTTACGGCAAAAAACAAACGAGAAGTTTATGAAATCATACAAAATGGAAAAGCACGCATTATTATTGGTACGCACGCTTTAGTTGAAGATTCTTTGCATTTTGAATCTCTTGGGCTTGTAGTGATTGATGAACAACATCGATTTGGCGTTGAACAACGATTAGCATTGGCGCAAAAAAAATCGAATAATAAATTTCCTCATCAATTGATTATGACGGCAACGCCTATTCCTAGAACACTTGCAATGACAGCTTATGCTGATTTAGATATTTCAATCATTGACGCGTTGCCTGCGGGGCGGCAACCCATTACCACAGTGGCCATCCCACAATCAAGACGAAATGAAGTGATTGCTCGCATTCGAGAAGCTTGCCACACAGGAAAACAAGCTTATTGGGTTTGTACATTGATTGAAGAATCTGAAAACTTTGATGCACAAGCAGCTGTTGCACTGAGGCATTCATTGCAAGAGGCCTTATCGGATGTGCGAGTTGGATTGATACATGGAAAATTAAAGCCTGCTGAGAAAGAAGCTGTGATGCAAGCTTTTCTAGCGAATGAAACTCAATTATTAGTAGCAACAACAGTGATTGAAGTGGGTGTCAACGTTCCAAACGCAAGTTTAATGATCATTGAAAATCCTGAACGTTTAGGATTAGCACAATTGCATCAGCTACGAGGACGTGTGGGGCGAGGCAGTGAAAAATCACATTGTGTATTGTTGCATGATACACAATTATCTTATATGGCGTTAGAACGTTTAAAAACAATGCGCGAAACACAAGATGGGTTCGTTATTGCAGAAAAAGATTTGCAATTACGGGGAGCTGGTGAATGGTTGGGCACACGGCAAACCGGCAGTATTTTATATAAAATTGCAGACTTGGCGAGGGATATTGGGCTAATGCCAGAAGTGAAGCATTGCGCCGATATTTTATTAAATCAATACCCTGAACATGTGGATGCATTAATTCAGCGTTGGCTACAAAATAACATGGAATATGGAACGGTTTGATAAAAAATTAATAGTCAATTTTTGATTTGCATTGGCAAATACTTATGGAACGACCTAAGATTATTCCAGTGCGTACCACCTAAATGGAATCAATTTACAAAAGGAATCTTTAAAATGAAAGTTATTCGATATATCTCTACAATTGTCTTAATAGCTACACTAGGCTTAAACATAGCGCAAGCTAAAACGACTGATCTTAGCTGCGGTTATTATAACAGCCTATCTGAACATAAGGTGACTGACGCTGAAGCAAAAGCAGCTAATATACAATATAGTACCACAATGACTCCACCAGCAAAAAACCAGCATGCTACTTCTGTCCAGAAAGCAGAGGCGCTTGCTGTTTCTGTTACCCATTATGGTCAAGTTACCTCAGCTGCAGATAGATGTACAGCGCTTAGCTCAATTAAGCGGGATAAAAAACCATTGCTAAGTACTAGCGCATATACCTCAGCCTACAAGGAATACCTGAGAAGAGCGAAGGTATGTAAACAGGCTGCTAACGCTGATAATAAACATCCAAAGAAAAAAGCTATCTCAGACTGTGATACCTACTATGCGGAGATCTGGTCTAACTCATAGATATCGATGATGTAGCATTGCCGCCCTCACATTCAAATCTAATCTTACGATGGGCGGCAATTTTCTCTTACAATTCTTCTTCCTCCTAGCGTATACTAGGCTATTCCTTGAAGGACAATTGTTATGGATAAGCTCCCTCTTTTTCGCGCTCTTGCCATTGCGCTGGGTGTTGGGTTTATTGGCTTTGGATGCCTGATGATTTTGCATCCTTTTCTCCCTGCTATTTTATTAGCCGTTATCTTTTGTTTGGCCACATGGCCCGCTTTCAGCATGCTGGAAAAAAAACTCAATGGCAAAAGCTGGCTTGCAGCACTCATCATGACTACATTGCTTGTCATTGGCTTTCTACTGCCGTTAGTTTTGCTCGGCTCAACGCTTGCGGAAAGCATCACTCAACTTATCCGCTTTCTTATCAATGCATTCAAAGGCGAGCAAGGTGAAGTCCCAACGTGGATGGCTCACCTCCCTGAATGGATGCGCCATTATGTGGAACAATTTTGGGTAACCTACATGAAAAGCGGCCAACAAATGATGAAAGGGGTTGCTCACTATGCGGGACCATTGTCACATCAACTCATTTATGTTGGGAAAAAAGTTGGACAGGGGTTTATCGATCTTTCTTTGGGCCTTTTTATCTCCTTTTTCTTCTTCAGTTACGGCGCACACGCTGTCAGCCGAGTCGGCATTTTAGTGAAACGCTTTATTGGCGACCGCGGGTTACATTTGCTTAACATCAGTAAAGATACACTCATCAGCGTTGTTTACGGTATTCTAGGAACAGCTGTAGCACAAGGTGCTGTTGCCGGCATGGGATTCTGGATTGCAAACGTACCCGGTGCAACATTTTTAGGCTTTGTTACTGTGCTAATGTCGTTGATTCCTGGCGGCCCGCCTTTTGTATGGATCCCCGTCACCATTTGGATCTTTCTTCAGGGTCATATCGGCATGGGCATTTTCATGGGAATTTGGGGATTATTTGTCATCAGCGGGGTTGATAACCTGCTTCGTCCCTATTTCATTAGTTTAGGCAGCGATCTGCCGTTACTTTTGGTGTTGCTAGGCGTGCTGGGCGGGTTAATTGCCTTTGGATTCATCGGGTTATTTATTGGCCCTACATTGCTAGCCCTTGCGTATGCACTCTTACTGGAGTGGAGCCATGAAGAAGAAAGACGCTTGGAACCCGAGGCTTAAGTTTGTTACAATGCTGTGATGAAAAACAGCAACCCTTGGACATTCTGCGTCGCCCCCATGATGGGTTGGACCGACAGGCACTTCCGCTATTTTCTGCGGATAGTATCGAAACACGCGCGCTTGTACACAGAAATGGTCACAACAGGCGCGTTGCTGCATGGCGATGCTAAACGCTTTCTCGCTTATGATGCATTTGAGCACCCACTGGCTTTACAATTAGGCGGGAACGACCCCATTGCACTCGCACGCTGCGCGCGCATGGCATATGATGCGGGCTACACAGAAATTAATTTAAATGTGGGGTGCCCGAGCGACCGTGTTAAATCTGGCCAATTCGGCGCTTGCTTGATGGCAGAACCTCAAACCGTTGCAGAGTGTGTTGCTGCTATGATCGCGGCTGTGCCTATTCCTATCACTGTCAAGACACGGATCGGCATTGACGATCTCGATTCTCAAGAATATTTTGAATCTTTTTTACAAACGGTAGCGCTGGGAGGATGCCGAGTTTTTATCATCCATGCTCGCAAAGCATGGCTTTCTGGATTAAGCCCAAAAGAAAATCGTGATATTCCTCCTCTCAATATTGAGCGAGTTCAAATAGTAAAAGAAAAACACCCAGAGTGGACAATAGTACTCAATGGCGGAATTAAAACCTTGTCGCATTGCGAAGAGGCATTACAAACATTTGATGGAGTGATGGTCGGCCGCGCAATTTATCATGATCCTTATTTATTTGCAGAACTAGATGCCGAATTATTTGGAGCAGGCACAACATTATCACGTGAAGCATGGTTAGAAGCATTTCAACCCTACATGACCGAACAATGCGCACGAGGTGTGCCGCTAAAAAGCATGACACGTCATTTATTGAATTTGTTTAATGGGCAAGCAGGCGCGCGCGGATGGCGACGAAAATTATCTGCGGCACCAGGATCGTTAACCTTTGTAGATCTCGGTCGTTCCTATCAGTACCCCGCCCGGGTTTAGTACAGCATCGGAACGACCGAAAATCCCAATACCACCATTGCTCGTAAGCATAGCATAATCTTTAGCAACCGTTTATAATCACCACGGGCACTTAAGGTAATTTTTTGATGACTACTGATTCTTCCCTCAACACACCACTTGTCGCTGTGCTTGTATGCACTTACAATGGTGAGCGTTTTTTAACAAAACAATTAGATTCTATTATTCATCAATCAATAGGCGCCCCGCTTCTTCTCATCAGTGATGACGGTTCTTCTGACAACACGCTGCAAATTATTGAACATTATAAAACAACGCACCCAGCAGTCACGATTCACATCATGCAAGGACCACGAAAAGGGTTTCAATATAATTTTTTGAGTTTATTTTCATTGCAAACGCCGCCCGCACAGTACATGGCTTTTGCAGATCAAGACGATATTTGGGAACATGATAAGCTTGAACATGCATTGAATGCCTTGAAGCAATACCCAGCAGATCAACCCGCACTCTATGGTACCCGCACACGCCTTATTGACAAACATGAACAAGAAATCGGATTTTCTCCGCTGTTCACTAAGCTACCCAGTTTTGCTAATGCTTTAGTACAAAGCCTTTGTGGGGGCAACACCATGGTCATTAACCAAGCCTCATGGAAAATATTAACCACACTTCCACAGACCAACATCGTAAGTCATGATTGGTCTATTTATCAGGTTATTTCAGGTGTTGGAGGTCATGTTATTTACGATCCTTATCCTAGCTTGCGATACCGACAACATGAAAATAATATCATTGGTGCTAACACTTCATTTATTGCTCGATTAGTACGCATCAACATGCTACTTCAGAACCGATTCAAACATTGGAACACAGCTAATCTGGCAACTTTACAGCCCATTGCTGATACATTTACGCCGAGCAATCAAACTATTTTGGAAAGTTTCATTCAAGCTCGACAATCATCTTTTATTCAACGGATTATTTTATTTAAAAAATCTGGTTTATATCGCCAAACACGCCTAGGCATGATCGGATTATGGGCTGCCATTATTTTAGGAAAATGCTAAATGATTTTTTCTGCCAAACTACAATCTAAATTACCTCAACGTGCTATCACTCAACTGTTCGGTTGGTTGGCACAAATTCGTATTCCTGCTATTAAAAATCAACTGATTCGAATGTTCGATCAACGGTTCCATATTTGTTGGGAAGAAGCGGAGTTTTCAACACCTGATGCGTATGCAGATTTCAATACTTTTTTCTCGCGCAAACTTAAACCTGATGCTCGACCACTCGCACCGCTTCCCGCTTTTATGTCACCTGTTGATGGGTTTATCAGCCAAATTGGTATGGTAGAAGGCCATCAGCTCTTCCAGGCAAAAGGCCATACTTACACGTTGCTGGATCTCCTGGCAGGCAATACTTATATGGCGGATGCATTTAAAAATGGCGCTTTTGCAACGCTTTATCTTTCCCCCAAAGATTATCACCGTGTACATACTCCACTTGCTGGGAATGTTACTGCCATGACATTCGTTCCCGGCACTTTATTTTCTGTGAATGACGCCACCGTTTCAAGTGCGCCCAATTTATTTGCCAGAAACGAACGTTTGATTTGTTATATTGATACGGCTATGGGTCCTATGGCGATTATTTTAGTGGCTGCATTGAATGTAGGCAGCATGTTTACTCCCTGGCACGGCGTAGTAAAAGCAGAGGGCGTACACACATGGGATTACCGCGACAAACCCATAGCGCTTAACCGTGGAGATGAAGTCGGCGGGTTTTTGATGGGCTCAACAGCCATTGTATTGCTGCCCCAGAACACTGTGGCATGGGGCGCCCTGGCGACCCAGCACCCTGTTAAGTTAGGCGAAAGTATCGGGACACTGGTTTAACAAAACTGCTCAGCCAACGCGGCAATCTTTTTAGATGTTAGCGCTTTTGCATTCAAGCCCATCGATGTCAAAATAGAACGGGCTGCCAGCTTGGCCATGTAAACACGTACTTCGCGAGGCAAACGCTCGCCACGCCCATTACGGTTTTCTTCCCATTCGCGAATGCGAGAATGCGTATACACTGTATCTAATGCTGCATTTAAATCAGTCAAAGCTTCTACCAATGTTTTTTCATTTTCTTCCAGTTCTACATTTAACCAAGCTTGTACAAGATTTTTTGCTTTCATTACTACTGCCCTCAATATAAGTAAGCACCTAGTATACTGGCTGACATTGGAAAGGTCAACAACGTTTGTGTAAGGAGTAATAAAAACCAAGCTTATATTGCCATGATAAATAAACTTACAACACAAGCTTGCGCTCCTAACCACACCAATGTCCGAGCTGCAGGAAAATCAAACACGTAACAAAAACCATATATTAGTCGAGCTATCACAAAAGCGATTGCTAACAGATCAACCCGTTCTGGAGCGGCCCCCACTTGCAAGCATACGATCACCGCTGCTGCAAAAGGCGCAAAATTTTCATAATGATTCAACTGTGTCCAATGGGCGCGTCTTCGCCAACCTTGCACATTTTCCAAATACTCACGAGGCTTAGCATTGTTCACCCCTCGACCTGTTTTAGCTGCTAAAACAAACCCATACGGCAAAAGATAAGCTAAAAAAATACATAATATCGCTGTCGACATATTTACCCACCCTGATGTAACACGTATGCTGTCATACCACCTACAAGATTGTAGGCATCAAATCCTTTTTCATCCAACATAGCGCAAGCCCTTTGGCTCCGTCCACCTGATCGACAATATACAACCAAAGGCGTATCAGAGGATAACTCATCAGTTCGATCGGGCAACTGCCCCAATGGAATATGCACACCCCCGATGTGCTTTTCAGCGCGCTCGCTGGGCTCCCGCACGTCCAATAATTGAAACGGGCGCTTTTCTTGCTGCCAAGCGACTAAATCTTCAGCTGTAATCGTATGCATATGTTACCCCTTGAGCTCCTCTATCAACGCAGCAGCCACCGTAGGACGCGCCATCACTGCATTGAAAAATTTTTGCAAATTTGGATAATCTGCCAGCATGATTTTATGTGCAGGCAACCAGCGCAACATCACAAAACAATACGCATCTGGCAAGGTAAATGTAGATCCCATTAAATAAGTCACATCTGCCAGCGCTTTCTCCACAAAAGCCAATTTACTTTTTAAAATAGGAATAAAAACGCTTTCTTTCAATTCTTGTGGCACCTTGGGATTAAACAAAGGCGAAAATGCCTTATGCACGTCTGTGGACATGAAATTTAACCACTCTAAGACCCGATAACGCTGAAAATCATTCAATCCGGGCAACAACGCGGAAGGGTGCGTATCTGCCAAATATTGCTCTATCACCGCATTTTCTGTCAGGGCTTGCCCGTTATCGAGCATCAATACAGGAACGCTACCCTTGGCGCTAACAGCCAAAAAATCTTTCCCCGATTCTGTTTTTTTAGTATGTAAATCAACAGGTTCGTATTCCAGCTGCAACCCTAGCTCGTGCACAATAATTCGTACCGCCAACGAGCAGGCTCCCTTTGAGAAATATAATTTCATGGCATCCCTCCTCCTTCCAGTATACTGGGCCTACTCCTACATGGGAAGGAAAACTATTGACTTTCTCATGATAGTTATTTAATATACCAACTATAAACCAAAGAGGTATGAACTATGATCAATCATTCTCAAATAAACATGCTTTCCTCAGCAACCGGCAGCTCTACACAAGATGAGGAGACAAACTCCTCGATGTTCGCCCAGATGGATGCTACCATTGCCAACGTAGATGCGCAAAGACAACAAGCTAGACAGACAATTCAATCACAGCAACAGGAGCTGATACAGGCAAAGAAAGAAATCG
>CAYLHG010000005.1:61134-104247 GCA_964383495.1 uncultured Gammaproteobacteria bacterium
ACAGACAATTCAATCACAGCAACAGGAGCTGATACAGGCAAAGAAAGAAATCGAAGCACTGAAGCAGCAATTGGTTGAAAAAGATGAACTCGTACAACAAAACGACCAAATAATAGCTGGGTTCAACCCGCTGATCGAAAGCATACAACATGCCACAGGTCAGCTAATTGCGCAACAAAATCAAGATAAACAGACAATCCACTCACAACAAGAGCAGCTGACTGATGCGCAGCAACAAAACACAACACTCAAGCAACAATTAGCTGCAGCAGAACAAAAACTTGTATTACAAGATAAGAAGCTGGAGCAAGCGGACGAAGACTTCGCATTACAAGATAAGCTAATTGGAAAGCTGCAGCACACTATAACAGCAGCAAGGGAAGATCGAGTTCATTTTTGGAACTTGAACCAACAGCGTATATATAAGGAAACTCACCAATCGGCATCAGCGGCATCCACACTCTTACTGCTCAGTGGTGGCAAACGCGGCGGCAGTGAACCTGACAGCAGTCAAAAGCGCGTGCGTTTTGATGATCAGGATAGTAATAGTACTGCCGATTCGAACCACGGGTCAACCCAATCACCCATCATTCTATAAGACGCTTATTTTTTGCCCAAGGAGTCAAAGATGAAGGTCGTTATGACAAGCACATTGAACCCAAACCCACCAAAAAATAACACTGCACCCATTAAGTTTCGCGATACAGGCTACTATATAAATCTAGCTCTTGAAACAAAAGAAGCGCAGCTAGCCTTTGAAGAAAAAGTTGAAGCAGAAAAACGCAAGATCGATGATGATGATGACAACGAAGATTTTGATATTAAAGAAAAAGCAAACAGCGTGCTTAAAAAGCTCGATCCTTGCTTACCATGCCTCCATTTGCTTCAAGCTTTAATTGACTTAGGAGCAGATGTAAACAGCATTGACCCCCAAACAAGAGCAACTTTTTTAATGCGGTTAGTGGCTGCTAGTCCATTCACACAAGAGCATCGCGACGCTTTTATTATCCTAAAAATGAATAAAGTAGATACAACATTAAAAAATCAGGAAGGACAAACTGCAATGGATATTATGGAGCAAAACCCCGCATTCAAGGCTTCATGGGGAGCTCCATTGATTGCTGCACTTAGAGCAGAGGTTGCCCAACATTCTTTGCCTCCTCAACGTACAATACCAGCGCCTCAGCCAATCACAACCAATAACATGCTATTCAATTCAGCTGGAGCCCAAGCCGCTTATCTCCCACCCATTGTAGCGCAACAGAATGCCGCCTTGGCTAGTGCATCTGCGACTATCCAAGATCTTCTAGCCCAAGTCACAGGATTACTCGCACAAGTCCAAGAATTGTCACAAGCAAAGCGACAGCTAAGAGCAGATAATCTGATCCTCAGCAGAGTTAACCTCGACTTACGGAAAAAAATCAGTGCCCTCAAAACATTTACTGATAGCGTCCGGCTAGTCATGACAAATATGGATCTCCCTCCAACAACTGGAATTGAGAAATCACCAGACCATTCGCCAAAAAGCGATAATAGCAGTAGCAACCATGATAGCTTAAATACCCTTATCGCAGCCGCTGAGGCTCTAGAGGAAAGAAAGTCTACCTCTCCTTCAATAAAAAGAATGAGGTTCACAGGAAGCCACAATAACAACACTGGCTGTGGGTAGAGCTTACACCGGGCTTGCTCTATTCGTCTTAGCAAAAATATAGTAAACTCCCCTCAGACAATCGCGGTCGTTTGGGGAGTAAGTCAATGGCCTTAGATAAAAAACATATTGCCTTCACAGGCAAAGTCATTATGGTTGGGTTTGGTAGTATTGGGCAAGGTGTATTACCCCTCATTTTGCGCCATATCGATCTAGGTCCTGAACAAATTACTATTGTTACCGCTGACCACCGCGGCCATGAAGAAGCGCTAGCTTATGGTATTAATTTCGTGGTGAATGCGCTGACCGAAGAAAATTATGATGCTGTTTTGAGCAGCTTGCTGGGCCCAGGAGATTTCTTGCTGAATGTATCAGTAGAGGTTTCAAGTATTGCATTGATGGAGCTTTGCCATGAGCTAGGCGCCATGTATTTAGATACGTGCATTGAGCCTTGGCCAGGGGGTTATACGGATCCCTCGTTAAACATTTCCGAACGTAGTAATTACGCTATTCGCGAAAAAATGCTTGCGCTGCGAGATCGCTTAAAAGCTGGGCCTACTGCCATTTCCGCACATGGAGCAAACCCCGGCTTGATCTCACATTGGGTCAAACAGGCCATGATGACACTGGCGACCGATTTAGAAATGGGTGTTCAAAAGCCCAAAACCCGAGACGGATGGGCCCATCTTGCTCAACAATTAGGCATTAAAGTGATCCACTGTGCAGAGCGAGATACGCAAGTTGCAGCGCCACAAAAACGCGTCAGTGAGTTTGTAAATACGTGGTCTGTTGACGGCTTTGTGAGTGAAGGCTGCCAGCCTGCAGAATTAGGTTGGGGCACACATGAAAAACATTTCCCCCCTGATGGCTACCGGCACGACTTTGGTTGCGATGCTGGCATTTGTTTAGAACGCCCAGGCGTATTAACACGCGTACGTACCTGGACACCCTTAGAAGGCTCCTTCCATGGTTTTTTAATTACACACGGTGAATCTATTTCGATCGCAGATTATTTTACAGTGAAAGAACAGGGTAAAGTAGTGTATCGTCCTACTGTGCATTACGCTTACCATCCCTGTGATGCAGCAGTATTGTCTATTCACGAAATGGCCGGGAAAAATTTAGAAATACAAGACACGCGCCGTGTGCTTGTGAATGAAATTGTGGAAGGAATTGATGAGCTGGGCGGCCTGTTAATGGGCCATGCGTTTGGTGCTTATTGGTATGGCTCTCAATTGTCTGTACATGAAGCTCGTAAGCTTGCGCCTTATAATAACGCCACGAGCTTACAAGTGGGTGCGGGTATTTTAGGTGCCATGGTTTGGGCCATTAAAAACCCATTTGAAGGTATTTTAGACCCAGATGATTTACCCTATGAAAACGTGCTTGAAGTGGCAAAACCTTATTTAGGACGCATGGTGGGCGCTTACACAGAATGGACCCCACTACAAGGGCGAAGCCGTTTGTTCAAAGAAGAAATTGATGAAACGGATCCATGGCAGTTTATCAATTTTCGAGTAGTATAACCGTGACAGCTCGCCCTACACAAAGCCAAACATTTGTGTTACTGTAAAATCCCAATTATGGATTGAATAAGTTTTAGGCGAGAATATCATATGTCTTTCACAGGATTGAAAAAATACTATCTTTTTCCTCTGCTCATCGGGTTGTTTTTTTGCTTAACGGCCTCCAGACGATGGGCACAATTAATTTCTCCTCAAGTCTGGGATGAAGATGGCACACAAATCATTTATTACTTCATGCTCAACGGCTGGGAATCACTTTGGAAGCCTGTACATGGCTATATGATTTTAGTGCCGAAATTGATTTCATTTATATCTATTTCCGTTTCTTTTTTATATTATCCGATGGTTAGTACCTTACTGAGTTTCATATTTATTGCCTTGGTAGGGGCAGCCATCACATTATCCCCTTCCAAGTTAAAAGGAACTTTTTTCTGTGCATTAGCCGTGTTCCTATTGCCGACGAACCCGGAGACATTTGGGCTGCCTTTGTACACTTTTTGGTGGGCCGGTTTACTTTTATTTCTGTTAGTTTTGTGGGATGAAACACAGACCAAACTAACTTGTAGAATGGTTTTTTTAATATTGGGAGGTTTATCATCTCCTGTTATCGGGTTGGTCGCACCCTTGCTATGTGTGAGAGCATTTCTATACCGTCAGCACCGGGCAGAAATACTGATTGCCATGGTTGCAGTGATCATTGCAGCGATTCAGCTTTCCTTTATGTTGCATGAGCTACATCCTCACGAAAAAACATTGAGCGAGATACTTTTTGTAAGGGTGCCCCACTATTTAGGATATTATGGTACTGCTGCCTATGAACTGTCTTCCAAAGCGCAACGGATGGTCGGCATTGTTCTACTGTTATTATTATTTTCATGGATTTATCAAGATCGCCGAAATGTGGCTACTTGGTTTTTAGCCTTTTTATTATCAGGCGCCATCGCCCTGGTGGCAGCACGTGTTGATCTTCAGATAGTGCATCCATACGATGCGGGCCCAAGGTACTTTTTCTATCCTTTTATTTTGATTTCTTGGATGCTGATTCAATATTGGTACATCACACCTTATAAAGTGGTGAAAGGAATATTATCTGCTTTAGCACTTTCAACAGGCATAGCTGCATCGGGCGCTTGGTCACGTGACCATATGGATTTGCATTGGCGCGAGCATGTACTACAGTGCGCGCAATCGACTGAATCTTACAAGATGCCCATTGAATATGACGGTATTGCCCCGCCTTGGGAGGCTATGTTTCCTGGTAAGCGATGCGCTGAGCTGCTGAAGAACCAAATGCTGCCCTAAATATCCATTTGCGTTTGGAATATTTACAGATATTTAAATATTATTTCGCGCCGCTATCTCTTTCAATACTTTTGCGCGGATTCTATCGTCACATAACGATAACCAATTGACCCATTTCCAAAAAAAATACATGGGCAAAAAACCAACCGGTAAAAAAGGAATACAAGCAAAAATGCATAGTGCATAATATCGCGCTTTTTCTGTTTTATAAAAACCAATCGTTCCTATCACGATCATCGACAGTGTTGTGAAAAACAATGGCCAACGACATACGCCAAAAGGATCACCTTGCGGCGTAAAACCTAATAATATTTCGCCAATTGCAAATGAAAAAAAGAAAGAAAGTAAATGGTGCATGTACTTCTCACTATTTAAAAAGCCTCTCTATTTATCTATGGCTGCTTGATTCAATGGGTACGCAAATGACGTTAGCCAAGCTATCAAAGTCAATATCGCTACCGGCGCTAATAATAACCATTTTGCCAATTCGCCCGATACCGAAACAGTATCTGCTGCCCCACCCAAAGAACTTACCTGAAAAATAACAAACACACAAGCCCCTGCACTCCATTGCGCCATGCTTTTGGCTAATGCATATACTAATGCTTGCATGTGTGTATGATAAGTCTGGCTCGTGTAATCAGCTAAATCGCTCAACATGCTTAAACGAGCGCTAGATGTTGTGGCCACCGCCATCCCTAATATCACAAATAATGGAAATAATGCCAAATGCATTTGAGGTGTGATCATCATCATTCCTACACACACTACTCCCAATGCAATCGAGCCCCAGCGATACCATTTGATTTTGCACACATATTTAAAACGCGTCATCATCGCGTATAATACCCCGCCCGCCCCTAAGCTTAAAGCAATCGCATAAGCAGGCAATAAAGATAACGTTTGTGTATAAAATTTTAAATAAAATGGAAACAACGCGGGCATTAATACTAAAACAGTTTCCATGCTGGCATTCATGATGATATACCAACGAAATGCAGGAACTTTAAAAGGAAAAGTTATTTTTTTAAATACACCGCTCCAAGCACTTTTGGTAAAGTCGTGCTGCTTTTCAGGAATAAATAAAGTAAGCGCTAAAAAAGGTAATGTAAATAAACATGCAAATGACACAACAAAAATACGATATAATATAGAATCCGTGTGTTCGTGCGTCAAATAGTACGAAAAAATTAAAATAGTGGCAGCAACAGCAATCAGTTGAAATAACTGCCGCAAATTACTTAAATGTGTGCGGCCGTGGTAATCTTCAACCAAATCGGGCCCCATGGCTGCGTACGGTGCCATCATACTGCCAGAGATTAAACCATACAAAATAGCGCCTGACCAAGCAATGATTAATTTTGCTGTCATATCAACATCAAATGGATACCACAATAATAAAAAACTTAAAAATACTATCGGCGCACCGATGACAAAAAAAGGCTTACGTTTTCCAAAACGCGTTTCTAATTGATCAGAAAAAATACCTGCAATGGGTTCAGAGAGCGCACGAGAAATTAACGCACTCGCGTAAATAGTGCCCGCCAATGCCAAAGGCAAACCCAATATTTGACTTAAAAAATAAGTATAAAAAATATCTAATAGTGTTCTTGCACCTGCAAAATAAATATCAGTGAACGCGTATATCCATTCTTTTTTCACAACAGAAATATTAAATAATGGCTTTTTGCACAATGGTTTCATGACGTCCTGGTCCTGTTGATAACAATACAATAGGTACGCCTAATAATGCCTCAATTCTAGCCAAATAGCGTTTGGCATTTTCTGGTAAACCAGCAAAATCCGTTAATCCCGCAGTCACTTCATCCCAACCTGGTAATGTTTCGTATATAGGCTGGCAAGTGTTGTAACGGTTTGTATCCGTTGGGGGGCAAGACAAACGTTCGCCGTCACACTCATAGGCTACGCACAGCTTTACTTCCTTCAATCCATCAAGCACGTCTAACTTTGTAATACATAATCCTGATAAACTGTTCACTTGAACACTTTTACGCATGGCCGCAACATCAAACCATCCACAACGACGACGTCGCCCTGTGACAGTACCGTATTCTTTCCCTATAGAAAATAAATGTTCGCCAATCTCATCATGTAATTCTGTTGGCATAGGCCCAGAGCCTACACGCGTAGTATAAGCCTTAGTAATTCCCAACACGTCGTTGATGTACAAAGGTCCTAAGCCTGCACCAGAAGTAACACTGCCCGCCGTTGTATTCGATGAGGTAACAAAAGGATAAGTGCCATGATCAATATCTAGTAATGTGCCTTGTGCTGCTTCAAACAAAATCACTTTGTGTTCTTGGCGCATTTTATTGAGAATATCCCCTACTTCTTGTAGCAAGGGCAATACCTCGTCGCGCAGCGATAACGTTGCTGCTAATAATGTGGACTCATCCACAGGAGATTCATGATAATAATTTTCTAAAATAAAATTGTGATACGCTGCTTGTTTTTTAAGTTGCGCTAAAAATTGCTCTGGGTGAAGTAAATCCCCCAAGCGCAACCCACGACGTGCAATTTTATCCTCATAGCAAGGACCAATACCTCGGCCCGTGGTGCCGATCGCTGCGTTTCCTAACGATTTTTCTTTTGCTTGATCTAATGCAATGTGCGTCGGTAAAATAATGGGACAGGCAGGGCTGAGTGCCAAACGAGAACGCACTGTAACGCCTTTTGCTTCCAACATGTTAATTTCAGAAAATAAGACGGGAAGCGAAACAACAACACCATTCCCAATGAAACAGCGCGTGTGTGGGCGCAAAATACCTGATGGCACAAGACTCAGCGCTGTGCGCTCACCCTCAATGACAAGCGTATGACCAGCATTATGGCCACCTTGGTAACGAACCACCGCATCGGCTTTTTCGGTAAGCCAATCAATGACCTTGCCTTTGCCCTCGTCACCCCATTGGCTGCCGAGAACAACAATGCATTTGCCTTGTTTCACTTGTTACTCCCTCGCACCCTACAGGGCGCAGCCCTCGCACCGTAACCAGCGCCCGCGAGAGGCGATGATCTTCGGGCAAGAGTCTATCATTACTGGCTTGTTTTGCCAAAAAATTGAAAAAATTCACCTTCAGGTGATAATACAAAAATATCCTCAGCTTTTCCGTTACGGAATGCGGTTTCATATGCTGCTAAACTGCGTGTGAAAGCATAAAAATCAGGATCTTTGCTATAAGCACGCCCGTATATTTCGGTCACTTTCCCTTCTGCCTCACCGCGCGTGACACTCGCCTCACCTTGCGCTCTCGCCACAATAATGCGTGCTTCTTCATCCGCTTTGGCACGAATTTCCTCTGCACGGCGCTCGCCATCTGCACGATGTGCTGCTGCTACTTGCTCACGCTCAGCGCGCATGCGCTCGAATACAGAGCTTGATACTTCATCAGGTAAATCAATTCGCTTAATACGAACATCTACCACCTCAATCCCGAGCGATTCCGCGCTATCGTTAATTTGCGTGCTCAAGTCACGCATGATGGTATCGCGGTTTTCACTGACCACTTGGCTAATGGTAGAACGCCCAAATTGTGCACGTAATCCATCAGATACTTTTTGTTCTAATAAATCTTCTGCACGTGCAAAAAGCCCGCTGGTCGATTTGTAAAATTGTGCGAAATCACGAATCCGCCATTTTACAAAGGAGTTTACTAAGACGTCTTTTTTCTCTATCGTCACGATACGCGATTCTTGTATGTCTAATGTTTGGATACGTGAATCTAAACGAATCACTTGGGAAATGATCGGGAACTTCACATTCAAACCTGGCTCATACATTTTCGCTTTGCCGTCTTTATCTTGCAGCAATTTACCCAACACGGTGACTAATCCACGTTCTGTTTGAGAAATAGTGAATGTGCTTAAAAATATTGCTCCGAGTACTACGACAAGGATGGTTAGCCATGATTTTTTCAAGTTTGTCTCCTAGTGCTTGCTCTTTCCCAAAACCCCGCGCCTACGGCGCTGCCCCGGCGGGCGCATATTATGCGCCCTACAAGGGGGCGGTTAAGGTGCTACCGTGTGCGGCCATCGCGTACATCTACCATCGGAGCCGCTGGCGGCGCGGAAGGTGTTTGTACTGTTGAAGCCAAACCTGGCAACGCAGCTGGCGTACGGTTTTTCATCAATTGATCCAGCGGCAAATATAACATTGAGCCCGTGTTTTTCGTATCTACTAAAATTTTAGGCACCTCTGCCAAAATACCCGACATAGTATCTAAATATAAACGACGTTTTGTAACCGCTGGCGCTGTTTTATAAGCTTCGAGCACTCGTTCAAAACGCGCTACATCTCCCGCTGCTCTCAACGTTGTTTCACCCGCATAAGCGCGCGCATCTGCCAAAACCCGTTGAGCTTGACCTTCTGCACTCGGCAAAATACGCTCACGGTAAGCCTGCGCTTGGTTGATCATTCTTTGCTCATCTTCCTGCGCTTTGATGGCATCATCAAACGCATCTTTCACTTCTTCAGGCGCACGTGCAGGCTGCATTGCCACGTCTGTGATCGTTAAACCGATTTGGTATAGCTGCAGCGTTTGTTGCAATTGTTCGCGGATGGCATCACGTACTTTAGCACGTTGTGCAGTTAAAATTTCATCGAGTGTAGAAACGCCTACTACTTGCCGAATAGCGCTATCGGCAGCTTCTTCTAAGCTATACACAGGATCAACAACACTGAATAAATAATTTTCTAAATTACCAACTTTATATTGAACAGTGATTTCCACAAATACAATATTTTCATCTTTCGTCAACATACGATTACGGTGACGA
This sequence comes from uncultured Gammaproteobacteria bacterium, assembly GCA_964383495.1. GTDB lineage: Bacteria > Pseudomonadota > Gammaproteobacteria > JABCZS01 > JABCZS01 > CAWKDC01. The sequence goes on from CAYLHG010000005.1 coordinate 70,408, forward strand.
GAGGCATGAATTTCTTCCACATTCACAATTTTTTTCGTACGAATCAGTGGAGGCAACCAATGCGGCCCTGACCCCACTTCTTTCACAAACTTTCCAAATTGAAAAACAGCAGCACGCTCTGCAGGTTTAACAATGTAAATGCCCGCAATACAGTAAATAACGATTACAGCAATTAATAGCAAGCGAAAACCACCTGCAAAATGCTTCCCGCGCGGCGGTTGCGCAGTAAAACTCGGCTTGCGGCCCAATAATTGCTCGAGCTGACGTTTTAAACCTAATAATAGTTTATCAAAATCAGGAGGACCCGCTTCATTATTGCCACGCCAAGGATCTTTTGCCATTGATTACTCCACAAAACCGTAGGGGTGCACACTGGAAAATAGAAAACGGAGAACAGAGAATAGGAAAAAAATTTTCCGCCTTCTGTCCTCCGTCTTCCGATTAAAACCCTTCGTCTTCGTATGCGTCAGGTAAACCTTCCACATTGACAGACTCACCTGGAGCATGCCCAGCAGCGTTATTGTTGCCCATTCTTACATTCCGAGCAGGCACAACCGTCGAAATCGCGTGCTTGTAAACCATTTGGCTCACCGTGTTTTTTAATAATACAACAAATTGATCAAAGGATTCAACTTGCCCTTGCAATTTGATACCGTTTACCAAATAAATAGAAACAGGTACTTTTTCTTTGCGCAATGCATTTAAAAATGGATCTTGTAATGTTTGCCCTTTCGACATGGCTTCTCTCCCAACACTAGGTACTGACTTAGTTATTTTACTTAACGCTTCCAACAGAAACGACCATAAAATGTTGGGAGATGATAACACATTTTTTTAAAGATGATCTATAGGATTTGTTAAACATTTTGAATCATCACCCCAGGCCAACTGCGCAACCAAGTCATTTGACGCTTTGCCAATTGACGAGTAGCAACGATGCTGCGAAAACGAAAAGTTTCGTGGTCCATTTCACCATCCAAGTAAGCCCACGCCTCTTGATAACCTACCGATTTGATGGCGGGTAACGAAGCATGCAAATCTCCCCTTGCCCGCAACTGCTTTACTTCATCTAAAAAGCCAGCAGCCAGCATTTCATCAAAACGCGCTTCTAAGCGTGCATGCAAAGCAGCACGATCGGCCGGCATTAAACCTATTGCATGAATAGGATAAGGAAAACCAAGACGATGCGAAGCCTGCCAAACAGATAAAGGCTGTCCTGTCATTCGGTAAACTTCCAGCGCCCGCGAAATGCGCTGCTTGTCGTTCGGTTTGATACGCGCGGCAGCGACGACGTCCATTTGAGCCAGCTTTGCGTGCATAGCAGGCCAATCTTGTTGTTCAGCTTCCGCTTGTATGGCTTCTCGCACTTCCATCGATGCTTCAGGTAAATCAGATAACCCTTGCATCAAGGCCCGAAAATACATCATGCTTCCCCCAACCAGCAAGGGCGTTTTTCCCTGTTTAAACGCTGCTTCGATGGCCTGCATCGCGTCGCGGCAAAAATCAGCCACATTATAAGGAGTTGCAGGGTCACAGATATCAATCAAGGCATGAGGGTATTGGGCTAATAAAGCAGGAGATAGCTTAGCACTCCCAATATCTAGCCTACGGTAAACTTGCGTAGCATCCACGTTAATCAGCGCGACATTGCCCTCATCTGCCATTTTTAACGCCAAAGCGGTTTTACCGGAGCCAGTAGGACCCATTAAAAAAACGACAGTATTTGAAGGAAAGTTGGAGTACTGCATGGGGCTATTCTACCGTAAAAACGCTTCCGGCGCATAGTCTTTATAGGCGATGGCACCCGCCCCCAAAGCAGATTCACATGCCAACAATGTAACAGTAATGGCTTGATAATCCATAGGATGTGACGCTGCCCAAGCGTTAGCCCAAGCATGCAGTAAAGATGCTTCTGTCATATTGTTTTCAATATTTACTACGCGACAAGCAACCCCTTGTAGATATTGGGGAATATCCCGTATAACATATTGCGATTTTCCCACGCATTGAATTTCAAACCCTAAGTCTTGATGTAAAGAAACGGTGGCTTCTGATACATCTGATGGTAAATGAAAAGGCACTAATAAAGGCATAGCTGGAATAGTGCCAAATTGCTTTTCCATTTGAAAACGTGCTGTTGCATATTGAATCAATGTTTTTTGCCAATCAATAGCAATAAGATGATCATCTTTTTGCAAAATAACAACTGTATTGCCTAGCACAGCTACTATTTTTCCGAGTGATAATGTTTCAGAAATTGCTGGCGGCCACACGCGCGCACGCCTCTCAGCTTGTTTTGGCTGAAATAAGGCAGAAAATGTTTGTTGTTTTTGTGGAATAATATTATTCTCAGCAACATCCGCAATATTTTTCTGAATGCCTTGATGAGCAGATACAGATAAAGCATTTTCAATACTGCGCATAATAAAATCATGCACTAAGCGTGCCTCTCTAAAGCGAACTTCATGTTTAGTGGGATGCACATTTACATCTACACTGGCTGGATCACATGTTAAAAATAACACGTAAGATGGAAATCTTCCCGTAAAAATGCGATCACCATAGGCAGTGCGCACAGCATGCATTAATACTTTATCGCGCAATGGGCGACCGTTTACATATAAATAAGCTTGATCGTGGCTCGAGCGCGCTTGCTCGCTATTTCCTAACCAACCTTGTAAGCGCATTTGAGTGATAGATTCATCAACGTATAACGCTTGGTCCATAAAGGCACGAGAAACAACCTGTTGTATCCGCGGTTTAAAATCCGAAGCGACATCATAACGCTTAATACATTTTTGATCATGGTACAAATGAAAAGAAACGTGAGGATGCATCAACACAATTCTTTTAAGTGTTTCCTCAACAGCTAATAATTCACTGCGATCACTTTTTAAAAATTTTTGACGTGCAGGTGTATTAAAAAATAAATGCTTAACCACTACACTGGTTCCCTGAGGATGCGCAGCAGGTTTAATAATAGGGTCCATATTTTTACCTTCGACATGAACACTCAAGGCTTCATGAGGCGAACGACAAGAAACCAATGTTAAACGTGACACAGATGCAATACTAGCCAGCGCTTCGCCCCGAAACCCTAATGTTTGAATTTGCGCTAAATCTGCAGGAGAAATAATTTTACTGGTAGCATGTGCCGCTAACGCCAATAACATATCTTCAGGATTAATACCGCGTCCGTTGTCTTCCACACGAATAAGTTGCGTACCGCCCTTTTCAAGATAAAGACGAATATGTGTGGCGCCGGCGTCTAAACTGTTCTCGAGTAATTCTTTGACGACAGACGCAGGGCGTTCTACCACTTCGCCCGCAGCAATTTGGTTATATAAGGAAGGAGGTAGTAATTGGATTCTGTCGCGCATGAGTAATATTGTAATGTAAACGCTGGGTTAATGCAAAAACCCCCGCTCATATTATGCTTCTAGATACTCAACTGTCTAGACATAGGCTGATCGAATTTTTTAAATTCTACATCTGAAACAGCAGACGAAAAAGATACTTTTGACTGTGACTGTAATACTTGATTTTCTATCTCGCCTATTTTATCTCCATAACTCGGCCGCAGCGCCCCTGCAGTCATCACCCACGAAGATCCTGCTGCAGCACACATGACAATGGCCGCACCGCAAAGAATACTATAAGAATCTAGCATGTCTTGCGGCGTATCCACTGCTTCCAGTGTTTTTAAAAATTCATAAAAACCAAATAACGCAAATGCAATCTCACCTAATACATTCCCTGCTCTTGCGCCATAAAAAACCCAAGAAGATGAAGCCGCTTGAGATGTTTTTTGTTCCAAAGCTGCAGGTTTTGCATAATCTTCGCAAACCTGCTCCTCAGATTTTTTCCAAAAGTAAGGAATACCTAACAATACATACAATATCACCACTGCGACTGCAGCATCCTCTATTTGATTTTCTAAAAATTCATAAGCCACCATGCCCGTAAATGAAGCAGTGACAATACTCGCCATTAAATATAACGTAAAGAATGCATATGCTTCGTTTCGGCGATTACCGTCTATTTGTTTCAAAGCTTTGAGATTAAATTCTTCTTTAAAGCGAGATAATTTTTTTGTGTATTTATACGTTTGTGCGGCTTCCGCAACAGCAGCACTCATACACAATAATATGACTAATGCAATTTCAAGATCTTCGTTTTCCCAGTCTTTTACGCATTCAACAATACCGTACCCAGACAATACTAATTCGATCATTACTAAAAAAATGGTAGATAAAACAACACCACTCCACATTATTTTTTGCGGTGCTGTTTTTTTACTATCAGGATTATATTGATAATCAATGCAGTACTCGGTGGTGTCATGGCGGTACATATACCAACTGGCCGCTGTAACAACCATACCAATACAAAGCGGCAACAGGATATCGCCTTCTTCTACAACAGCATCTTCTCTCAACATTGCAAAATAAGATGCAGACGCAGCGCCTGCCCCAAGCGCACATAAAAATGCCCACATTTCCCCAATGCGATTTCGTTTTTTTAAGACTTGTAAGTAATGCCACGCTGCTGCGCGTTGTTCATCAGAAACCGTTTCGGAATCTAAAATTAATTTAACGGAATTAAGACGACGCTCGATGAGCTCGTACCCACCGCCGGGTGGTTCTTCACTTTGTTTATCTGCAGAGCTAGCCACATTCATGCCCCCCACGATTCAATTCATTGAGTTACGCATCTTAGGGCGTGGGGGAAGCAATGTCAAGTAATTTTTCATTTTTTTGCGGTTTGCACTATCGGTAGATCCTGATACTGGTGCGCCTTCGTTCGTAAATATTCATTCACGCCGCCTAAGATAGCCTGAGCCACTTCTCGCTGATACGCTTTAGAGCGTAGTTTCTGCTCAGACTGGGGGTTTGAAATAAATTCGGTCTCCACCAGAATGGAAGGAATATCGGGCGATTTCAATACCATAAACCCTGCTTGTTGAACCCGGCTGCCATGTAAATCTGTTACCCGCCCAAGCCCTTTCAGCACAAAATTCCCTACTGTAAATGAAGATTCACTGCTCACTGTTTGAGATAAATCCAATAATACTTTTGCTAATACATCGTCTTTATCGTTTAGACTTACCCCACCGACTAAATCTGCCCGATTTTCACTTTCTGCTAGCCAGCGTGCGGCCTCTGAAGTAGCGCCGCGTGAAGAAAGTGTGTACACCGAAGCGCCCTTTGCATGCGCGCGCTTAAAGGCATCCGCATGAATGGAAATGAATAAATCTGCTTGGGCCTGCCGTGCTTTCACCATGCGCGTGCGCAATGGAATAAAATAATCCCCCGATCGTACCAATACGGGCTTCAAACCTTTTTGACGAGACATTTGTCTGTAAAGCTCTTTGGCAATTTGAAGCGCCACGTCTTTTTCGCGCGTGCCCTTAGGGCCCATTGCACCGGGGTCTTCGCCCCCATGGCCCGCATCAATCGCGACAATAAAATCTCGTTGCACAGCTCGTGGCGCGGCAGTGCTGGAAATAGGCACAGCGGCAGGCGTGGAAATGGCAGCAGGCTTGGCTGAAAGCCCTGCCCCAGCATCATTCAAATCAATCACTAAGCGATGCCCATAAGGCCCGTTCGGGTTGAGTGTGAAGCTGTCTTGCGCAACTGGCCGGCGCAAATCAAACACAATGCGTACGTGCCCATCCGCTTGGGGACTGGTGCGTATACCTTTAATGGGGGTTTGAGCCCAATCAAACCGCGGCGCTTTCATGGTCACTTGGCTTTTCTGAATATCCAACACAAGGCGATTGGGGCTTTCTACTGTAAACGCTTTGTAGTCGATAGGGCCCGACAAATCAAATACGACGCGCGTTGTGCCAGGCTGCGGCCAAACACGCATTTCTTTAATTTGCGCTGCCCACGCCACTGCAGGCCCTAGCAAACAGAGCGCAAGTATCACATGTGCTTTTGCAAATATTCGCATGCTTTTAATCCTTGCTCACTTCCTGGAACACACTGTGCTATACGCCCATTACCCTCAAAGCTAAAATGAATGCTAATGTCGGGCAGTGGAATATAATCTCCCCCCAACGCTGGCCATTCAAAAATACACAAATGTCTCGGGTCTAAATAATCCCGTACTCCCATATATTCAAGCGATTCCGGATCATCCAGCCGATATAAATCAAAATGATATACCGGTTTGCGTGTTTCGGTGTAAGGCTCAACAATCGTAAAGGTAGGGCTTTTGACAAAACCTCGATGCCCCATCCCCGCCAATAACCCCCGCACAAAAGTGGTCTTTCCGCTGCCTAAGTCTCCATTTAAGTAAAGCACAGAGATAGAATCTATCGCTTTCGATAGCGCCTCCCCCAGACACAATGTTGCGGCTTCATCTTTCAAAAAAAACTGCATCATGTTATTACCCTGATATTCTCTAAAATGCGGTGGGCCGCAATGATAACATGGCCCGCGCCTGCTGAGAAGCTGACACTGATTTCAAGAGGGTTTTAATACTTTTAAAATCAATCAGTTGAAAATCCTCTGTAATTTAGAGCATCTTCACAAGCCTTCCAGCCAGCATACCCCGTTAGTATATGCCAGTTATAGAATGCCAACAGATATAAATTTATTGATTTTAATGAGTAAGTTCGGTAATCTAGTGGATTAAATGCTTTGAGTTGGGGGTAGGTGTGGGACAGCAGTATTGGGCTAATAATGAGGATAATAATAACAATAATACTGCCTATGCTGGCCAAACTAGCAATAACAACAATAATAATACTGTGATAAGAAATAATGATTGGGACACACTCACTAACTTTCGCAACACATATCTTATTGTTAAAAATAATGCTTTTTTAAGACCACTCGGAGAAGGCGAGCTTGATGGATGGTATGACGTAAGTGAGCGGGCAACAGAAGAGCGCAAGTCCAATTATATCGCCATTTGCTATGCCGAGAATAATTACTTAGCAGCACTAGAAGACGAGCGTCGCTCCATCGGGAACAATCAATACGGCGGATATCCGACCAAAGAAGATCAAGAGAATGCTGCAGCCATTTACGCAGCCCAACGCAAACGTTTGTGGGGCAAATTCGGCGCTGAATTCTTTGCTGCAGCTTACGGTGGGTTGCTCGGCTTTGGCATGGCAGGTTTTATTTTATTGATGTTTGGTGATGTAGAGTTTCCGGAAGAAATCTCGGAAGGCGACATCTCCGGCACACACTCAATCATTTGGGGTGTGGCTTTATTAGGTTTTATCAGCGTCGCAATGATTAACAGATGGCTGGTTCGTCCTACTCTATATGATAGTTTTGTATTTGACTCACGGGAAGTGCCTCAGGCATTAAAAGCCATCTACCCAAAAAATAATAATGAAGTAGATGGTTTAAAAATAGCTACGTGGACCATCTGTGGTGTGGGTGCCAGCGTTATTGCTTTAATGACAGCGCTGGGCATTCAAGCCACAATCGATACATTTATGGGCGATGGCGATTCCGATTGGTTGCCGTGGATGGCTGTTCCCACCTTTGCAGTGATCATCGCTGTTTCCGAATTTTGCTTAACAGTCGGCAGCTTAGAGCGCATGCTCAGAGCGGCATTCAAAGGGGATGCAAAACAATCATTCCTGCCTAACTTTACAGAATATGAAAATGCTACAGGAGCCAAGGTAACGTACGGCGTTTTTGCTGTGGCAGCATTCTTTGGCATGCTTGGCACCGCTTTGGTATGCGCCAAAACGTTGAGTGGCGGCATAGAATTAACGTCTTTAGGCGAGGAAGACAGTTATAGCCTAGCACTCAGTATTTTGAGCATTGCTGCGTTGCTGCAACTTCCTTTTTATTTAGATCGTGCAAAAGGCGCAATAGATGCGCTTTTTGAGAAGAGCTACTCTGCTAAAGCAGCGGTGGCGAGTTCGCCGTCCCGCCCTGTACACCAAACAGTGCTGTGGGGCTTAAATGGCTTATTCAATGCACCCTGCGCTTATTTAGGTGCGGTGAAAGCATTGGCTAAATTAGCGGGCCTTGAAAAACAAGAGCCAGGAGAAGATGAACCCTTTAGCTTGACCCATGCGTTATTTGAATATGGCCACAGCATGGAAGCCAATATTGTGTATGGTATCGGTGGACTTATTTTCCTCTGTGCCCTGGGATCTTCTATGTTGGCTAATTCTAAAAAACCGGAAAATGCGCCACGATTTGATTATCAAGGAGAGGTATCTGCTAAATCCATATCCGCAAATCTATAGAGCATTGTCTTCTGCTTTTTCCCAAAAATGCATAATGCGACAACGCAAACCGCGTGTTTAAGACTGCCTGCGTTTCTTGCGATGCAATGATGACTCGCCAATGCAATTGATCAATGATGCCTAAATATTTTTTCAATTGTAATAATAATATTGCCCCCTCAGTTCCCATGGGCAACCAAGCTGCTGCTTGCCTACAAGATAAAGGGCCGATCGTAAGCAAACATCTTCCTTCTTGTGATAACACACGTTTGCCCAACACTGCATTATCTGATAATTTATGTGGAAATATTGAGGTGTTAACATATTGATAACCCCATTCACTTTCAATAATAACTGGGATGTCGCTGCATAATCGATATAATAAACAACGCAACCCTGCTTCTGTTGCAGAATATTGTAAATAGGGGCGAGCTAGCCAAGGCGTTTTCGCCTGATAAGCGAATAAATCATGATACATCGCACGATATTGTTTAAAAAAATGCAAATGATGAGATTTCCAAGCCGCATATAAGGCCCGGTAGAAAACGCGATTCAACAAAGCCATAAATTCATAAAAAGCATTATTCTTCTCATCATCCCACACACCCATGTTAAAATAATACGGCAATGGGGAAGTAGCACCTAATAACGATAAAAAATGTATTTGAATATGATTTTGAGAATTTATCGAAAAATCTGAAACAGGGAAACCTAATTTTTTTGAAGGATAAAAAGAATGTGTGATATTTTTCCCATATTGTTCTTCACATAATCTTGCCCATTGAAAAAAATGGCAAGCTACAGCAGATTCTTTTGACCAAGCAATGGCTTCCATACCAAAACCTCCTCATTAGGATAAGTGCGAATAGTCAACGAAATCATTTGAGTGAGAGGCGTCTGCGCTTTAAAGAAAGCACAAAGCACATCCCCAAAAAAATAAATATCAGCAACAGAAAGAAAATGTGCATCGTGAACCTGAATATCAATATGCTGCACATGAATAAATGCACCGCGTGAAACTTGAGATTTTAAATGCCCTTCAATATTCATAATCCCGTCAATTCTTTTTTTATACTGAGGATCGTGTGCCCAATTAAGCGAGTGCAATAAAATTTTCAAATGATCGACACTTAGCAATGTATTGACATTTAAATAAAAATAATGAATAAAAGATTTTAGCAGCGCCCTGTCTGGAGGCAGAAGCATTTTCGTTGGAAGCAAAACATTAGTGGCAGTGCATGCCCCCTCTAAAGAAGAACATGATAAAGTTAAAGTATTTTTCAATACAAAACGCTTAGGGTAAAATCCATTACAAACTAGTACATTTACCGAGACAACCTCCGGAACCCTGCGCTCACCCAAACAACTTAAATATAATTTTTCTTTTCCATGATCAAATTGTCTTCTGGAGACAGTAAATGTATTTTCAAAGGCATTCTCCATATGATAAAGTGGGTAATAGACTGTCATTTTGCCGCTTCTTTTATCAATGCCCTCCACTTTTTGAACAGATAATAATTGATATGCTTCGCTGTTTTGCCTATCAACATGCAAGGGGTATTGATATTGTTTATGGTCATATTCAATAGGCTCGCAATCTATCGAAAACTGGTTCACGATCACAGAAGCATTCGTTAAAATTGAATTTTTATCAAGATAAAATCCTTCTGAAAATTTCTTGTTAAAATTAAATTTCACTGAAAACATGGATACATCTATTTTATCTTGAATTTTATCAAATCCATCCAAGTAAACTAAAAAATATTGCTGATGAAACGAAAAATAATCGAATATTATCTGATGAGCCATCAAACCAGAATTGCTTGCTTTTTGAATATTTCGATATTTCTCTTGAGAGGGAAACAACATGGATAGCTCAATCGGATCATTGCCAACAATATGCAAGGTAATACTTGAGCAATGTTGTTTTAAGTAAAAATACAATTCACAAGCACGAGCATAGTCGTCTGCAAGGAAAAGCGAAAAGCGTTTCAACGAATGGATGGCTATCGCTCTCAAATCAGGATTTTCAAAAAACAAGGTGAAGGTAGATTCATCATTATTAATTTCTGTTTTATTTACCTTGAAAGGATTCACATAAAAAGGATCTAGCGTTTCGAAACAGCACTTTATTTTTTCTTCGCCCACGGGAAGGCTATGCAATGCAGTATGAGCAGGTACATATTGCGGCGGCGCTGAGACAGATTTGAATGCAAATACAGCGATAGAATGCGAAGGCACAGCTTGCAACCATTGAGGCCACAATTGCATGATCAATTGTTCAGGTAAAACATTATTTTCTTCATCGATATGCTGATGAATTTGTGCAGCCAAATAAGTACAACCTTGTAATAAATGATCAACATTGGGATCTCTTCCCGATGGTGCTTCCAAATGTAATTGTCCCGCTTGTTCTGGGTAAGCCTCTGCAAAAGCTTTGGCTTCGGTTTGGAAACGTTGCCATTCTCTATCAAAATATATTTTTAATGTCTCAGCAGGTGACATTGAATCTCCCTGGGATAGTACTAGAAATTTCCATGGTTATGGTTTCATGATTTTTCAAGACAATGCACAAATCATATTTTAAAGTGGATAACGATTTTTCTACCACTGGAGATAAAATAACTTCTTCAACGCGAGGCTCATTGGATTTAATAGCGTGAGTAATCATATTTCTTAATTTTTCAAAATAATGGGATGAAATAGAATACATAAAATCAGGTAATCCTAAAGATGAAGGATAGGAAATACATCCTGCGCGTGCGTTTAAGATTATTTCAATAAAAGCACGAATGGATTCGTGCGGATGAGAAGTTTTGTTTTTTTGGAAAGATTGTAAGATGTCTGTGTACATAGTCAAAAACCTCCACGCCCGCCGCCCCAAGAGGCGGCAAGCATCATTTATACCGATTACGCGGTCTTGGCAACGCGATCTTCCCAAGCGTCTGAATGCGTCAAATTGCCATGGGTAAAATTCGTTGTCATGCGTTTATAACGAAACTCCACTTCCTCTAAATGAGGGTAACGCTCCGAACTTGGATCTTTTATGTTGGGTAGCACTGTTTTGAAAGACGTCACCTTCACATCCTCATAGGTAATACGGTAATATTCTTGTTCAACCCCTTCGCGGCTAATATCATAAAATCGCAAAACTACTTCTTTTAAATTGCGCCCCGTCGTCACTGCCTGAAATAAGTCCACTGAACTTCTATCAACAGATTTTTTCAAACATAACGCATCATGACGACGCATACCCGTTAATGCTCCACTATGCTTATCTGTTGGAATCGCAATCAAATGGTTCAGTTCAATGATTTCAATGCTGCCATTGCGATCATCAGACATCACCACACTGCCTTTAACTTGAGCACCCGATTCATCTTTTATCCACATATAAATAGGTGTTGGCATAATATCTCTCCTTATTTTTTGGTTGGCAATTGAGACACCAACGATAACGTGATGTCCATCCCTTCTACTTGAAAATGGGGTACAACGCTTAACTCTACGCGATAATACCCCGGGTTTTCTGGCACGTTGTGCACCATCACAGCAGCAGAAGACAAAGGGTAACGTGCAATGGCATCTGCGGAAGGATGCGTTTTTTCCGTCACCCACCGAGATAACCATTGGTTTAACTCCGATTCTAAATGCTCCCGAGATTTTTGACTTCCAATATTTTCACGTTGCAGTACTTTTAAATAATGCGCCAACCGTGAAATTAATAATACGTAAGGTAATCTTGAGTTAATACGACTGTTTGCCTGAGCATGATCGTCATCATAAGATGCAGGCATTTGCACAGAATTTGCTGAAAAGAAACAAGCAAAATCACTGTTTTTATAATAACTCAATGGAATAAAACCTAATTCTGAAAATATAATTTCTCGTGTTTCAGGAATACTGACTTCTGTTGGAATTTTTGTCTGCATGCCTTTCCCAATATCGTATTGATGAATAGGCAGGTTTTCTACTTTTCCACCAGATTCCGGACCGCGAATATTCAACGTCCAGCCGTGCTTTTTAAAAGAACGCGCTATGTTTGCTGCAAAAGCAAAACTTCCCGCACCCCACAGATATTTTTTGTGATCATGAGACAACACTTTTTCTTGATACGCAAAATGACGCACACGAACTGTTTCTTCGCCATAAGGCAAACGCAGCAAAAACTTGGGAAGTGCCAAGCCAATGTACCTACTGTCGTCTGATTTCCTAAACCCTTGCCAGCGAATAAACTCTGCTCTTTCAAAATAACTGGATAAATCTTTAATTTTCATGACTTCTTCGAAATCAATTTTATCAAAAAATTGAGCATCCACATTCCCAATAAAAGGGCAATGTGCGGAAGCACAAACGCGAGCCATTTCACGTAATAAAGTAATATCTTGCGGTGTTTTGTCAAAAAAATAATCGGCTACCAAAGTGCTGAATGGTTCTCCGCCCGGAGTATCATACTCTTGAGTATAAACATGATGGTATAGTCCGGAATGAGTAACATCAGGCGAATCTTCAAAATCAGACATTAAATCTTTTTTTGAAATATCTAATAACTCTACTTTCACATTGGATCGTGCATCTGCCTCCTGCACTAAATAAGCCACACTACGCCACAAAGATTCTAATGCCTGAAAATCAGGGTGATGTAAAATTTCATCTAATTGCTCACCCAAACGCTGATCTAATTGTGCCATTAATAAATCTATGACACTTTTATCAAAAACAGCTTCTTCAGGAATCGATTCTGAAGTGATACAATCTATTAAAGCACGCAATGATGCTGTTAAACGTTCGTTAGCAGGAGCATCTGCCAATAAGCTTCGTTGACTATAATTATTTAAATCAACAATACATTTTTCACGCAAAGGAGCAATATTGGCAACATCACAAAGTGATTGATATAAAGGTGTTGGTGATAACATAACGTCCTCCCTATTGTTTCGACTGATCTTCAATAACACTGTCCATATCTTTTTTCAGTAATTTAATATTTTCTGGCGATTGCAATATATTTTTAAGCATTTCCTTAAAAGCTTGATTATCTAACATATGCGCCCTCAAATCTTTTAATAAATTCCTGATCGCTAATAAACGTTTTAATGCTGGCACTTGTAACACGATAGATTCAGGATGAAAATCTTTTAAAGACTCAAAAACCAATTGAACAGCTATCTCTTCAGATTCGCGCCCTATTTTATTAGGCAAAATCATGTTTAATGTTGGAGCAATATCTTTTATCACAGCATCTAAAGATTCTTTCGAAACCTCTTTTCTTTCGCGGTCTTGTAATGGTAAACAGTTTCCTCCAGCGGAAAAATCACCCGTCACTAATGTTTTATGTGGAAGAGCAACGGTTTTCGTTTTTCCATCCACTTTCAAATCAACCGATAAATTAATACGGCTTTTAGGAATTTCATTTTGAAAATTATCCATCATCTTTTATCTCCTATTCATCTATAATAAAGCAATAGCAGTAGAGTTAGCGTTAAACTTACTCAACTTATTTTTCATCTTTTTGGCTTTAATGAAAAATATTTTTTCATTCATATTTACCTCCCTATCAATTTTTCCTATTTGATTAACCCATTCTTTTAAATCTGTCGTACAAAAATCAGATCCATCATTGAAGTGAAAACTTAACACTTCTGGAAAGGCTGTTTTCCATGCAATAAAATATTGTGCCGCCCAAATTAATAAAGATTTTTCTTCTAATTTTTCAAGCGCATTTAAAATGTAGTATTGTAATTGCACATCAAACGCACCTCCAGGCTGCATAAAACAATGTTCGGCGTATTCCCAAAGCTCTCGCCACTGGTTTGTTTCATGCAAGTGCCTCAATCTTGTTTTATCAGCTTGCCTAACAGGAGAAATGTATGTTTTCCCAAAATTTTCTTCCGGGATTTTTGATAGAGCCCACACGTGCGCACGAGATAAACACATTGCCTTCAGTTTGTTTTCTTTTTTCCAATAAAATTCCCATAACATTTTGACGTATTCATCTGATTGATGTTCACTTTCAATGCATTTTAAAAGGGTATCAGAAGTCACTTGGTTGATATTTTCATTGATTTTAACAAAAATAGGGTCTTCAGCGTGTGTTTTCTTCTGTTCTATCCACTTTCCTAATGCATGCCAAGATAAATCTTCGGATGAAAAATAAGATTTCAAATGGTTTTGGATAAGCAACCATTCTGCCTCACATGAAAGCAGCCATTCTTGTGTAAAATCATTGTTTTTTTGCAATAATGCTATGATAGAAGAGTGGTTGAGCCAATATAATGCCGATTGCCTTGCCTTTTGCGTGCAAGGATACGATTTTTCACCTTGCGTTAAAATGTGCGCATAAGCTTTCAGCGCAATAATAAAATCATCTAGATATCCTCCTGCGGCACAACCTAGCAACAAAAATTGACATACTTGCCAATCGTAAGATCGCAACAACAATGCAGAAGCTGATTCAATCACCGCAATAATATCAAAGCTTACCTGGCCAACCTTATTTTTAAGTTCAACATAGATCTCATCATATTTTAAAGATTCGCCAGGAGGTGAAACTTGCTGGAGTGCTATTAGCCAAGATGGATTAAGAAATACCATGTAACACCTCTTGCTGCCAAAGATAAAGCGCATCACACAATGAAATATCTTGAGAAAGCAACGCCGTCATTGAACCAGTTGACATTGCTTTGACAGAAATATCAGGTGCTTTTGTCCATTCACAAAAATCATACTGCTCAGGCATCTTCATCCATACATTTAAATAAGCAGATTTTTCTGTGCTCACGATGCAATAATATAAAGGCCAACGCTTAGG
Organism: uncultured Gammaproteobacteria bacterium; assembly: GCA_964383495.1. Taxonomy (GTDB): domain Bacteria; phylum Pseudomonadota; class Gammaproteobacteria; order JABCZS01; family JABCZS01; genus CAWKDC01. Next base: position 85,422 of record CAYLHG010000005.1, read on the forward strand.
TTGCAATAAACTTTCAATCCATTGTAACCAGAAAACAGCAGAGACCATAGGATTTGAAACAGATAATAAAATTTTCAACACAGGAAATTTTCCTGATCTGTAACCAAGGACATGCATTCCAACGCTCATTACATAGGATGCAATATTTTCACGAGAAAAATTTTGAAATGTATCTTTTAACCACTGAATCTGAGAAATAGATTTTAATGCATCAATTTCCCACTCTAATAGAGAGGCTTTGGTATGTTTAAATCTTAAATCATCTACTTTCTTTAATGCTGCCTCTAGCTCTGTTTTTGAAATAATATTGATATCATTTTTTAAATCACAAACATATTGCAATAAAGGCGATACAATCAACGGCATAGCCGGCTGACAAGCTTTAATTAAATCATGCTCCATAAAGCCTACAATCGTAAAAGGGTAAGATCGCCCTATTTTATCCTGACTAGCACATAATTGAACAACTTGGTACCGCCCTTCTTTTTCAAAAACGCATTGTATATTTAAGCTATTAATTTTATCTTCTTTAGAAGCATGCAAATGATCAACCAATTTATCTATTTCAGCATTAATAGCCACCGCATGTTCGAAATGTGCATTGACTTTTGTATAATCAGAGATGCCAGGCAATTTTCCAAATGCAGAAAGCTCTCGCATTAACATGGGAGATTGTTTTTCTTTTTTCAAAAACGTAAACATCCTATCCTTCCTCATGCTGCGCCAAAGAAACAGCTTCATTTGAAATCATTTGATCCGGCAAAGAAAATTGTTGTAATAACCCAGGCTCAAAAATATTATTTTGCTTATCTGCACGCAATTTAAAACGTATATTCATAGGGTTTCCTTGAGCATCCTTGACTTTCCATTGTGATAAATATTGAGCACCTGCCTCCCTGATCAACACAGCAGAATTTAATAAATGAAACAAGCCCCACACGCCAGGACGATGCACTTCAGCCCATTCAGCTTGATCATTTTTGGAAACGTATAATCTTGCTCCCATTTCAGCAGAATCACCTGGCCATACAAACCTGCGCCACTCTTCAGGTTCATTTCGATAGCGATAAACTTGCCCATTACTATCAAAAATAATTTCCTCAATACCTGGCGTAGGCACAGGAGAAATAAAAAAAGTAAGTTCCACGCTGCTGCCACTGTTTCTAAAAAACCCTTCAGAAATGCGTTTAGCTTGTGTTAAAGATTCAATAAATATTTCTGAAAATGCAACACCTTGCCCCAACCATATTTGAGGTACAAATCCATTCCGCGTCCATTGCAAATAGGGTATGAGATATGTTTCTTGGAATTCGCTCAATACACCTTCTCTTGGTCTAAAGAAAACAGCCACATCTTCTAATGAAGCATCAACATTGGTTCTTGAAAAAGGAAATTTATGACGCAACGTATGATTATAAGCATCTATAACTTGCGCATCCCATTCTTGCTGTAAATATAATCCCGCTGACTTCAAAATAGATTCCCATGCATTCTCTAGTGCAGATCGTAATAATGGCTCCATCGCATTACGTGTTTTTTCGCCAAATACTATCCCCTCTAGAGAAGCTGTGCTTGTCTCTAGTAAAAAAGACAAGCTGGATACTGCTCTTGATAATTCTCTTTCTTTCCCTGAAAAAACATCACGCGCATAGATTTCTGCTTCCCTATTCGGGTTGCTGGCATGAGACAAGGTTAATAAATCACTATGGACACGCCCTATTAAATGAAAATACTGATTAATAGATTCAGCTACTTTCATTTTTTCACCTGGCTGCGTCATGCGGCGCAATGCATAGAAAGGAGCATCCAGCTCAGGAACCAATATCACGCTAGATACCTTATCATTTTTAATTAACTCCGAAGGAATCACCTCTTGATTTGAGATCGCAATATTTTCTCTCACCACACCCATTAAATCAGAGAGAGGACCTTCTTGTTGCTGTAAAAACGCCAGTTTATTTGCAGCATCTTCTATCGATTGGAATGGTCTAATTTGAATAGAAGCCAAAAATTCAAACCAGGTTTCTGCATAATCGTTAAAATACAATTCCCGCATTTTTGAGATAAGTTGTTTTTGAGAATGTTGATCAGCGGTTCTGTTATTATTACTGCTTAACACCCAATCCCCTTCCAATGCTCTTGATACTACTTCTTCTATCGCAGACAACACATCCTGATGATAGTGTGAACGCGTGTAGGCACGAGGTAATTCATATTGACTTTCAAATATTCCATAAGACTTTCCACCCATCAAATCATTTAAATGCGTATAACCCAACCGCTTTTTCAAATCGCTTATCATGTGTGCGTAAATAGATTCAGGTGAAGGATTTACATCTAAAATATTTCTAGACTGGCCAACCAATGTCATATCAGCTTTCCATGCAATATGTTCATAGTCAGGAGAGGCGATAAAATCTACAAAAGTCGCAACCATTTTAGTAAGGCGATCCTCAGGAATTGCAAACTCAACATAACGGTTTTGAATAACAAATGCCCAATGCTCAGCTAGCCTTGGGATAAGATAAGCTTTATCAATATGTGAAACATCACAAAGCATAAGATATGTTTTTAAATGATCATAAAAAGAAGCATGCACGGCATCTCGTTGCTCCGGTGTTAAATTTATCCACGATTCTGCTTGATTCTTTAAATCAATTTCTAAAAATTGTGCAACGTCCCTCAAGAAAAAAACCTGCATCTGAGAAATCCACTCTCTTGCAATACGGTTCTTGGCCATTTCTAATTTTTCAATGCTATATAAAGAGAAATTCTTATGGTCTATTAAATTTTCAATTCTTAAATATTCATCATATAATCCATTCATTGCTTGAGCTTTTTGCCGAGTAAAACCCGCACCAATACTCATGTGATTTTTAATTAAAACCTCTACCCGAGAATAGACAGTTTTATGAAGATCATAACTAGATTGAAACAGTCCAACAGCAGAAACGATAGAAATAGCCGAAAATACAGCTGCCATTGATTTTAAAGAAAAGTTAATTTTCTTAGCTCTCTGGCTACTTGCTAAATTTTTGTCTAAAAAAATAATTTTTTTAAATAAATTTTTGACAAAAAAACTTTGCTTTGCCTCTTTCCCAATGCCACTGGTTAAAGCAGATAAATCTTGGCAACCACTTGTAAAATAAATACCTTTAAAATCAGGATGCTCCTGGTAAGGATTGCGCTTCAGTAATAATTCTAAAAATGGTTTTATTTTTTCAATGGAATTTTTAAATTCTGATGGAAAACGCAATATCTGCATTCTTAAAGCAGAATCAGGTTGCAATGATATTTTATGCATACGCAATGAACATAATTTTTCATATAATTGATGAAAAGAGCCAGATATGTCTGGCTCACAATAATCACCATTTTCTAAGGAAACACCCCACACTTGATCTCTAGCTTCACTACTTAAATCATTTAAAAATGCTTTAAAACCCTCTAATAAATCACATTTTGTAAAAATAATATGAACTGGGAAAATAATGCCTAAGCGTTGAATTAATTCTTGTAGCCTTGCTCGGATAATATGCACATGATCTTCAATATCATCGGAGCTTGCCTTTACAATGTCCGATAAACTAATCGCCACGACCACGCCATTAATAGGTTCCGTTCGCCTAAATTTTTTCAGCATATCAAGAAAAGCAAACCATTCTGGCTTATCTTCCTCTTCTGTAGTATATCTCCCCGCTGTATCTAAAATGATAGCCTCATCAGCAAACCACCAATCACAATTCCGTGTGCCTGCAAAACCTTTAATATCGATTTCTTTATGCCTAGAATAAGGAAAATGCAATCCAGAATGTCTGAGCAAAGTACTTTTTCCAGCGGCTGAAGGTCCAATCATCATAAACCAAGGCAATGCGTATAATGCCGCTTGCCCCCGATAGCCTATATTCAAACCCGAGGATTTTAATGCATCTATCGCTTCTTTCATTTTTTCTCGCAAAGCAGACACCTCAAGCTGATGCTCTTCTGTAATTTGATGTTGGATAGCTTGAAATAATCGCCCACCCAATCTTGATAACCAACAGCGATAGACAATATAGGCTAACAAGCACGTTAACCCTATGCCTATTAAAGTTAATAACTGTTCCCACCATTCAATAATTCCAATGTATTGTAAGACCCACGTTAATAATGAAATGCCTATCGTTGATAATAAGCTTATCCAGAACATTTTATTTTTGATGAGATTAACTATTCTTGTAATATTCATTTTTAAATATTCCCCATATAGGAAGTGACCAACCCATTGATCATCACACTGTAACCAACATAAAATGCAAAAATGATTGAGAAAGCAGCAACGCAATATCCCCACCACGGAAAATATTTTTTTAACATTCCCAATGTCTTTGGTGTCTCTATTCTTGGAGAAAGTCGTGGATCAAGTGTACCTAAATACAAATCAATTTTATGCTTTACTTCCACATGAATTGCATTTAACTTTTCTTGTCCTTCCACCGCATAACGCCCTGAAAATCCCATTTTCAAACACACATAATAAACTTCTAAGACTGGCAAATAATCAGGCCCATGATTTTTAACACGATCTAGCCATTTAAAGAAATTCTCTCCTGCCAAATGCTCACCAAATTGCTCTACTTGAATGAGTTGTGAAATCCACTGCGATTTTTCTGGCAAGGTTGATTTTAAAATACTTTCATCAATTAACGCAGCCAAGGCATACTTGGCATCATGAACTTGATGGCTAGGAATTTGCCTTTCGAAGGCCTCTCTTTCAAATTGATGCAATAAAGCTTTTAACATTTCTCCAGAAGATAGCGTATCTAACTCTAAAATAGTTTCTTTTTGAATTTTATCCAGCACCTTAAAAATAGGCACGGCGCAATCTAATAAAGTATGAATATGTTTCATATTTATTCTCTCACAATGTCTAAAGATAACTCTGCTGCATGAAAAGGCTTAGGCAAATATACAGTCATATTTTGATGAATTACAAGCGACTCCCAATAAGCATCATGTTTTTTCAATTTAAAATATTCAAATCCACTACGAATCCTTATAGAAGAAGGTGGACGCTGCACATGTTGCAAAGAAATACCTGGCAACGCAGATATTAAAATATTAGGTAATGTTTCCACTGATGATAATTTAACCTGTTGCATAAACTGACGAACCCATTGCAAATCATCGTGCGCAAGGCTAACACCTAAATACCAATCAAAATTCTGAATCACTGCTAATGGTATAGGCCCTGTAGAATAATGTTGCTCATCGATTTTAGAAAGGACAATTTTATCTTCTTCAGGCAAGACATTCAGTTCTAGCATGCTATTCAAATATTGCTCAATGGTTGAGAATGTTCCAGCAAGATCATGATGATGATACTCCGGCAATATTAAGCCTTCTTTTTTAGTTAAATATGCTTGGTGCAGCAAAGAAACCATTAATTGATATAAATCATGAGGATGTGATTTCCCATGTTGCCTCATCACATTTAATGAAACTAAACAATCAGACCACTTCATTGCCTCAATATGGGATTGTGCGTCCCACTTCCTCTCTAATTGTTTTTTTAATGCATATACTTTATCAGCTACACTTTGATATATCCTGCAAAATACTTCTAATAATGGTTGAACATTAAAAATACTGGTGCTTTCAGGAATAAAAGAAGCATCATATTCAAAATAATTTCCAGATTTATATTTGAGGCGCACAAACGGCACAGAAATACACCCTTCTGGTGCTAATGATGATGTGCTCAACGCAATATGCTGCCGTTTTAATGCTATTTCTTGTGTCCTGTTTTTATCATGAAAATCATTTAGCTGAAAGTATTCTACATGATACTGAGCTGTCATTTCATGACACTCATAGCCACTTAGCCCGCGGCAATTATTATTGTAAGGCATCTGCAAATATACGATAGCGTCAGATTTTTCAGCTAATATGCATTGCAGAATTGGCATTATTTGATCATGATAAGTCACCACTTGCCCAGTTCTAGATATCCAGCATAATTGTTTTAATCGACATATTCCTTGTGAAAGTACTTGCTCATCCAATATGCATAAAGAAACGCCATAGGCATAAGGCTTATTGAACTGCATTGCCTGTGCGCAGGCAGTCTGCATGCTTGCATCCCAATACTGAAAATGTTGTTGTGTAAGATACGTCCCTTCAGACCATGCAACTGTGTAACCCGCTTTCATTGCTTATCTTCCCTGTTATGATGCCATTTGAATAGATTTATCCTTAACCTCTAACGTAACTGAATTAGAAAAACGCTTAGTCATCAGCGAGTGAGTCAATGGTTTTAAAATGCGCCAATGATTTTGTGTATTGTCCCGAAATAAAGCCACAACCCCAATATATTGAGCCCCCTCTTGTTTTAAAATTTTTAATTGTCCTTTTTTGCCAGGCTGAACTAAGTATTCTTCTCTGGCAAGCAATTCATTTCCCAATAATGCTGCGTCTTGTTTCCAAATCTGTTTGAAATTAGCTTGCTCAAATTTTGTTTTGTCTTTTAATTGATAAACACGCAATACTACCGGCAAAGACCGCTGTTGATTGTCTTGATTCAATGCCTGATCAGCGGTGACATTGACTTTAACTTTAGGCGATCCACATCCCATTAATAATAAAATACATAAAAAGCATATTTTTGACGAGAAAAAACCCACTCTGCGCATGATTAAACACTCGCTTTTTAGATAAAAAAATTGTCGTTAAGTGCAATGTTTGAAACAATTAAAAAAGCAATTTTTTATTTTTCATCTTACCTCTCCCTATCGTTATTAGTGACTTCCATATGCTTACCCATTTTAAGCAATTGGAAATAATTGTCAATAGTTATGCTTAATTTTTTTAAATTTATTTTTAATAATGTTATTTAACAAAGACCATTGAGAATTTCAACTAACGCGTTATAATAAAGCGATGAAACCACATCACACCCACCTTATGATTAACAGTTTAACTGGCATACGCGCTATTGCCGCATTTTGGGTAATGATTTTTCATTCATGGAATTATTTTTTCTTTAATTACACCGATCAATTTATTATTCAAATTGAAAAAAACATTCCAACACTTGCGAGAATGGGTTATTTAGGGGTTGATATATTTTTTGTGTTAAGTGGGTTTGTGATGACAATTAATTATTGGGATGATATCAAAGCACAAAAACTGGCATTATACCCCCAATATATTACATACCGTCTTGCACGTATTTACCCCGCATTTATCGCAACATTTTTAATCAGCAGTTTATTAGCGTTTTTAAGACTATCCTACGCACCACCGCAAATAATTTCTTTTTCAAATTTTTTGGAAACTGTCCCTTTTATACTTACCATGACTCAAGCTTTATTCCACAAAGAATTCAAAACAATGATCATCCAATTTTGGTCTGTAAATCCAGTTGTTTGGTCTTTAAGTTTTGAATGGATAGCTTATTTAGCGTTCCCCTTCTTAGTTCTTTTATTTTCTAAAGCAAAAAATTACAGAATTTTAACTTTATGCATTGGGTTTTTATTGCTTATTACCATGTATTTTTTTACACACCCAGCAAATACTCCTCAACCAATCCCTGTCGGCTATCTAATATTTGGCTGGGGAGGTTTATTACGCATTGGCTCAGAATTTATATTAGGTATGGCAGCAGCTTTATTTTTGAGAGACACACGCCATTTAGAAAAAACAGGCATTGTTTTTAATATTACTTTAGCGATTACATTAGGATTACTATTCTTTACACAACAAGAATTACTGGTTGTTTTTTTATTCCCATTTTTAATATTGATGATAGCCAGTAAAAATCATTTTTTCTCTCGATTACTATCGACAAAATTAATGGTATATCTAGGGGAAATTTCTTATGCTTTTTATTTGTTACATTTTTTAATCTTATATATCATAGTAGGTTACTCTGTCAAACATCAAATGTTTATCACTCAATTAGACAGTGTTTTTTTAAAAATTTCATTATTCTTTGCATACGTGCTTGTGACAATATTGTTTTCTCACCTGGTGTATCGCTACATTGAAATACCCATGCGCCGTATCATTCGCTCATAGTAATCATTTGAACGACTATAGTTGCGCTCAACGCTTACCCTAAAAGCGGTATCTCACGCCAAGCATTGCTTGCTGAAACTGCATCTCTATTTTACTGGGTTTCAATAAATCAAATGAAGAATCATCTGCTAACGTAACAGTGCTTCCTGTTTCTAACGTTCCTGCATCTGTGTAAGTGTGAGAGACATCTACGGTGAAGTGAGGACTTACTGCAAACCCAATACCAGCCATCGCCCGCCATGCTAGACTATGTTGCGAATGCCCATCAAGACTGCCTACATATTGCCCATCTGCCTCTGTTGATATTTTACCCACTTTATTGTACGCATACCCGAAGCCTGCTCCCACATAGGGATTAAACCATTTTTGGCTCGCCCATAGACGTCCAAAATCAAAGTAACCATTTAAAGATAGTTGCCCAGACGACAAGTCTCCTTTACCCGATTCATCTGTTTTAAAATTCATGTGTCCAGTTTGCGTGCCTGTTAAATCAACACGCACAAGAGGAGAAAATATATATCCAACGCCTAGTTGCCCTTGAAATACAGGATCAAACGTTGCGTCTGATTCTGATGTAGATGTTGGTGTCTCATTCGTAATCGTTTGATCTTTTAACCCGGCTGCACCCATATCTAAACGCACATAAAAATGTTTGGGAGCCAAACCGCTCGTATTGGTTGCCACTGCATTTAACGCAGATACGCTTAACATCACAGTAATGATCAACTTTTCTGTACGATGCATGACTTTTCCTTCCTTGAAAAAATATTTACTGTTAAAAAGCCCGTCCCAATGCCTCATAAGTTATTTGTACTGATACCGCTGCCACAAGCAAGCCCATTAGCCGAATGAGAATGGATGCACCATGATTACCAATCACGCGCAGCACATGCGTTGCACTTAGCATCAATAAAAAAGTAATAAATAAGATAACACCTAATGCTATTGTTGTCTTTATTTGCACTGCAACAGGGTAAATATTATTATCTGTCAAAATAATCGCAGCAGTAATGGCCCCGGGGCTTGCAATGGAAGGAACCGCTAAAGGAAATACTGCAATATCGTGCCCTTTCTCAGGCTCTGATGCCAATGTATTTTCTAAATTTCCGAAGATCATTTGCAGACCAAATAAAAATAAAATAATTCCACCGCCAATTTTTAAAGCTTCTAAATGAATCCCCATGGCTTTTAAAATAACCTGGCCTACAATTATCGCACCAATCAAAATCACTGCGGAATAAATAGTCGCTTTTAATGCGGTGCTATAACGTTGTTTAGGAGTCATACGTGCAGTTAAACCTGCAAAAATCGCTAACGTCCCCACAGGGTCGATAGTCGCCCACAAGAGCATAAAATCACTCACTACTTTTTGGCTTAACATGGAAATTCTCCTACAACCGCAGCACTCAGTATAGCATCTATCTAAAAGGAAAAAACCAATAGCATAATAAAATCGCTGTCACTATTCCCGAAAAATCTGCTAACAAAGCACACCCTAATGTATGCCGACCATGTATTAAACCAACACAACCAAAATATACTGCCAACACATAAAATGTTGTATCCGTACTGCCTTGAATCACAGCTGAAACTAAACCAGGGAAACTATCAACCCCATAATGCTGCATGGTTTCAAGCATCGTGGCGCGAGATCCACTACCACTTAATGGACGCATTAACGCGGTGCTCATTGCTGGAACAAACGCATCATCAAATCCAAACCATTTTACAATGAAGGAAATTCCATTGAGAAAAAAATCCATCACTTGGCTTGCACGTAACAACGCAATTGCCACTAACATGGCTACTAAATAAGGCAATATTTTAATGCATATCATCACGCCTTTTTTTGCGCCTTTAATGAAGGCTGCATACACATCAACTTTCTTAAATATCCCAATACTTAAAAATAATACTATCATGCTGATGATAATAAAATTTGCTAAAAACTGTGATTGCTCCAATAATTGCTCACTGCTTAAACTTGAAAAATAAGCAACTATTCCACCTATTAATAATGAAAATAATAAAACATACATCAAAATAACAGGTTGCCAAATTTTTATTTTCTGCATGAAAGCAACAGACAAAAACCCCACTATCGTTGAAGCTGAAGTTGCTAATAAAATAGGCACAAATACTGATGCAGGATTTAAAGACCCTAATTGCGCACGGTACATTAAAATGGAAATAGGCAAAAATATAACCGATGAACTATTTAATACCACAAACATAATTTGCGCATTACTCGCTGCGTTTTTTTGAGGATTTAATGTTTGTAAATCTTTCATTGCTTGCAGCCCAAAAGGTGTAGCTGCGTTATCTAACCCTAACATATTTGCAGCAATATTCATGCTAATACTTGCCTGCGCCGGGTGCCCATGCGGAATTTCTGGCATGATTTTTGCAAATAATGGCGCTAAAAAACGGGCTAATTTTTCAACCAGATGGGCTTCTTTCGCCACCTCAAATATTCCTAGCCAAAAACACATGGAGCCTATCAAACCTATTACAATTTCCACCGATTGCTTTGAACTCGTAAATAACGAAGCCACCATATCGCCAAAGATGCCTGCCTCCCCATGGAATAAATACAAAATGCACCCACTGGCAAAGCTCAATAGAAAGAAGCAAAACCAAATCCTTGTTAACATTTCTCCCCCTAACCTATTGATTTATTTGCCATAAAATAATTTTATTCACTTGATTAACTTATCTTGATGAGCTACTCTTAATATGAGGTTACTGTAGCACTAAAGTATAGTGAAAGTAAGCAGATATCAACGAGATAGCAGTATAGTACTGAAGGTGTAAGCGAATATGTGGTACCGTAAGGGGGAACCCTTTGATAAACACGAAGTTGGCTTTGGCCTATTAGGTCGTGGTACCTTTATTTGTCTTTTAGCAGCCTTTTCTCCCGCCCTTCTCGCCAATCCTCAAGGTGGCCGCGTTGTTGCTGGCCGAGCTTCTGTTCAATATGGGCCTACAACCACCATCACGCAAACTTCTTCGCGCGCGGTTGTGAACTGGCAAGATTTCTCGGTCAATCAAAATGAAACCACTCAATTTATTCAACCTTCTTCCAAATCTGTTATCTTAAACCGGGTCACAGGCGGTAACCCTTCTGAAATCTTAGGCTCTCTCAAATCCAATGGACAGGTTTTTATCGTTAATCCAAACGGTATTATCTTTGGCCAAAATGCGCATGTGGATGTTGCAGGGTTATTAGCCACCACTGCCAATATCAGCAATAAAGATTTCATGCAAGGCAATTACCACTTCACCAATGCACCCACTGGCTCTTCTGTCATTAACCAAGGTACCATTACTGTTCACGATGCAGGTTTAGCAGCCCTGGTTGCGCCTAATGTTGAAAACAGCGGGGTGATCAATGCGCGCTTCGGTCGTGTTGCATTAGCCGCAGGCAATGCCTTCACCGTGGATTTATACGGCGATAATTTAATCACTTTCGACGCAAGCTCTACTGTTAAAGGCGCTGTCAATAATGTAGGCCGCATCCTTGCCGATGGCGGCAGGGTCCAACTCTCTGTTGCTGCCGCTGAAGGCATTGTCGAAAATGTCATCAACACTTCAGGCTACATTTCTGCACAAACTGTTTCTCAAAAAAATGGCAAAATTATTCTGCAAGGTTATGCAAACTCCACTGCCACAGTTTCAGGCACACTCGATGTTTCTGGTGCTAATGCAAATGAAACAGGCGGGCTTGTACAAATTTCTGCTGACAACATTCAATTACAAAATACTGCAAATATTAACGCCAGTGGTTATGCAGGTGGCGGTAATGTGAATATTGGATCAGATGTATTTCACGGCCCTAGCGATAATAAAAATATTAACACGCAAGGATTAGCTGCATCACTACGTACTGCACAATTTGTTTATGCTGATTCAGGCGCTATCATCAACGCAGACTCACTCAATAATGGAAATGCTGGAGATGTGGTTGTCTGGGGAGATCAAGCCACTTGGTTTTATGGCAATATTTCTGCTGCTGCAAGAGGGTTAGTTGGCGATGGCGGCAGAATTGAAACATCAGGTCATATGTACTTGGATGTGGAAGGGATCAGCGTTAATACTTCTTCTATCTCCGGAAAAACTGGCATATGGCTACTCGACCCTTTCGATGTGACAATCACTGGCACAGGTAGCCCAACCAATGGATCTTTCGTAGGAACAAACCCTGCTATCTGGACACCTACAAGTACTTCCACCGTTACCACCAGCAATATTAACACACAACTTGGTACCACAAATGTTGTGATAAGCACATTGGGTGGAACAACCAACAATATTAGTTTCAGTACTGATATCACCAATGCAAATCAAATTACCTGGAACAACAGCAACACCTTAACGCTCTTAGCGGGTGGCAATATTATCGTCAATGCCAGCACAGCTGCCACGCAAGTCATTAATATGACGGGTGCGGGCACTGTAAATTTCCGCGCAGACAGCACAGGTACTACAGGAACAGGAGCAGTGACTTTCACCAATGGTGTCGTCAACGGTGGGGCTTCTTCCAGTGTGAATATCTATTATGATCCTGCTACATTAGCGACCGCACCCCTCGATTATTCTTCTAAAGGCACCGGCGGAACAGTTGTCACCGGTTATTATCTTGTAAGTAATCTCAGCGGCAGACAATTATCCAATATTACTACCGCAGCGCAATTTGGTTATAACTATGCGCTAGCGCTTCCTATTACTGCTGTTACCGCAACACCTATTGGTACCAATTCAAACCCATTCACAGGTAAATTTACGGGATATAACGTTGCAGCAAGTGGTGGTGCTGGTGGTATTGCAACCATCACAGGATTGTCTGTAACAAGTTCTAGCGATTACGTGGGTATGTTTGGCCGGGTGACCACAGGAACTGTTGACAATATTTCTCTCATCAACCCTACTATCACAGGAACAGGCACAGCAGCTAATGTTGGGAGCATCATGGGGGCGCTCAGCGGTGCGGCCAATATCACCGGCGCATTGTCTGTGAGTGGTGGCACTATCACAGGACCTAGCACCAGTGTAGGCGGCATCATTGGGCTTTTCAATACGGCTGTAGCAACTATTACTGCCGCATTCTCTGTGGATAGCACTTTTATCACCGGGGATACGAGCGTGGGTGGCGTGGTTGGTGCATCCACAGCCTCTGGCACCACGTTGAACAATTCTAGTATCACTATCAGCAATGTAACCATTAAGGCGACTGCAGCAAATGCAGGGTTTATCCTCGGTACGACTACGGGCAATAATTTCACACTCGCCGCGCCCACTATTACTGTCACCAACTCTAATTTTGACAATACACCACTCAATGTGGGTGGCTTTGTCGGATCCATCCAAGGCACTGCCAATATATTCACACAAGGAACATGGTCATTACCTGACATTGACGCTGCCAGTGCAACCAATGTGGGTGGCTTTATTGGTAAGCTCTCGGGAACATTGGGATCGAGTATCTTAACAAATACCATTAATGTTAAAGGTCTTGCTAATGTGGGCGGCATTGTTGGCTTGGCTGATCGCGCTTCTGGTACAGGCTCATCGAGTGCATCACTGAATAACACTGGTAGCATCACTACATATACCAATAACGCAGGGGGCATTTTTGGATCGATCACGGGTACGCTTGCAACTTTTACGGGGGCCGCGGGCAGTTTTTCCAATACTGGTAGCATTAGCACTGCTTCCTCTGTCAGCGCAACAGGATTGGGCGGTATCGTTGGTGACATGACAGCCGGCACGTTATCAGCTACTTTCACGAATAGTGGTAATGTCGCCACAGGAGCAACTGTAACATTCTCTAATGTGGGCGGTATCGCTGGTAACATGACAGCTGGCACGTTATTAGGTACTTTCACGAATAGTGGTAATGTCGGCACAGGAGCAACTGTAACATCCTCTAATGTGGGCGGTATTATCGGTTCATTGTCTGGTGGTTCGCTCACGGGTACTTTTACAAGTGCTACAGGAACGATTGGTACAGCGGCACAAACTAGCAACGTCGGCGGGCTCATTGGTTATGCTTCCGGCGGTACGATTTCAGGTGGTAATAATTTCCAAAGAACCAGTGGTGCTGTCACCGGTACATTTAATGTGGGTGGTTTGATTGGTCAATTGGATGGTACAGCCAGTTTCACTCGTACAGGCACCAATACTATTAGCAGTGCGGGTACTGTCGCGGGTTCAAACGCGACGGGTAATATCGGCGGATTATTTGGTTTAATCAGCACGACAGGCACTTTCTCGGGCGCAGGTACCACATTAACTAATAATGCTGCTTTTTCCGGCACTGTCGACATGAGTAATGTGGGTGGTGTTATCGGTAGTATCACGAGTATTGTAACTGGTGGCACGATTGCTTACAACTTTTCAAACACGAATACAGTCACACGCACAGCCGGCAATCTCACCAACGTCGGCGGTATTTTTGGATCAATCTCTGGTGCCAATACATTCACGGGATCAATGACGAATAGTGCTGCTATTGGAAGCACCCTTGGCATTGCCAGCGTCGGCGGATTAATAGGTTCTGTCACTGCAGGCACATTTACGGGTGTCATGACAAACAGTGCCAACGTGACCGGTCGTGGTGACAATACCGGAGGATTAATTGGCAGCATGATCGGCGTTTCTTCATCTGCTCCTGTGACCATTTCTGGCGCTGCTGATTTTACACAAACAGCCGGTACGATAAGCAGTGGCGGGAACAATGTCGGCGGTTTAATTGGCCAAGTGGGGGATTATAGTGTTTTCACGCGAACGGGCAATATCTCGACGGATCTCAGCGTGACCATCACGAGTCTTCAAAGCAGTTCGCCCACTAACATGGGTGGATTATTTGGTCTGGTTTCTGGCAATATTGTCAATGCAAATGATTTCAATCCCACGACATTAACGAATAATGCGCCTGTACAACAAGCCGGCAATTCAATAAATGTGGGTGGTATTGTTGGCAGTTTCAGTAAAGAAGGATTAACCATTGACACTGTCATGATCAACAATGGCGCTGTTTCGCACGTATCCGGAGGAAGTACTATCGGGATGGGCGGTATCTTTGGCGCATTAAACGGTACAGTCGGAAATACCTTCAGCAGTACGAGTAGCATGACCAATAGTGGTACCGTAGGTGCAGCTTCAACAGTTGGGGGCATCATCGGTTCTGTGAAAGCAGGTACGTTCAATTCATCCTCTATTGTGAATGCTGCTAATGTTTCTGGCAGCAATAATTTGGGTGGTTTATTTGGCGCTGTTTCGGGTACGACAAGTTTTTCAGGCCCATTAACCAATAATGGAACAGTGCAAGGCCGAGGTAACACGACTGGCACCGGTGGGATATTTGGTAACTTTGCAAGCACTGGCACTGTGCTCGGAGCCATGCTCAATACGGGTGCTATTTCCATGACTACTGGCATATCCAATAGCATGGGAGGTATTGCCGGAGTGATTTCGAACGGAACTTTCGGCAGCTCAAATACCACAGGGACTATGGAAAATAGAGCGACTGTCACGGGTACTGGTGCAAATACTGGCGGTATTATTGGTAGCGTTTCAGGCTCAGCAACATTCAATGGCAGCATGAGTAATACCACAACAGTGTACACCATCACGGGTACGTCTCAAGTCGGTGGATTGATCGGTAAAATTTCCGGTGCCAACACATTCACAGGCACAATGACCAGTATTGATAATGTAACAGGCACAGGTAATGATATAGGCGGTTTGATTGGTGTAATGACAAACGCAACCATTAATAGTGCCAATGATTTCACAACAACAGGCACGATTACCGTTCAAAGCACAGCAGGTAGCAATGTCGGCGGTTTAATCGGACAACTGGGTGCCAATGCGGGCTTCATTAATACCGGGATACTCGACGGAGCGGTATCAAATGCTACTGGAAGCACTGTAACAGGAACATTGAATAACATTGGTGGTTTATTTGGATTAGTGACGGGTACTGCGGCAGCCGGTGATTTTATATCCAACACGATACTTATTAATAGAGCCACGGTGAGTGCAACAGGTGCCAGTACGCATACCGGTGTAGGTGGTATTTTTGGACACTTTGATAAAACTGCGGCAGGCGGCTTTACTGTTAACGCATCGATGCGAAATGATCTCACTGCTGCCATCACTGTCACAACGGGATCTGCATCTACCGCCAACACTGGCGGAATTGTCGGTGAATTAGTCGGCACATCGAGTAATCCTATTACCTTCAGCGGCACGCTCACCAACAACGCTTCTGTTTCAGGCGGAAGTTATGTAGGCGGTATTGCAGGGTTACTCAACAATGGCATTCTCACCGGTGCACAAGCAATAGGAAATCTGGGCGCTGTCACAATCACAGTGGGCCCCACTGCTTCGGGTTATCTAGGCGGTGGATTCATTGCAGGCCGTATGATAAATGCAAGCAATATCAATCCTGGTGCTAATACAATCACAGTAAATAGCGGATCTGGCTTTAGCAGTGGTGCCAATACTGTTGGCGGCATTGTCGGTTCATTAGAGGGCACATCGGTTATCACCCAAGGCGCTGGTGCATGGACATTGCCAAACATTAATGTGAGCGGAGGTGTCAATGTTGGCGGACTGATCGGACAAGCCTCGGCGGTTACTGCTACATTTGGTAATTTAACCAATTCCATTAATGTAACCGGTGCCAGCAGTGTCGGTGGTGTCTTCGGATTAATCACAGGTGCTTCTACTATTGCATCTTCTGTAGGTACAACATTAACAAATACGGGCGTCATTACTGCGACAGGTACAACTGCTAGCACAGGTTTAGGCGGTATTGTGGGTACGATGACAGGTGGCACATTATCTGCAAGGTTATTGAACTCAGGTAACGTGGGTGATGGCACACAAAGCAATGTCGGCGGTATTGCAGGTTATGTTGCTGGTGGTACGATTTCCTCTACATCTATTAGTACAAATATTGCTAGCCCAGGAACAGTCACCATCAGTGGTGTGAATAATATCGGCGGATTGTTCGGACAACTCAACACAAACGCTATTTTCACTGCCACCAACGTGAACGTAGGCAGTGTCGGCGGCGGAGCCGTCAGTGTGACAGGAACAGGTATTAATATTGGTGGTTTATTCGGATTAGTCACTGGAACGGCATCAGTAGCAACTAACTTCAGTGCCGCAAGCACTCTCACCAATTATGCAACAGTACAAGCTACAGGTACAGACTTACATACTGGTGTGGGTGGTATTTTTGGACGCTTCGATAAAACATTTAATACAGGCACACTCACCGTTGCTTATACAATGAATAATAATGGCAATGTATCAATCAACACAACAAACACCAGCAACTCAGGCACAGGCGGCGTTTTCGGTGAATTGGTAAATGGCGTAAGTGGCAGCACAACAACGCTCAGCGGCAATTTAACAAATACAGGATCGATAGTAGGTGTTAATAATCTGGGAGGCGTCATTGGTACATTAGGTGGCGGTATCGGCGCGGTCACGTTGACCGGCGCCCTTTCTAATAATATGGCATCAGGTGCCACTATTTCAGGCACAACCAATATAGGTGGCGTTATTGGGATAATGGGTGGCGGAACAGGTATCACTACACTTTCAGGCAGCACAGGCGCTATTTCAACTTCGTATTTCAGCGCTTCTCCGATTGCTATCATTACAGGTTTGACCAACGTGGGCGGATTGATCGGCTTTGTTAGCACCAGTTCGGCCATTACTAAAACGGGCACAGGTACATTTTCAACCAATATCACTACAGGTTTAGCAACCTTGTATATCAATGGTAACAATTATGTTGGGGGACTTTTTGGTAGAGTGGGGTCAGATATTAGCTCATGGACTACAACCAGTGCGATGACCAATGCTGCTAATGTCAGTCTGACTGTTGGAAATAATATCGGTGGCATTTTTGGTGGTTTTGAAAAAACAGGTACGACTATTGCAAGCAACCTCACCAATACAGGCAATATTCTTAGCAATGTTGCTACATCGCCTTTGGGCGGTATCATGGGAACAACCTCAGGTTTAACTTTCTCAGGCAATTTAAGTAATTCAGGGAATATCAATCCCAATGGCGCTAGTATAAGCAACGTTGGTGGCTTATTTGGCAGCATGACGTCTGGCAGCATCACAGGAAGCAGCAATACCAATTCGGGCGCAATCACAGGTGCAGGCAATCTCGGTGGGCTCATTGGTAATTTCAGCGGTGGTACGTTATCGGGCTCATTCAATAACATAGGTTCAGTCGCCACCGGTGTGGGTAGCGCTACTGACAGTGTGGGCGGCATTATCGGTGTAATTTCAGGTGGGACAGTCAGTGGTGCATTTTCAAACTCAGGCTCTGTGGGCACAGCTGGGTTTACGAGCAATGTCGGTGGATTAATCGGTACTTTAAGCAGTGATATCAGTGGAAGCGGAACATTAACGTATGGCACGGGTACATTAGCCGGCAGTGATGTCGGCGGTATTGTCGGTCGTATGATGGGCTCTGCAACAATTGATTTAAGCAAAGTGGTATTAAATAGCCCCGTCTTTGCTGCTTCATCAACAGATGTCGGCGGAGTCGTTGGATTATTTTCTGCTGGCAGCTTTGTGAACACATTAAACACTAATGCATTAACTGTAAACGGTTCAACGAATGTCGGTACGGTTATCGGCAAATTAGCCGGTACGTTATCAGGTACATTCGGCAACGCAACCAATATTTCAGGTAACAGCACAAATGTGGGATCGATTGCAGGGCTACTCG
>CAYLHG010000006.1:0-74121 GCA_964383495.1 uncultured Gammaproteobacteria bacterium
AGATAATAAATCAGCAGAAGCGTTGTTAGAAATATCTGACCGTCTGCTCAGCGCTACCTCGATAGATACAGCCATTGAGTGAATGGTAAACGTTCACTACTAGCGAAGAACGCTTACTAAATTTATGCCGAAGGCCGGACTCGAACCGGCACAGCTTGCGCTACCACCCCCTCAAGATGGCGTGTCTGCCAATTTCACCACTTCGGCGTAACAATGAACACTTGCCATTTGTGCCGTTCTATTGAACTGGCACTTCAGTACTTTCTACAGGAGAAACAGGCGCTACAGTGGTATCACTTTCTGTCTGCTGGATACTCATGACTGGCATATCTTGCAGTCGCTTAGCTTTGACCTCTTTTACCGCCAATACACTCAATGTTAAACTTGTTACAAAAAACCCTGTTGCTAAGACAGCAGTTGTACGGCTCATAAAATCAGCCGATCCACCGCTACCAAAAAAGGTAGCTGAGGCGCCCCCGCCCCCTAAACCGCCCATACCGCCACCTTTGCCTTGTTGCAACAAAACAAATATAACTAAGGCAGCACAAATCGCAACGTGGATAATTAAAATCACTTGATACATGGTTATTGATTACCTTGCTTTCGCTACAATCTCAGCAAATGCGCCTGGGTTCAAAGACGCACCTCCTACCAAGGCACCATCAATGTCTGGCATGCTAAACAATGCCTCTGCATTTGATGGGCTCACGCTGCCACCATACAGAATTTGTAAGTTTTTTGCAAGTGCCTCATCGTATTTTCCTAACCATTTTCGAATACTTTCATGCACTTCTTGTGCTATTTCAGGACTTGCTGCTCTCCCCGTGCCTATCGCCCACACTGGCTCATACGCTACAACTGCTTTTCCAAAAGCTTCCACTCCAGCAAGTGCACGTACAGCCTCTAAGGAAGCATAAATTACCTCTGCAGTCAGCTCGGCCTCACGTTCAGCAAGGGTTTCTCCTACACATAAAATCGGCGTTATCCCTGCTTTTTGGGCAGCCATGAATTTTGCAGCAACTGCTGCATTGGTTTCCCCATATAAAGTGCGCCGCTCAGAATGCCCTACAATCACATATTGACACCCCATATCACGTAACATCCGGGACGAAATTTCGCCCGTGTAAGCGCCTTCCTCATGAGCATTTACATTTTGAGCAGCAATAGCAATTTCTGTATCCCGTAAATGCTGCATGGCAGCTGGTAAATAAACAAAAGGCGGGGCCAGCACAACAATAGCAGTCGATTGTTTTTGTACAGCAATTAAAGCCTCACGCACACCAATGATCAACGCATCATTCCCATTCATTTTCCAGTTGCCCGCGATCATATATTTTCGCATCAGTACACACCCATGTTTTAAAACAATTTATCCGTAACCAATACAGACGACACTGTCTGCCCTAAATTTTCTGCTAACAATTTTACTAAAGCAGCATCTTCTCCCTCTACCATCACACGCACCATAGGTTCAGTGCCTGAGCGCCGTAATAGCACACGCCCTCTACCTGCTAAACGTGCCTCTACATCCTTCACTGATTGCGCAATGATGGGATGCAACATGGGATCTTGCTTACATAATACGCGCACATTAATCATTACTTGCGGAAAAAGCACCATGTCTTTGATGAAAGCTGCAAGCACCGTTTGAGAAGCTAATAATGCTTCTAGCACGCCTAATGCTGCTAAAATACCATCTCCAGTTGAATGACGACGCATTTGAATAATATGTCCTGAAGACTCCCCCCCCAAGCTCCAACCTAATTCTTCTAATTTTGCGTGAACATATTTGTCGCCCACGGATGTTCGCACAAACGGAATACCCATATTTTTCAAAGCAAATTCTAACCCTAAATTACTCATTTGCGTGCCAACAACACCTCCTTTCAAAGTGCCTTGTTGGTGCGCATGCTTCGCCAAAATGTAGACTAACTGATCACCATCTACCACACGAGATTCTTTATCCACAAACATTACACGATCGCCATCGCCATCAAAAGCAATGCCTAAATCTGCCTTTTCTTCACGCACAGTTTGCTGTAGCGATCCTAAAGCAGTAGAACCGCATCCATCATTAATATTACGCCCATCAGGGGAAACGCCTACAGCCACCACCTCCGCGCCCAACTGCTTAAATAATGCAGGCGCAACATGATAAGTTGCGCCATTTGCGCAATCAATGACAATTTTAAGCCCTTTTAAAGATAGATTTTTAAATAAAGACAAACAAAAAGCAGCGTAACGTTCCTGCGCATCTTGTACACGATAGGCTTTTCCTAATAATGGTGCGTGGAGCGTGACAATAGGCAATGCTAACTGACGTTCAATCGCGTGCTCAAAATCCTCTGATATTTTCTCACCTGCTGCAGAGAATACTTTGATGCCATTGTCAGGATAAGGATTGTGCGAAGCACTCACTACCATGCCTGCCTGCGCCTTCAGATCACGTGTTAAAAATGCAATTGCAGGTGTGGGCATAGGCCCTAATAAACAAACATCTACGCCTGCAGCAGCTAACCCCGCTTCGAGCGCAGATTCCAGCATATATCCAGAAATGCGTGTATCTTTCCCTATTACAACCCTTGCAGGGCCTTGCTGCGCCAATACACATCCCACTGCCCAACCAAGTTTTAATACAAAATCCACAGTAATGGGAGCTTCCCCTACCGTGCCTCGAATGCCATCAGTGCCGAAATGTGTTTTATGCTGCATTTTTGCCTCTTACGATATCGCCTGTAATACTTTGATCGCATCCTTCATTGCTCCTACGTCATGGGTGCGAACAATGTCTGCCCCATGCAATAAAGCGATAGTGTGCGCTGTTAAGCTACCGTATAAACGTTCCTCAACTGGCTTATTGATCATAGCGCCAATCATCATTTTACGGGACATACCCACCAACAACCGACACCCTAATGTCTTGAAAGTCTGTAAGGATTGTAACATTTTTATATTGTGTTGGAGTGTTTTTCCAAACCCAAACCCTGGATCTAATATCACTCTTTCTTTTTGAATTCCCGCTGCTTCACACGCTGCAAGACGATCTTTAAAAAAATCCATTATCTCTGATACAATATCAGTGTATTGAGGGTTCTCCTGCATGGTACAAGGCTCCCCTTTTGCATGCATCAAACATACCTCTACGGTATTATTTTTAATAACAGATAATGCATCTTTGGCTTGTAACGCATAAATATCGTTAATCATCGTGGGACCATAGGGTAACACCGCTTGCATCACCGCCGGCTTACATGTATCGATAGAAAATGGAATATGTTGATGTTGCAACCATGAGAGTAAAGGTATTAAACGATCCAATTCTTCTTGAATAGAAATAGAGGTAGCACCGGGACGAGAAGATTCTGCGCCTATGTCAATGAGATCTGCGCCTTCTGTATATAAAATATCAATCGCTGTTTTTGCATGAGATAATGATTCTGAACGACTGCCCTCAAAAAAAGAATCCGGCGTTAAATTTAATACACCCATGATTTTCGGTGAAGGTGATAAGAACCACATTCCCTACTCCGTTTGATACTGTGATTTTTCTATCGTGTCACTATCATAATGAATCGGATGATCGTCATATTGAGGCGCCGGGCGTACTGGTCTATCTTCCATGATGTCCTGAATTTGCTCAGCATTTAATGTTTCATATTGTATCAATGCTTCAGCCATGACATGAAGTTTGTCTACATTATTTTTCAAAATATTGTAAGCCACGTGATAATTTTCGTCAATTAATGCCCGTATTTCAGCGTCAATCGCACGCGCCGTTTCTTGCGACATTTCCTTATGCTTAGTCACACTGTGGCCTAAAAACACTTCACCTTCATCCTGGCCATAGGCAAGCGGCCCCATGACATCTGATAAGCCCCATTTTGTTACCATATTGCGGGCCAATTCAGTGGCTTTTTCAATATCGTTAGATGCGCCTGTGGTGATAGCGTCTTTGCCGAAAATTAACTCTTCTGCAATACGCCCGCCAAACAATGAAGCAATTTGGCTTTTTAACCGTTGTTTAGAATAACTATAACGATCTTGCTCTGGTAAATGCATGGTTACACCCAAGGCGCGACCACGCGGAATAATAGTCACTTTATAAACAGGATCATGCTCTGCAACCAAGCGCCCCACAATGGTATGGCCAGCCTCGTGGTAAGCTGTCAATTTTTTCTCCGCTTCCGTCATCACCATAGAGCGACGTTCCGCTCCCATTAAAATCTTATCTTTCGCTGCATCCATTTCTTTCATAGAAACGGTTTTACGCCCTTGGCGTGCAGCCATCAACGCTGCTTCATTAACCAAATTCGCTAAATCCGCACCCGAAAAACCCGGCGTACCTCGTGCAATCAGCACTGGGTTAATGGAAGAATCAGTCATCACTTTCTTTAAATGAACATTTAAAATGGCTTCGCGGCCTTTAATATCAGGCAATGGCACAACCACTTGGCGATCAAAGCGACCGGGGCGTAACAATGCTGGATCTAATACGTCAGGGCGGTTCGTGGCAGCAATCACAATCACGCCTTCGCCGCCCTGGAAGCCATCCATTTCAACCAATAATTGATTTAATGTTTGCTCACGTTCATCATGCCCACCACCTAACCCAGCACCACGATGACGTCCCACAGCATCAATTTCATCAATAAAGATAATACAAGGCGCCCGCTTTTTGGCCTGCTCAAACATATCGCGCACACGAGAAGCGCCCACACCCACAAACATTTCCACAAAATCTGAACCAGAAATGGTGAAAAAAGGCACATTTGCTTCACCCGCAATCGCGCGAGCTAACAAAGTCTTACCTGTTCCTGGGGGACCCACCATCAACACACCTCGTGGAATCCGTCCACCAATATGCTGAAATTTGGCAGGGTCTTTTAAAAAATCAACCAATTCTTGTACTTCTTGTTTTGCTTCATCTGCACCCGCAACATCTGCAAAAGTAACCTTCACTTCATCTTCGCCTAATAACCTTGCGCGGCTTTTACCGAAAGACATCGCTCCGCCGCGGCCGCCTTGCATTTGTCGCATGAAAAAAATCCACACACCAATAAACAATAAAATAGGGAACCAATTCAAAAAGACTTGCATGAAGAAACTCGTTTCTTCAGGTGGTTTGCCTTGAATATCTACATCATTTTTGAGTAAGTCACTGATTAACCCTGTATCTTCCATAGGCATATACGTATTAAAACGTTGATCATTGCGCGTTATTCCTTGGATAGTGCGTCCATCCACCACCACTTCTTTTATTTCCCCTTGATTAACCATTTTTAAAAATTCAGAATAATCATAACGTGTTTGCGCGCCACCACGTTGCCCAAAATTACTGAACACAGACATCAATACTGCTGCGATGATAAGCCATAAAAAAAGATTCTTAATAATATCGTTCAAAATATCCTCCACTAGGGAACAGTATATGGCCTTTTATTTCTGGCCACCAAGTATACCTCACTTGATTGCGACCTAGAAGCTTTCGGCTTATAAATCTGCACTGTCTCATATTGCTGCCGTATTTTTTTTAAAAACGCTTCAAATCCAGCACTATGAAACACTTTAATGCAAAACGCGCTACCCTCTTTTGCAATCTCTTGCACCGCCTCAAAACACATATCCCATAAGTATGCGGAACGTGAAGCATCAACACTTGCATTCCCCGAGATATTGGGCGCAATGTCTGATAAAACCACATCAGCCAACGCACCCGCCATCCGCTCTTTAAGATCGGCCATCACAGCGGGATCTTGAATATCCCCTTGGATGCATTCAACTCCCAAAATGGGGGCGATGGGTAATAAATCAAGGGCATAGACCTTTCCTTTTTTACCCACCCAGCTTATGAGCAATTCGCTCCAACTGCCGGGCGCAGCGCCTAAATCAATAACCGTCATTCCAGGCTTAATAAGCTTATATTTTTCTTGGATTTCTTTCATTTTATAAGCGGCGCGCGAACGGTACCCATCTTTTTGAGCTTGTTTGACATAAGGGTCACTGAGATGTCGCTGCATCCACGCAGAAGAAGATTTAGAACGAGCCATAGATGTGGTACAATCTCCGAGTTGTTTTTCATATGATAAAGGTCGTATATTCAGATGTCTACTTTAACACAATCCGAACGTCAAATGCTGAGAGCCAAAGCGCATTCCTTAAAGCCTGTTGTGATGATAGGTGAAAAAGGCCTGACTGAGCCAGTTATTAAAGAAATAGAGAGGGCTTTATTTGACCATGAGCTCATTAAGGTGCGCCTTGCAGCGCCTAGCCATGAAGCCAGAGATGCCATGATCGCAGCAATTTGCGAGGCTCATCATGCTAAGCAAATCCAACGTATAGGGAATATATTGGTGGTTTATAAGAAGAGAGAGAAAGAGTAATCGTCTCGTCATTGCGAGCATAGCGGAACAATCTGGACAATAACGGTTTTGCTACGCTGCAATGACGCGCCACCCTGGCTTAACAAGCCTTTCTTAGTTAGAATCGCCCTGCTTTTCTTGCTTCTCTTGCTGTATCCGCGCATAAATTTCTTCACGGTGGACCGCTATCGTCTTCGGCGCGTCTACCCCTAGCCGGACTTGATTTCCCTTCACTCCAAGGACAGTAATACTTACTTCGTCCCCAACCATTAACGTTTCGCCGACGCGACGGGTCAAAATTAGCATGTCAATCTCCTTAATAGTTTCCTCGGCCGAGTTTTAGTTCCCAGCTCAAGCTCTAAGTCTCCTACCAGCCTTTCCCTTACACAAAACCTTAAATCACGCAAATTATGCCCGTCTGGCATATGCCAAATAAGCACTACGATGAATTCAGGTAAAGACCAAGAAAACGTCAATCATTATCTAATGTTTACAGTATAACTCATTTTGTGATAATTTGCCCACTTATTGTTTCTTTAATAGGTTCTTCGCCTAACTTAAACTCTGCATGCAACGCCCGAACACCTAATTCTAAATACTTCTCATCCACACCTACAGAAATTTTAATCTCAGAAGTGGTTACCATAATAATGTTTATATTTTCTCTACCTAATGTTGCAAACATTCGGCTTGCAATACCTGCATGCGAGCGCATACCAACGCCTACTAATGAAATTTTTGCAATACGAGGACTTCCATCTACACCCACTGCACCTAATTCTATGGCATTTTTACGCAACAAAGTTAGCGCTTTTTCGTAATCATTGCGATGTACAGTAAATGTAAAATCGGTACGCCCTTGGTATGGGGCGTTTTGCACTATCATGTCCACATCGATGTTTGCATGACTTACAGGACCTAACAATTTTGCAGCAATACCAGGCTCGTCTGGAATTCCCATCACGGTTACTTTTGCTTCATCACGACTAAATGCAATACCGGAAATTAATGCATATTCCATTTTTTTATCCTCTAAAGTAATCAACGTGCCCTCATCGTCTGGCTCAAACGTTGAGCGCACCCGTAACGGAATTTTGTAACGTCCTGCAAATTCTACAGAACGAATTTGTAATACTTTCGCACCCAAAGAAGCCATTTCTAACATTTCTTCAAACGTTACACGGCGCATTAAACGCGCGGAAGGTTCTACACGCGGATCTGTCGTATACACACCTTTCACATCTGTATAAATTTCACATTCATCGGCTTGCAACGCAGCGGCAATTGCCACTGCAGAAGTGTCTGATCCGCCACGTCCCAAAGTTGTTTTTTCACCTACTTCTGTTATACCTTGAAAGCCTGCAATAACGAGGATCTCTCCTTGATTGATATATTGACGCAGCCGTTCGCTATCAATAGATTCAATACGTGCTTTTGTGTGAACCGGGCTGGTGCGGATTGGAATTTGATCACCTGTTAATGACCGTGCACGAAGACCACGTTTTTGAAGTGCAAGGGCTAGCAGCGCTATTGAAACCTGCTCGCCTGTTGATAACAACATGTCTGTTTCACGTGCATCAGGCTCGGGGCAAATTGCTTTAGCCATATTGAGTAAACGATCTGTCTCTCCTGCCATCGCAGATACAACAACCACGACAGGTCCTTGTTTTGCACTTTGCGCAACAATATCAGCACAAGCTTCAATACGTTCAATGGTCGCCACAGAAGTGCCACCAAATTTTTTAACAAGAATACCCATGCGTTGCCTTTTACATTCGTTCTTTTACCCAATCTACCACCGTGCCTAGTACCACTGGTAAACGTGCGTCTGCCACACCGCCGCCTTGCGCTAAATCATTCCGGCCGCCGCCTTGGCCTCCCAACTGCTGTGCTAAAAATTTTACCAATGCCCCTGCAGGCCATTGTTCAGCACAATCGGGCGTTACTCCTACTACCAAGTTTACTTTATTTTCTTGAGTCTGTGCCAAAACTACTACCCCTTTTTTAATCTTTTGGCGCCAGACATCAATCGCTTCCCGTAGCCCCTTGGCATCACCGTCTGCTACTACCATTGTTAACACTTTGACATCACCCACTTCAATCGCTTGAGATAACGCATCGCTACCATGTGAAGTCATCAATTTTTGTTTCAAAGAACGTGTTTCGCGCTCCAATTCTTTATTTTTCTCTAACAATTGCTGCACTTTTTCGCATACAGCTTCACGGGGGGCTTTTAATAAAGCGGATAAATGAAGTAAATCTGCTTCTTGAGCCGCTACAATATCTAATGCTGCTTGCCCAGTAACCGCTTCAATACGACGCACACCTGCTGCAATGCCTGCTTCATTCAACATTTTGAAAAACCCAATTTCACCCGCACGATCTACATGTGTTCCGCCGCATAATTCTTTAGAAAAGCCATTCGCCATTTCCAGCACACGTACTTTTTCATCGTATTTCTCGCCAAACAAAGCCATCGCGCCACTTTTCATGGCAGTTTCAATATCCATTTCCTCTAAATGTGATGGCGCATCTTCACGAATTTTTGTATTGACTAACTGCTCAATTTCAACCCACTGCTCACGTGTTAATGGTTCACTGTGTGCGAAATCAAAACGCAATTTATCGGGCGCTACTAAAGAGCCTTTTTGAACCACATGAGGACCTAATACTTGCCGCAAAGCTGCATGCAATAAATGTGTAGCAGAATGGTTCAAAACTGTCGCTTCGCGTGTTTTTGGATCAACATGTGTACCCACTTCATCACCCACACGCAGGCTGCCTTTTTCTAAAACACCCACATGCATGTGAATTTTTTGTTGCTTGACCGTATCTTTCACGCGAAACAAAGCGATTTTATTATCAATAATACCAATATCACCTACTTGCCCACCTGATGCTGCGTAAAAACTCGTTTTATCTAACACAAGCATGCCCGCTTCGCCTGCATTTAATGTTTTTACGGGTTGCCCATTGACAAAAATGTCTGTGATTTTTCCTTGATCATCTAAGCATTCATAACCTGTAAATTCATTATGTCCCTGTACTATTAAAGGTTGACGATTATCTGCTTCGAACTGGCTTGCCGCACTCGAACGCTCTTTTTGCTGCTGCATTTCTAATTCGAAAGCAGCCATATCAATCGTTAAACCTTTTTCCCTCACAATATCTTGCGTTAAATCGACCGGGAAACCATAAGTATCATACAATTTAAATACAATTTCACCCGGCACTACGTTCGTTTTTAATGTTTGCAGCACTTCTTCTAACAATTTCATACCTTGCGTTAAAGTACGTGAGAATTGCTCTTCCTCTTGTTTCAATATTTTTGAAATAACCTTTTGTTCACGTGTTAATTCAGGGTAAGCTTCACCCATTGCTTTTACAAGACTTCCCACTAGTTGATACAAGAAAGGCTGTGTTGCACCCAAATGATGCCCATGACGTACGGCACGGCGAATAATGCGACGAAGCACATACCCTCTTCCTTCATTAGAAGGACGAACACCATCCACAATTAAAAAGCTACATGAACGAATATGATCAGCGATTACGCGCAATGATTTGTTGCTTAAATCATCAGCATTTAAAATTCGTGCAGCATCTTTAATCAAAATTTGGAATATATCGATATCATAATTATTATGAACGCCTTGCATAACTGCTGCGATTCTTTCACAGCCCATGCCCGTATCAACAGAAGGTTTTGGAAGTGGGTGCAATTTACCATCGGCAGTGCGATTATATTGCATGAAAACCAAATTCCAAATTTCAATATAGCGATCGCCATCTTCATCCGGCGTACCTGGAGGCCCGCCTGCAATGTGAGACCCATGATCATAAAAAATTTCGGTGCAAGGTCCGCAAGGGCCTGTATCCCCCATAGCCCAAAAATTTGAAGATTCGCCACAACGTGAAAAACGTGTGGGATCAATTTTCATGTCTTTCAGCCAAATATCTTCCGATTCTTTATCTTCTTTATAAACCGTTATCCACAATTTTTCAGGTGGCAAACGCAATTCTTTTGTTAAAAATTCCCAAGCATAAGCAATGGCTTCTTTTTTAAAATAATCGCCAAAACTAAAGTTACCTAACATTTCAAAGAAAGTATGATGACGTGCGGTATATCCTACGTTCTCGAGGTCATTATGTTTTCCTCCTGCGCGAACACAGCGTTGTGATGTAGTAGCACGAACGAAGGGACGGTGTTCCTTGCCTAAAAAAACGTCTTTAAATTGCACCATGCCTGCGTTGGTAAAAAGCAAGGTAGGATCGTTTGCAGGGATCAAGGGGCTAGAAGGCTGGCGAGCATGGCCCTTCTTTTCAAAATAAGACAGAAAAAGTTCTCTTAAATCATTAACTTGCATGATAATAGCCTCAGTTTAGACAAAATGGCGTTTGATATTGTACCATTCAATGAATTATCTGCGCTAATGCCACATTTGTTTTTCAAGAAATTGCCTAAGCGAATGCTAAGAATAGCAGCCCGTAGTCATTGCGAAGCAAAAAATGGTTATTTAATGCGATACATCCACTCTACTTCTCGCACGTTGCTGCAAATACAACATCAGACCACTT
Source organism: uncultured Gammaproteobacteria bacterium (assembly GCA_964383495.1). Lineage (GTDB taxonomy): Bacteria > Pseudomonadota > Gammaproteobacteria > JABCZS01 > JABCZS01 > CAWKDC01. Next base: position 10,938 of record CAYLHG010000006.1, read on the forward strand.
TTCTACCGCAATCTGCAAGTTTACTCGCGTCGGTGCTAAATAAGTTACTTGATCAGCGCCATCCACTGCTAAATATTCATATGCTTTCTCTTGAAATAAAACCCATTGCTTTTCATCTACACAGGATACCCACCGTGCAGCATGTACATTGACTTGTTCATAAGCACATGTCACATTGTATTCGCTTTTTAACCGCTCCTCGACCACATCAAACTGCAAAGCGCCTACCGCACCTAAAATTAAATCGTTGTTCCGTAAAGGGCGAAATAATTGTACGGCACCTTCTTCTGATAATTGTACTAACCCTTTCTGCAATGCCTTGCGCTTCATCGGATCTTTTAATACCACACGCTTGAATAATTCTGGCGCAAAATGAGGAATACCGGTGAATTTTAAATTTTCACCTTCTGTAAAAGTATCGCCAATTTGGATAGTACCGTGATTATGTAATCCGATAATATCACCAGGATAAGCTTCTTCAATGTGAGATCGATCTTTTGCCATAAACGTTAAGGCCTGGCTGATCAACACTTCTCTTCCTAATCTCACCTGATGCATCTTCATACCTTTACGATAGCGACCAGAACATACTCGCATGAATGCAATACGATCACGATGCTGAGGATCCATATTCGCCTGAATTTTAAAAATAAAACCACTAAAAGGCTCTTCGCTTGGAGAAATTAATCTGGTTTTTGTTTCACGCGGCAACGGTGTAGGAGAATACTCGACAAATGCATCTAACAGCGACTCTACACCAAAATTATTGAGCGCTGATCCAAAAAACACTGGCGTCATTTTCCCTTCTTTGAATAAAGCTTCATCAAACGTATGTGAAGCACCTTTCACTAATTCAATTTCTTCTCTAAATGCTTTCGCATCTTGTTCCCCTATAACATCCTCTAATTCAGTACTCTCTAATCCCTTCACTGTTTTTGATTTTTTAATTTCAGTGTTCTTTCCTGCTTCGTATAAATAAATTTCATCATGCGTAATGTGATATATTCCTTTCAAACGAGAACCCATGCCAATCGGCCAAGTAATTGGTGCACATTTGATATTTAAAACAGATTCCACTTCATCCAATAATTCAATCGGATCTTTTCCTTCGCGATCTAATTTATTAATAAAAGTAATAATAGGAGTGGTGCGCAAACGGCACACTTCCATTAATTTCACAGTACGCTCTTCAACACCTTTTGCAACGTCAATCACCATTAACGCCGCGTCCACTGCTGTTAATGTACGATAAGTATCTTCTGAGAAATCTTCATGCCCAGGCGTATCTAACAAATTAAACAAACAAGGACCGTAAGGAAATTGCATCACAGACGTTGCCACAGAAATACCGCGCTTCTGCTCCATTTCCAACCAATCAGAGGTAGCCATACGAGAAGCTTTACGTCCCTTCACTGTACCGGCCATCATGATCGCACCACCGTATAGCAATAATTTTTCCGTGATGGTTGTTTTCCCCGCATCAGGGTGCGAAATAATAGCAAACGTACGACGTTTTTCTAATTCATTCAATATAGTCATTGCTTACCACTCTAATACTACTTTGCCTGTACGGCCTGCTTTCATTTCATCAAATCCTTTTTGAAATTCATGATAAGGGTATTCATGCGTGATCACAGCATCTACATTCATCCCAGAGGTTAATAGACTCACCATTTTGTACCATGTTTCAAACATTTCTCTGCCATAAATACCTTTTACAACTAACCCTTTAAAAATAATTTGATTAAAATCAACAGACACAGTAGAAGGCGGAATGCCTAACAACGCCACCTTGCCACCATGATTCATATGCTCAAATAACATCGTGATCGCTTGTGCATTTCCTGCCATTTCCAAGCCCACATCAAAACCTTCTTGCATGTTTAATTCATTCATCACATCGCGTAAATTTTCTTTTTGAACATTCACCGTGCGCGTTGCGCCCATTTTTTTCGCAATCGCTAAACGCCCCTCGTTAATATCTGTGATCACCACATGACGCGCACCCACATGTTTTGCAATAGTACATGCCATCATGCCGATAGGGCCAGCACCTGTGATCAATACATCTTCACCAACCAAATCAAATGATAATGCTGTGTGAACTGCGTTTCCTAATGGATCTAGCATCGATGCTACACGCTCAGAAATACCTGTTGGGATGGGATAAACATTCACCGCAGGAATAGCAACATATTCTGCAAAACACCCTGGACGATTTACGCCTAACCCGATGGTGTGTCGACACAAATGGCGGCGCCCTGCACGGCAATTGCGGCAAGCACCACAGGTCAAATGCCCTTCACCTGAAACCAATTCCCCTACTTTTAACCCCGCCACATCTGAACCCAATGCTGCAATTTCACCTACAAATTCGTGCCCAATCACCATGGGAACGGGAATAGTTTTTTGAGCCCATTCATCCCAATTGTAAATGTGTAAATCTGTACCACACACAGAAGTGCGTTTCACTTTAATTAATACATCATTGTGCCCAACTTCTGGCATAGGCACTTCTTCTAGCCACAGACCTTCTTTTGGATATTTTTTAACTAATGCTTTCATGCAATGACTCCCAATGTTTTCCCTACGGTTGCAAACGCTGCAATCGCTTCATCTAATTCCTTTTTGGTATGGGCTGCAGACACTTGTGTTCGAATACGCGCCTGCCCATGAGGCACAACAGGAAAGAAAAATCCTATTACATACACACCGTGCGCTAATAAAGCTTGAGACATCGCCTGCGCTATCTGAGCTTCACCTAACATCACTGGAATAATCGGATGTTCTCCTGGAATTAATGTAAACCCAGCTGCTTCCAAGCCTGCACGAAAATAACGTGCATTCTCGTGCAGTTGTTTCCGTAAATGCGCATCTTTTTCTAACAAATCTAACGCCGCCATGGCTGTTGCAACCACTAAAGGCGGCAAACTGTTTGAAAATAAATAAGGACGAGAACGTTGGCGCAACCATCCTACAATTTCTTTACTGGCGGCTGTGTACCCACCCAACCCGCCACCTAGTGCTTTTCCAAATGTACCTGTTAAAATATCAACTTCTTTGATCACATCTGCATATTCATGCGTGCCGCGACCATGTTCACCCATAAATCCTACGGCGTGAGAATCATCAACACATACTAATGCATCATATTTTTTTGCTAAATCGCAAATCTTTTTCAGAGGTGCGATTGTTCCATCCATTGAAAACACACCATCTGTTACAACCAAACGAAACCGCGCGCCTGCTGCTTCTTTTAATTTTTCCTCTAGCATCTCCATATTATTATTTGAATAAACATAACGTTTGGCCTTGCACAAACGAATGCCATCAATAATACTGGCATGGTTTAAAGCATCACTAATAATCGCATCTTGCTCGCCCAGCAACGCCTCGAATAAACCGCCATTTGCGTCGAAGCATGATCCATATAAAATCACATCTTCTTTGCCCAGAAATGCTGCCATACGTTGTTCTAAGGCTCTATGCAAGTCAGTTGTACCGCAGATAAAGCGGACGGAAGACATGCCGTATCCATATTGGTCCAATGCGCGGTGCGCGGCAGCCACTAAGTTGGGATGATTGGCCAATCCCAAATAATTATTAGCGCACAAATTAATAACTTTTGCTCCATCTGCTACTTGAATGCGAGCACCTTGAGGAGAGGTTAACAAGCGTTCTGTTTTGAATACGCCCGCTTCTTTGAGCGTTTCAGTTTCTTTACTAAGGTGTGATGTAAATACGGAAGATAACATGGAGTAATCTCCTTTCAAAGGGAAGCAAAATTGATGGGATTCTATCATTAATGAGGTGAAAACGTAAGTAAATTTCAGCCGAGAAATTGCCTGCGCGGAAACTTATTCAGTACTGCCCCTTACACCACTTCACTCTCTTCCTGCCGTACTTTTTGCACACTCTTTTTCATCGCAATACCATGCAACGGGGTACCCGAAGGTTGTTGCACGGAGACCGACTGTTTCCTTAAGCCACCGCCCCACTTATTCATCATCATCGCAATCGCGCCATCTCCGGTCACATTGCAGGCAGTGCCAAAACTATCTTGCGCCACATATACCGTGATCATCAAACCAATCGCGGCTTCACTAAAACCTAACATAGATGCAAATAACCCCAGCGCAGCCATCACCGCGCCCCCAGGCACACCCGGCGCCGCCACCATGGTAACGCCCAGTGTAATAATGTAAGGAATTAATACATCCCACGTGGGCAAAGTACCCTGCGTCAATAGCATCACTGCAATAGATGCAATAGTAATAGTGATAGTGCTACCACATAAATGAATTGTCGCGCATAAAGGCACTACAAAATTGGCAATATTTTCATCCACACCATTTTTTAACGTTTGACGCAATGTCACAGGGATGGTTGCCACACTTGACATGGTTCCAATCGCAGTTAAATAAGCAGGGAACATATTTTTAAGAGACTGAATGAGGCTAGTACCATTCAGTACGGAAGCGATCGCATACAATATGACTAACCACATAACATGGACGCCTACGGCTAATAACAGCACTAATCCAAACACACCGAGGGTTGAAACCACTTCACCTGCGACAGTCATTTCCACAAATAGAGAAGCAATATACAAAGGTAACAAGGGAAGCAGCACATGCGCAATCGTTCCATCAATAATCTGTTTACCTTCTGAAAGTGCCTGGCATAGAAGAGTAGCGCGCAATTTGCCTGCGCCAATACCCCATAAAAAAGCCATCACTAAAGCGGTTGTAATGCCCATCACAGGCGTAAGCGTAAATTGAAAATAAGGAGCGATTTTAATAGCGTCTGCAGGCGCAAAAAAACTGCCCAAAGACATTTCAGGAATTACCGCCAGCCCTACCACCGCAGCCAACGCTCCAGCAGCCAATGTGGACAAATACGCCAGGCTGGTGGTCCATCCTAATATTTTCCCTGCTCTGTAATCGAGGCTTGCAATGCCTTCCGCAATGAAAAAGAAAATCAGTAACGGCATGATAAATGAGATAAATTGCCCAAATGCGTGTTGGAAAGTGGCTACCGCACGAACCAATTCCATCGGCGCCCATAGGCCTACTAAAACGCCGGCTGCAATGCCTGCTACCAGTTGAAGAATAAGTCGCATGGGAAAGCCCCCTTAATCAGGTGAGCTCCCAGCTTATCCCATCTTCCCGTTGCTTGTAAAGGCAAACCTTCCCATAGCTGGAGTTCCTGACGATTGGTAAGCACGTGATACCCTCCCAATAACTCTAAAGTTGCCTTTTAAATCATCTCTTGAAGGGGTTTGAGGGGCTTGCAAAACCCTCTACTGCCTGGCTCCTATCACTGTTAGGGCCAGCGGTAGCGGCTGAAGGAGTGGCTGCTATGTAAGGCGCCGTTGCTAAAACAGGATATTGCACAGCAGAACCCATAGTATTTCCATAACTTATTTCAGAGGCAGCATGATCTTTCAGCGCCTGTTTGGCCATTTCTAATGGCTTATATTCCTCAAGCTGCCTCCACAGAATTTCTAAATTCTTCCGGCAAAGGTACACTATTTCGCGGAGCACCTCATCCATGGCGGTATAATTTGCTTTTGCATGATTCAAACGGTAGCTATCCGATGGCACTTCAGGTTTTTGCTCAACACGACTTATCTTGCTCTGGAGGTCAGAGATACGGTACTCTAATGCTGTTACTTTACTGGGGAATATAGCGCTTTTTTCTCTTGCTTGAGGGAGCCTTAACTCAGCTTCTGCTACTCCTTCATACGCTAAGGTCCATTCATTTCCTTGAGCATGTGTACCGGCGCGCATAGCTGCATGATGGTACTCTGCCACCTCATGAAAAATCTCAACAATTTCTTGAGCAGTTCTACAAACAAAATAATAATCGCCATCTGATTGCCCTGCTACGCCTTCTAAAGCTTCTATTTCTTCTGAAATCCAATAATTATTCGAGTTTTTATATTTTCTATGCAACTCAGCTCTAACAGCACGCCAATCATCTGCGTCTTCTTCATCTGGTGATATATTATTTTCTGCGATGCTTAATTGGCTCAATTTTTTCCAACTTAATCCTTTATCAATAGCGTTAAGCAATACTTCATATGCAGCTCGCATTTCTTTAAATTGAGCTTCTCCCGTATTTTTATCAGGGTGCAATAATAATGCCTGAATTTTCATCGCCTGCCGCAATTGGGATTTTGCGCTCTCAGCTGTAATAGGCAATCCTTTTAACGCATTTTTAGCCCCCATTAAAACACGCTCTTTTTCTTTTATAACCAATTCAGCATCACCTGCTGTTTTCCCTTTTTTCATTTCTTGTTGACGTATTAATGCCTTGGTCGTTTCGTGCAAAGTCAGTAATACAAAGACAGCATTCGACGCCTGAATTGTGTCATTACTGCCTCTATCATTTGAGCTATCACTATCATTTCCCCATAAATAATAGAGCAACCTAGAAGCTGAGGAGTTAAAAACACTAAATCCCTCTCTGCTCTGCTGCCAACTTACAATAGGAGATATCTCCAATGCCTCGTGCTGAGGGTTCACAGATGTTTTGATAAAACGATAATGCACCCCTGTTCCTTGCGCTTTGTAGCCTTGCCGCTCTAAATATTCACAAATATTCGCACATTCTTTTAATAGGGCTTTGGATGAATACTGATCAGGGAGGGTCACATCCACCACAGAAATATAGCGCAGCAAGTCATTATCATGCAATAAATAATTTAAATGCTTGAAGCGAATATCATTTATTTGATTTTCCTCGGTCGCCGCATCCAACAAATAATACTGTCGTCCACCAGATTGTACGTCTTTTTGAAATTTAATATCACCTACTTGGGAAGAAGGGCAGTAAATTAAGGTGGATATTTCGGATTTTTCTAACATATGCCCAATAAGCGATCGAATTCGCTTCACGGGTTTATTTACCCCTTCTGGCTGTTGGACGGTCACTGTTAACTGTTCAGGTCTGCGCTCTAAAATTTCCTGATAAGACGTCGTTAAATCTCGCCAGTCAATTTCGGGCTCCTCTAATAACCCTGTTTTGGCTGCATTGATAACTAATGAGGGTCCTTGTATTCCTTCTTGTGCTTCAGCTTTTTGAATCTCTAAGACATTTCTACTTTCATGCCATTTTAATCCTGCCAATATTAAAAACCCTAAGCAACCTATGGCCGATAAGGTCAGCCCAATTGGCCAGAAAAATGCTGCTGAAAAATCTAGCGCATGAAGCATCAAACACTCTGACCCTACAAATAATAGACTGGATGAAGCCCAAGAAAGTAACCACGACCCATTAAGCCATCGATGACCAATATAATCTGTTTGTTTTTTGCATTGCAAATAGCCTAATATACCTAGCGTGATAACTCCTAATCCTCCTGCAAGCACGTATAATCCCGCTCCACCCATGATATCTAAAAGGTAAAAAAATACTTCAGCGCCCGCTACTACCGATAATCCAATCGCAAAAGTAGTCATTGAAGCGATATCATATGTTTTAATCATGCTTAGCCCCTAAAGAAAAATGGGTATCTGAATAAGATGTGTTACCTGTGACGCGCGGTGCCATAGATAAAAAAGAAGCAGACGATGAGGAATGATTTGATGTTTGAGCCTCCCTCTTTTGAAGCCCTTGAACATCTTGTTCAGCTCTCCCCATATCAGCATTTATAAAATTTGATGTATCAGTGGCTCTTTGACGGCTACGCCTTCTTTCATTTGTCTCGCAACAAGCGCTCTGATCTTCCAGCCCACAAACCCCAATATGCTCAATACCTTTTTGCTCCACCAATATTTCAAACAATTTTTCCAATTTGTTCGTCAAGTGCTGTCCAAATATTTTCAATGCCCTATCTTTAAATGTTATCTTATCTTCTAAAGCTTGACCATTTAAATTCATTTTATTATACAGGACAATAATTAAATCGCCAGCATCATGATCTTGATCTCCTCTCACAATATCTTTAAGGTACCTATGGATAAATTGCTTAATTTCTACGATCAGCTCTATCTCTAGTGGCGACATTTTATCTTGATTGTCACGTCCATAAGCTTGAACCTCTGCCAAAATACGCTCTACCAGCTGCATAGAATCACTCGTTAACCCTCTTGGAATACTTCTTGCTGCTTCTGGCTCGAAGGTAACAAAAGAAAGCATGGCTTCTCGGGTAGTGCCTGCCAAATTAATATGATAGTAACGTAACAGCTGACGTAAATTGCTGCTTTGGCATAAATCAATAGGTGTTTTACCAGCTTTGTTTTTCGCAAATCGTGCTTTGTCTCCACAAATAGCTAATACATGCTCAATGGCGGATAAACGCATCTGCCTTTCATATTGGGAAGAGACATGCTCTGGATCATCCCAATGAGATACCAAATAATGTAAATAAGTGTTTCCTGTACCAAAGCATGGTCTTATATAAAATTCTTTCACATCTAATTCGGATTCTGAACTAATATTAATATGACCCAACCACTTCAAGTACATGAAAATTTTAAATTCCCCTTTATTAAGCAGGGCAATCGAAGAAGATTGATTGACAAATGCAGGCTCCATCGCGGTAAGTAATATTCTACGCAGCCCTTGATAAGCGCCATAAAATTCTTGCTTATATCCCGCAATTTTTCTGCGAAACCATTTCTTTAAAAATAATCTACCATATAAATTCTCATTCTCTTCAGAAGATATAATTGTATACGACTGCTCACGATTAATAGCAAGCATTCGAGAGCGTACCTCTTCAAGATCGTATGTTGCAGCTACCAATAAACCTTGTTGATTCTCAATGCGTTGAAGCATTTCATCTATATAATGAACAAATACTTTTATTGAAAATTGATGTGTATAAAAAATGAGCATATCAAATATATTTTCAAATGCTGTGCTAAAATGGTATCCCTTATTAGGATGCTTGTTGTCATTCAGCGTATCTAATTTCACACCCAAATCCAGCAAGACAACAAAAGTCCCAGGGTCATTATCAAATGCTGCTTGGTGCAATGGATTGCCTAAAGATTGTAATTCTTCTTCCGTCAATAACGACTCGAATGATTTTCTTAAAAGATCTTTTTTATTCTGTGAAAGATGATTCCATAATTCATATAACACTGTCTTCGCTTTCATATAATATGAGTGCGCATTCTCTCTGCTAGTGTCAGCCTCAAGTAATCGTCTTAAAAATTTTTTGCTTTGATGGGCGTGTTCAATAATAACATCCGCTACATAATCAAAAAATGCGAGAATATAGCGATCTCTTGTATCCCAATTTAATAGCATATATTCAATGATGTTATCTAAAAATGTTAATGCCTGATTCCATTGTTGCGTATCCAATGCATGTTTAAACGCTTCCACCTGCCTCTTTTCTTCTGCTTTGCGTTTTCTATCTTGCTCTAAACTAACATCACCTTCTTTTTGCCCACGACCATCTATCCACTGATCTTCTTTTTTTATTTGTTCTCGGGCCTTACGCAGCACATACGGGCCTGTCATCCTATGTAAAGGCAATGTCAGCATGTCTTCACACTGCGTGTTAGGCGTATCTTGCCCTATTCTGTTTTGATTGGCGAGATAAGTAATACGGAATCGAGTAAGCTCCACGGGATGCACAACAATCTCATCTAACAAGACCTGCGCATCAGCAAAATCCAGGGTTGTGCCTGCGTTTTTCAATGCAGTTAATACATCTTGATAACGTTGCTCTTTTGCTTTTTTCCCTGATCGCTCTAGCTCTTGAATCGCTGCTGGTGTGATAGCCATTATACCTCTCATGGTAGGTTGGTTAATTATAAAATTCTTATTAATGGATTGTCAAAAAGTAAGTTTCATTGCTAATTTAAACGGCTTCATCCCATTCCTTATCCATTTTATATGTCCTTACTTAAATATCTTGTGACATATTTCTTGAGATTTATCACCACCAAATTCTGCAATATCACTAATAAATGGGGCAGCGGCAACATTCATAGTTTCAGTTGCTAGCAAGCCAACTACTGTGGCGCTTGCCATCCTGGTTGCTAAAAAGTGTAATCCCTTATCAATAACAATATCTGCTACAACTCCAGTAGTTGCACAATACACGCGACTCGTTGTAGAAGAATCCATATAATCCTCATCCATCATTCTTTCTCCAAATTTATAAGTTGTATCAACTTTACGGGTGACGGATTTAAAATATTTTCCTGTGCCTTCCAACCCTTTTACTTTGTCTAATGCAGTTAATCTCTGATCAAGAGCCTCCATCATCATGTCTTTCGCCGCGGATTTCCCGTCAACAGTACGATTTTGTGTGGGCAATAAATATGTCATTTGAGAAATATGCACAAATTGTGCTGTATACTCTGCGAATAGATTCATCCACTGCCTGGATACTTGCTGACGTTTTTCCAACGAAAGATCATTCTTACTCATTAGCGGCTTAATCATTTGTTCTAAAAACTGCTCGTATTTTTTATTGATCATTTGTTTTTGCAATGTTTTCAATTCTGCAGGTGAAGCACCTTGGCTTTTTGCTTGCGCTAATGCAGCTTGCTCAAGCTCAAATGAAGGAGCTTCAATCTCCTCTTCTTTCCTTCGCGTCGCTCTAAGGGGCACATTTTCAGCAGGAGCTTTAGGCAAAGAAGGTGGTTGAGGCATTTTAGGTTGTTGTCTAGATTTTGAAAATAAAAGCATTGCACTCGTTGTTGTCTTTACAACACCATACAATGCAATTTGCTTGGCAGCCCCTGCAAAAATATTGGATCCTCTGAAAGCATTGCCTTCAACCATACTGCGTACTTCTTCCTCCAATACTTGGTTGATCATTATTTCAGTGATCTCGGCTAAATTTTTCTTCTCCTTCAAACTGTTTGGCATTTGCGATCGCGTTGCGCTCATAACAGTACTAGCTACCAAGCCTTGCCAATTGAATTGTGATTGTTGGCCGGTTACCAATAAATAACTTTGCTCTGCTAGATTTAACATGGCAGCCTGGTGCATCGCAGTTAATGTTTTTGAGGCGTCTGAAGCCCCTTTTAAACCGTATCCCGCATTGCTAATTCCTGCAGTCATCGCGCCTATCACGGTGGATGCTGTTAATTGCTCCCAGTCAATGCTATTAGCAATGCCTACAATATTTGCAACAGCTTGTGCGCTCAAATTACCGGCTGCACTTGCAGCTGCACCAGCTGCAATCGCGCCTAATAATTTGCTACCCATTAATTTAGAAAGTTGCGGTGCAACAATTAAAGTGACAACAGTTCCTATCGCTAATGGAAGAAATACTTTCCAGCTAGGCGGTTGTTTAGGTATTTTTACATAATATGGCGCTATAGATGGCACTGTATTACCTAATTGCGCTGCGTAGGAATGATTTTGCGATTTCTCTCCATAAGGAATAGAAATTTTTGCACCTATAGGCAATTTTTCATCTACAGTATATTGTGGGTTCTGTTGTTGTAGCCAGCCAGCTGCTTCTGCATGACCAAAACAATACATTTTTGCTACATCACGCAATGTTGTATTTTCTTTTGTGATCTCTACAATTAAGGGCTGTGAGGCGAATGGGTTATCCGAAAAGGGTAAATTCACAGATTCCACTTCCCAGCGCCCCATCGCTTCATCTTTTTTTCGCTCGTATTGAGCTATGATACGCCCCTGATGCGTACTAGTGCGCGCTACTTCTTTAGCATTAGGTGGATCATTTACGTTCCCTTCTTCACGATACACAACCTCTTTATTAGGCATCGCATAATAATATGCGGTCCGAGCAGGATCATTTCCATCCACCTTCTTTCGTGCTGTCCCATATTCCGTGTGATATATCTGAGTGTAATTAGTTGAGCTTTTTTCTTCATCATGAAAGAACGTTGTTAAATTGATTTTTGATTCTGTAAGAACGGAAAATTGTACATGATCATAAGCTAAACTATTAGTTATGCGTTTTACAGGATCTCCATTATCAGCAGTATGCGGATAAATTTCTTGTTGGCTACGCTTTAAAGTCCCTGCCCCGTCACGACTGCCATTCAAATTTTGTAATAAATCAAAAATTTTATTTATTTTGACGGAATTTCCATTACCCTCAGCATACTGCTGCGTCAATAATGATCCAGCAGGCGTACACGTTACCGTGGTGCTTTCTAATTTAATGCGGAGATCTGTTTTAAGATAAGTGATTTTATTTTTTAATACACCTTTTTTGCTGTGTGTTAATGAAGTCTCTCTATCATCAGAATGCGTAATAAGAGACACATATCCTTGATTCCCATAATGAAAATTATCAGTAATCCACGCATTCCTATCTTCATCAAAATAACGCTGTGAAGCCATATTACCCTGATAGTATTCTGCGACGGAAGAACGATACCGCGAGGACTCATATAACATTCCTTGAGGATCTCGCAAATGTCTCGCTTTTTTTACTTTATTCATTGGAGAGAACGTATACCATAACATCACATCATCTAGCAATTCCCCAGGATTGCTAGGATCAGTACTTTTAAAATCAATTGCACGAATATTGCCAGCCTTATCTTCATAATACGATAATTTATAATCAATATCTGCAACAAATGAAATACGGTTAAGTGTACTGTAATCAATCACCATATCTTTCAACGTTACACCATTCAACCAAAAACGCTCATTAATGTTCATACTATTTTCATTGTAACGATATAACATAATAGCTTTGTCCAATGATATAGAAGAATTATCCTCCATATAAGGTTGCGTGTAGGTCATGTAAAGCTGATTCGAGCTATAATAACGATGAGACATACGAAAAATAGGTAATCTCTGTCCTTCACGATAATAAGCATTGTTTCTACCTACTTGAGATTCGCTTCGACTTTCTATAGGTAGCATCGCGAAATTATATTGATGATTAAAAATCACATTACCTCTATCTTTATTTTTCACCATGTGACCAAATGTATTTCGATAATATAAATTATTAGTATTATCATCAAATTTCTCAAACAATACATTTCCGTTAATGTCAAATAATTTTATGATTTGGATATTATCAGGATTAACACTATGCGTAGCTTGCTGGTGAATATTATAGCGGGATAAATAACGTCCCCCATCTGCATCCGTATGCATGACCACATGATTATGATAATCTAAAAAAAATATATCTGTCGCATAATCACCGTTCTTACCTCTTTCTAGACGTGTTGTGACTCCCTGAGGATTATTTGTCATGCGATATTCAATACCTCGAGGATCAAGGCGCCATACATCATAACCAAAAATATCCTGGCGAGAAATTTGTTTTGTGTTGTCAGGAAAAAATTCTGTGACAATTTTTCCTGCTCCGTTTCTTTTGAAAGCATGCAAGTGCTCATTAGCATCACGTTCCCCTACTACCTCACCAAATTCATTAGGATAAACTTCTTGTATAGGAGAGACATTCTCTACGATTTCAACTGGTATTTTGGTATCAATATGATTATTTTCTCTAAATGATTCAGCCTGATATTCGATCTTAGAGTCCATCATTAGCTCAGGTGAATCTAGAGGGACCTTTCCAATATATATCCCACCTTGATTTCTAGACATCGGTATATGAAGAGTGCCATTATTCAATCTAATCTGCGTTAATTTTGAGCCCTCTTTCTTTGGTTTTGCGAGCAAAAATGTTTTTTGATGTTTGTTGACATAATCATATCCATAAGTATCTTCTGTCTCAATAAGCTCTTCATTTTCCAAGGAAAATAATTTCACTAAAATTGATGTGCCTCTCAAGCTTAGATGAGAACCATCCACCCATATCTTTTCAACATGCAAATTGCTATCCTGTTTTAATTTTGGAAAATCTTTTTTTTCATCATTAATAAAAATAGCATCAATCTTATAACTATTTGAACTATCCATATACTCCAAATCATTTAATAAAAATTTCCGAGAAATTAAAACAGCCTCTTTGGTACCATTTGAATCTTCTATACAACATTGAACATAGACATGAAATCCATCAAAAAATGGCTGAGCGCTTTTATCAAGAGCCGATTTCGCATAAGCAGGCAAACCACATACAGTTACTCTAACAGATGGGCACTTTTTTGACTGATGAAACGTAATATTGACTGATGGAAACATTTTCGTTAAATAAAAACGTTCTTGATCCATTTTAAAACGTTCGTTAGATCGAGTAAAACGTTCATCACTAAAAGTTTCTAATCTAGCATCAGGATCAGGTTTAATTACTTTTGTCATTGGATGAATAGTTCTAACCCGAATATCTTTTTTATTATATTCATATCTTGTTTCTCGTCCCTTAGCATCTTTTTCTAAAATCACATTATCTTTAAAGTCATAGGCGGCTTCTACTATAGGCGCTATTAACTCGACAGGTTCAGGAGCTGGAACCTGAACAATTCGGCCAAACGTATGCGCAATTACAAACTTCCCATACGCATAACCTTGAGCATCTACTACTCCGCCAGGAGCAACAGTCGTTAAATCAATGACGGAATTATCTGCTCTAAACGCCCTCACTCGGTATTGGTATTGGGCAATAGGGAGTGAGGTAGCATCTAACAAAGCAACCCCGCCCTTTTGGCATTTTATTTGGCTACTATTAACCATTTTCCAATGCTGTTGATCATTTTCCAATTGGCTTTGCAAATGAAGTTCAATGCGATCAGTCTCAACTGGTAATGGCTTAATGAGCAAATAATAGTAAGAATCATTCGGCTTGCTTGAATACACTACAACCCATTGACCATTGATATTAATGGCCATTTCATATTCAATCACTCCTTGAGGATAAGGCAATAATTGTGCGGGAGTGTTGATGTCTTGTATTTTCGGACTGTCTACTGTCTGAGAATAGGTTTGTTGATACCCTTTTACATAAGCATAATTACTCTTATAAATAGCAGTTTTTCCTGTCATACTTTTTAATATATATTTAAAAGTAACGCGTTTTTCTCCTTCCAGGAAGGGAGAAGTGACATACACTTCTGAAGTAACTTTATTTTCACCGGCCCATTCTGTGTACGTTTTTTTACCAAACATACCAAGCACTTCATATTCAGACCATTTTCTAATATACATGGACTGCGATCCCAAAAATGAAACTCTCACCGGTATTTCTGATACAGTTAAATGTGTAAAAATTGAAGAACGAACATAAAACTCAGGATTTTCTACTAAATAATTATTAATAACATGAGGGCTCATAAATTGAAATGACAAACGAGATTTATCAACAATCCCAAAATGCCGCAAATCAACTGAATAAGCGTATAAATTTCCAGATAAGCGATTAATAGCTGCTGGGCCACAATATTGTTCATCATAATATACTTTCATAGAAACAATATCAGGAGTTAATGAAGGATCTGTGTTGAAATAATACATAAGATCTGGATAATCAAAATATTTTTTATAATCAGGGTGAGCATCATTAGGGGCTGGAAATCCATTCACAGTCACCACAAAAGTTAACATAGACTCATATGGCATACCGTTGTATAGCAGCATATTGCGTGTTTCATTAGTAATTCTTAAGTTCTTAATGACAGATGGATAGGGCAGACTATCAAGATGTGCTCCAGATACACGAGAGTCCACAAGTGCACCTCTAATGGGTGGGTTGTACATTCCAAAAAATCGTGGCAATATATCATATATTGGAAATTGCGGAAGATATTCTTTGAAAGGGCGTAACATATCATCATTAGACATGACTGCGTAGAAAGATGCTGATGAATTACTACCAGAGTTTGGATAGAGTAGCCGAGAAGCATGTCGATTATCGCTGTCAATGTAGTCTATAAAATACTCTAGTTTCTCACCGTCCTGATATATTTCAGCAGGAAGTTTATTGGCAACAGAAATCATATGAATATAATTATATTTTTTGCTACCAAAAGGCCCATAGGCATGCTGCGAAATTTTAGCTAATGTAACGAACGGTGTTAATGATAAAAACATATTTTCCGTCACTGAAAATGACGCTTCTTGCACTTTAACTGTTTCAGAACGTGTATCAATATACGTTTTTTCATTAGAATGTCTCTGCTTCTCTTCATGGATCTCATCGCTTGATCCCATATATTGGCACGTTATTGGCCCAGGAGGTAATTCAGTCAGATCAAAGCATTCATAATTTCCATCCACGCTATCTGCAGCAATGGTTTTATCACCTATTTTTAAAGCTACATGTTTTTCATTTTTTTCTTTTTTCAGTAGAGATAAATTTACATGAAGATATTTTTTTGGTTTTATATTACTTCTACTCATCATTTCTGGCCTGTTTGGCAATTGAATGATTGTTGAATTTGGATCTGCGTCGAACACCTTCAAATAATTTATCGATCTCAGTAGAGAAAGAGTGTTTTCTGCCGAAAACATTTTAACCGACAAATTTTGAATGGCAGAAGGATAATCAACCCGGGATCGAATTTTATTGGGATCATTAGCATCTTCGATAGGAATTTTTTCTTCGTAAATTTTAATCGAACTTCTTTCTTCATAAACTTTTTCTTCAATATCTGTGATGACAGTCTTCCCTCTTTCAATTCTTCCGCGAACAGTCTCAGTATTTCCACTTTGGTATTTCACGTCCAATGAAAAAGTTTGTGCGCTACCATTTTGATCAGGGGATCCCATGACACTCAATTCAATACGCATGAAGTAAGCGTAAACATGATTCATGTTTGCAAGAGGATCTTTATCTCCCGGAGCGCGCATGCCTTCATCTGTTTCAATTGAATATATTTCTTCAACAACCACAGTAGCTTCTATAGAAACTTCAGTATAAACTGCAGAATAATCAGTATTTGAGTTTAATACTGTCATATCATTCGCAAAAATAGGATAAAATACATCCCCCACTGGCTTAGTGATATCCGCGCGTCTAACTTTATAAGTGCCAGAAGGAAGATTATCTAGATTGGCTTCATATATTTCACCCTGACCTAGAGTAACACCAACGTAAGCCGGCGGATCGATATCATGAATAATTTCTAGCCCTGTTATTTCACCTTCTTTATTATCTTTTGTTTTACCTGCAACAACCATTTTTGTATTTGATCTCATGGCACAAACAAGGTGTTTTGAACCAAATTGATTTTGGTTCACGACAGCAAGAACATCCTTTCCGCTTGCATAAGGAACCTCATTATTTTCTATAATGTCAGTTAGATGAAAAAAATCAATTTGATAATCATACAAATCAGTGACCAATCCTGAAAGATTAACACCCATTTCGTTTTCATGAACAATCACAGGATATTCTTTCCAATATTTAGGATCAGAATCTTTTAATTTAAGCTTGAATCTTGATTTCGCATTAAAAGATGTTGGCTTTTGCCAAATAGCCGCGTAATTTCCAAAAACATTTCTCTTATTTTCTGCTTCAGGTTCGCCCACAAACACTGTTGAAAAAAGAGGATTTTTGTTTTGACTAAATTGAGGTAATTTTGTTTTGATTGTTCTCCCTAAATTATCATTCTGATATTCTGTATACTGAAAATCATTTTTTGGGCAATTTGCAATATATTTTGGTGTGAATTTTGATTGAGAGAGCTGGTGTATTTGGCTAGTAATTTTTGCTGTCACATTTCCGGCAGGATTTACTCTGAAAATTTTCCAAACCCCATCTTCGCTATTGCTTTTAACTATCATTCCAGATCGATTTCGAAAATAATAAGTTTTATCATCAGAAGCGACAAAATTTTGTTCATCAGAATGAGCAATAATGTAGGGCTTTAAATCACCATTATACAACACACCTTCCGACTCAACTTCCCCAAAACTATTGTTTCTTGCATAACGTTCTGTCACAGAATTTCTGTCATATTTTCTTTCGAAACTTTGATATCCTCTCAAACTATAATCATAGAGGGTTGTATGTTGCTCTTCTTTTAATTCTGGTGTATTTTGCACTAAAGTATAGTAACGGTTGTTCAGCCATTCTTTAATTAGCTTTTTCACCGCATTATAGCTCATATTAGTTTTTAACCCATTGGATTCAAAACGCATGAGAGGTTGATCATGTTTTCCAAACGCAACAGTATCACGGATTACTGCACCCTGATGCTGTTTGATTAAACTAATCAGATATTGCTGACGCTCTTGATGCGTGCTCCCTTGAAGCACGATAGCCATATCTTTCCGTTCAACCATCACTTCACGATTCAATACATCATATCCGAAACAAGTGAGTGGAGCGCCCTCTTGATCTATACCATCGCCAAGTTTTACGGTTCTTACTGCATCCAGTCTGAATATTTGATGAGAGGCATAATTATAAAACTGACAAACAGTGCGTGGTTTCCCGCTTACAATTCCCGTTTGAATCATAACTTCGTTTCCTTCCGCATCATGCTCTATTTTTTTTATTTTATTACTCTGCTGCTGACCTATATGAATATCGTACTCGTTACTATCATCCACGTAATATACAGAAAGATCACATTCCGTTTCCTGGCAAACCCAACCTTCACCGTTAAGCTCTCGTAAATATACCCTATCTTTTTTAGAATCTATCACTGGCAAGCTAGACAAAGAAAATTTATTTAATTCAATTTGCACAGGCAGCAATGCATTACTATATTCTGTTTTATGTCTCCATTCCCCTTGTAAACTAATATTACCGTAAACCGTCAAGAATAGACCTGGATTGATTTGTGCAATCACTGTTCCAATGCGATTATAATATTGATATTCATCTAGATATCTATTTTCATAAGGATTCATCAACAAACGTTTCAGTATAATTTCACTATTTGAATTATAGAATAATAGAGTTTCCTTTCCATGCTCAAAATATTGATCTTCCGCATCTTTAGCATTTGAATCAAAATAAAGCTCTGGGGGTTCTTTTAACTTTATTTTCCTATTTAATAAATCAAAATCAATTGTCAAAAATCTATCATTTTCTTCATCTTTTTTAAGAAATTCATTCTCCACAAATTCCACCGAAACACCATCATGCAAAGATTGTCTAGCAGAGATATCTAATGAGTTGCTGTAACGAACAATGTGATATTTATTTCCATAACCATCATAAATATATTTAGTTACATATAATTCTGCATCAACGCTTAATATTAGGCGGTTCTGAAAGTCATAAAAATCAAATGATTCTGCACCATCAGCCGTTTTTCGGCACGCTACGTTAGAAAAAGCATCAAACTTGCTTTCGGTCTCCAAGTCTACAAGGCTTTCTACACGCTCTGACATATTATTAGGGTTAAGATCAAATTGAGGCTGATAAATGCTTACTTGATGTAAAATTTCTTTTTTTTGATTATTATCTTCATCATACTCATAGAATGTTTTTCTTTCTTGAGTCGTCTTAGCTGCCTCTGTTTTTTCGATTAATTTATCATTATTATTATGTCGATAAATAATTTTAGGTCTATGATTTTTTTGAGATAGAACTTCGCCTGTTCCCGAATCAATATCAGTCACCTCCCGCTCAGGCTCAGAAGTTTCACTAATTCTCCCGCCACGATCATATTTATGATCAGTAATTCCACCTAATCTATTCACCTCTTTCGTGACATGATCTAATAAATTATATTCGAATTTATTTAGGCTCCCCAAGCTATCTTCGCTAATGATCATTCTACCCAATCCGTCAAAAATATTTTTTCTCACATGATCAATTTGAGGAACACTATTCTCTTGACTCCATTTTCCTAATGCCACGGGGTTCCCATCAAAATCAGCCCACATTAATAATGCTTGGTAGTTCTTTAGTGTAAATCCAACAGGAATAAGATATTTTTCATCATGAACTCGCTTACCCGTCACATTGTCCATCACATTGTATTGCGTGACTGTAAGTGTGCCTTCTGCATTGAGCAAGAATTGCTCTCTATGCATCATGTCGTATGCACGGTAAGTAAATCGATCATGCTCAGATCCAATTTTGGAAATTATCGCATCTAGCTCTTCAACGGTATATCGCTTTCTTTCACTTAGAGAATTAGCATACCTGATTTCAAATAAACAGTTACCTGATTTATCATGGATATAACGAGTAATATAATTTAACGAATCAATTTCATAGGCAAGGTGACCATATTTATCATTCACTTTCATAATTTCTTGTTCATGCTGAACACGGCGCAGTTCTTGTCCAGCATTATTGCGATGATACTCCACGGGGTAAAGCAGTGATCGTTCTTCACGCATTAAGTGTTTATCTGCACTATAAATATTAACACTCACTTTCGCTAGCGATTCCCCACCTAACATCTCAGTCACTTCATCTATTGTTTTATTTTGCGTTACTACTTCCACTATTTGATCTTTAGTGAATTTTTTTGAAAAATGAACTTCTTTTTTCACATGCTTGTGTATGTCATAATATTTGACGATGACTACACCTGATGGACGAATAGTCAGTATAGAATGATTATCATCTTCATAAATGTGATGTGTTTCCCCTCCCATGCCGTCTACTTCTTTCACTACACTATTGTTTTTATCTAAAACTTTACCGATTTTAATATTTAAACCATTCGGATCAATAATTATGTTAGAAATTCTACCAAAATTATCCACCTCATGATGCGCTACGCGCTCCACCCCGCGATGGGGGCTGCTTATTGTTTCATTTAAAATATTAGAGAGAATGTCATGCGTATAGTCTGTGGTTCTTTGAATACCTGATTCAATAGCATCTTCAATGGTTTTTCTTTTATCTCCACGCAGTGAATATTTATGCATTGTTAATTGCACTAATCTTTTTTCTTCTTCTGATTTACATTCTAAATTATGCTCCTCCAATAAAAATGATCCAACACTCCAAACATTTATTATTTCATAAAATTGATAGGGGGCAACAGGATTTTGAAGCGTGTTCCATATTTTTTCTCTTATTTGCCGCCTTGCTTTGTCATATTCAAATTTAATTTCAGTGCCATTTTTATTAATGGATTTTTCAACAAGACCCAATGTATTGTATTGATGAATTTCTTCACATTCTTTATTGTTTTTTATTTTTCTTAGAACTTTCCCTTCTGCATTGTAACGATTTTCATTAAATTGACTATCGCCAAACTCCTCTTCAATGATTTCATCGAAACCATTTTTTAAAACTGTTTTAATGTTTTTCCTACCACCACCTTCTGAAACAATCGTCTTGGAATGCCTATTAGCATCATATGCTGTCGTATGAATATGCTTTTCTTCCATATTATGCAGCGAATTAAACACTTCTCGCCTTATCTCCCTGTTAAAGGCGTCATAATCAATATCTTCTCCCATTGTCTTATTTTCAATATTCGGATATTTTTTTCTGATATGTGTTTTATTTTCTTTTTTATCATAGAAATTAAAAATCTTCTCTTTCTCCCCATAAATTTCCTTTGTTACGCGAGAGAATGTATCATAATATTTTTCTATCTGAATTCTACTCTCTATTACCTCACCTATCTCGCCATTATTGTTTTTATAAGCAGTTTGAGATTCTTTTTTTACATTTCCCATTTTATGGTAATCAATAGCTTTGATTAACCATCTATCATTATATAATGATACCACTTCTCTGCTTTTTTCATTGAATTCATTATGCTCAAAATAAAATACGTAACCATCTTCGTCTATTTTTTTAGACACCTTGCCTTCCGTATCATAATACTGATACATCGTTCCTTTTGTGAGGCAACGCTGTATAAAATCATCAATATTTCCGCCTGGGTGCATGCGGTTGAGATAAATACTTTCTTCTGTTACCTCACGAAATGCATTAAAAGCTCTTTCTTTTACCTCGCCTTCTGCATTCACCCGAAATTTCTCATCTCCTCGTTTGTTATAAATTAACTGGGTTTCATGACCTTGATTGTTAATTTCTTTAACGCAGCGTCTAAAACCATCGAATTGATAATGATGACCATATTTTTCCCAAGCATCTGAATCTTGGTGCAACAGCGCATCCAGTCCGAGAGAATCTAGTTTTTTTTGAACATCACCTCTGCAATCGCGTTTGCAAGCCACACCTCGATACTGCGTAATAGATTCATTACCTAACGTATAAGTCATCGTGCTATGACTATATTCCGCATCAGGGTCATCCCAGTAGCTATATTCATGTACATAAAAATCTTTATATTTATTGTAGCGCACTAACTCTCGGTGCTCAGCGTCATAAGAAAACTGGGTGACTTCATTTTTAACATCATCTCTATTAAGTCCATAGTCTTTAGGCTCCCACGCTTTATTTGGATTAATAGCAGCACCTAATAGATTAATTTTTTGATAGAATTTTCTTTCTACGTATTTATCACCATGTTTATCTCTTAAGCTCTCAACAGCACACCCTTCCCCATCAATATGAGCAACAACTTCATTACGTTTATTATGAAATGTATATTCAACAATATCCTCAGGAGAATGATTAATATCAGATTTCACCGCTTCAACGCTACTTGGTAAATGCTCTATAGGATAAAAGACAGGGTTAGCAAAACGCTCAGTTACTTTGATGTTTCCATTTCCATCCCGAGTATAAGCAATAACGCCTCCATTAGGATAAATGGTTAATATTTCCAACCCATCTGAATTATAATAATGGTAAGTTATTCTATTATCGGAATCTGATTCTAAATTATTATCATCAATGTATTTCCGAATTTCATTAACTGAGCATGACGTTTCTATCTTGGAGAGATCTATTTTTTTAGCATATTGGATTTCTCCCTTTATATTCCCTGTAATATCATACATCCTTTCCTTGATATATCCTTTTGAATTGATAAAGTACCTTACCCTGCCTAAATAATCATAAACATAACGATTAATACGATCATTTTCTACCGTTTTCACTAATGTTATTTTTTCTAACCCATCTAGCGTTAATTTACTTGCAGTGTCTTTAATTTGCCGCTCAGCGTATTGAATTTTTTTAACAATTTGCCCTCTCTTATTACGGACATACTCTGTAGCATATCCATCCTGATCAAACTCAATATTTGGTCTACCAAAGCCATCATATCGAATATATTGAAAACGTCGCTCATCTGTGGGGTGTTCCCATTCCTCAATACAATAAAGTCGATTTTGTTGTGTTTTGTGATAAACAGTTGTTTTTAATAATCGCTCAGGCTCTCCATTAATCGACCCACGCTCTTCTTCTTTTGCAATATGACCACTACTCGTAAATTCTTTATCAACAACTAATCCAGATGGGAAACATATGGTTGCTTTGCTCCTTCCTCCATCTTGATGTTGAGAAAAATTTGTTATCGTTTTATGACCGAAAAAATTCGTTTTCTCTACTCTTCTTCCAACGCCATCATATTGATTTGTTTTATTTTTATTAGAATCATGATTATTACCAATGGCAATCACTTGTCCATGTATATCTGTCTCTTGACGCTCAACCCATTCATTTTCTGATACTCCTATTAAAGGACCACCATCTGATCCTAACTCACTATAACATTTCGTTTCAGACAAATCCCCTCGGCTGTAAGAGTACACAGTAAGATGACTATTCTGCTGCTGTCCAGCTTGTTTAGACCATGCATCCAATACTTCTTTTGTTGCTGTATCTCCATTAAAAAACGCATTGTATACATATTTCCTAATCAATTCTCTGGCATCATTATAAACATACTCCGTGACCTGACGATCACTAGTCATTTTATATTTTGGTTGGTAAGGAAATTGCACATCATAAAAATATGAAGTGTCGAGAATATTTCCTTTCCCTATCTGAGTAGTGCTCTCTTTTAAAACCTGACCTTTGTCATTGCGCGAATAAGTCATCACTTTTTCAATATCTTGCTCTATCAATCTTTCTTCTTTTTTTAACCAGCCATGAATATCGTACTCATAATCAATTTTTGAATCATCGTTACAAGTGTATTTTGACAAATAATTAAATTCGTTATGATATTCGTAGCGGTGAATTATAGAATCCTTTCCTGATGATTGATGATGTATAAAAGCATTTAAACGATTATCGCTATACTGAAATCCCCAGCTCTGCCCATCATTAAAATTAATATTAGTTTCACCATTTCGATATTGAAAGAGATAATTCTTTTCATCCTCTTTCATGCTGGCAATTCTATTATTCTCATAGACCCATGAAATCGCACAACCATTATCTTCTGTTACACTTTTAATGGATTGGGTCAGCTCATCGTAAGCATAACGAATATGATAATCTCTTTCTGGAAAACCCGGCTTTTGATAAGTCACTTTATCTAAACGGCCCATCTCATCGTATGCATAAATCACATAAGACTGACCCTGCACTGTAATTTTTTCAATACGGCCAGCAACATAAATTATTTCGGCTATTTGCCCTGATGAATTTTTAATACTTTTTAATTTTTCATTTTCATAATGATATTGAATGCGGCCTGATGCTGCATTTTCAATAGCGATAAGGCGGCCTGTGCTTTCAAAATATTGGCGCTCCCCAGTGGCCACTGTTTCCATGCAGCATTGATCATTTCCTACTGGCGTTAGCTTTATCTCTCCTTGATTTCCAGCATAGCTCACGTAAAAACCATCCGGATTTTTTTTAAAAACAATTTTTGTACCATCAGCATGCGCAATAAATGGATCCCCATTAGCTTGAAAATCCATTGTTGGGGTGTTGCATATCCTCCAAGAGGCATCTTTATCCTGTGAATTGTAATATCGAGTTAAATGTGTACCTAATCCTAATCCAGATAACGTTAAATCTTCATGTTGAAGATGAAGCTGTCCTGTTTCAACATTGATATAGATTTTATCGGTTAAAGTATTTTGAGAGGGGTTATCCAGAACAGGCAAAGTGAGATATTTTTCAGAACTATCGAAAATACCTTTATCTCCGCCAGAAATAAAACTTGGCATACACTTCTCCTTTATCATGATCACATGAATATCACAGAGGATTCTACTATTAATATTTTCGAAATGTAAACTTTAGTTATTGTACACGCGCTATCCCTAATTTTTGAATTCAGCAAACCTTCCCATGAAAAAGCTCCTCAACTCAGCTAAACTTACATTATGAACACCACACAACGCCATACAGCATCACAAAAAACACAGATGCATGTTCACCTCTCGCATGCGCTTCGCCTTATGGCGCTTTCTCAAATTGAATTACAAGCCCTCATCGAGGAGACCCTCAACGAAAATCTCTTGCTTAGTCAAGAGGTTAGCGACTCCTCCTACCCTACCCCTGTTACCGCCAACGTACGGGAACCTGCCGTTTACACTGAGCCCTCGACTCTTTTTTCTATCCAAAACCCTACTTCCTTGCGTGATAAGCTTATGTGGCAATGCGACCTTGCTCACTTAACGTCAGAGGAGTATGAAGTTGCGCATGTCCTGATCGATGCCATTGATGATAATGGCTATCTCCTTGCCCCCCTAGACAGCTTATTTGATAAAAAGCAGTATTCCAAGCGCTTGAATACATTAATATTGAATGCTTTAAATACCATTCAAACCTTTGAACCTGTGGGAGTTGGCGCTCGCAATCTAAAAGAATGTCTCTTGATTCAGCTTCAAGCCCTACCGAATCAGGATGAAACCACCCGGCTGGCTCATGAACTGGTTCAACATCACCTAGAACACCTTCATAAACCCCAACCCCTCGCTAAAAAAGTAAATGCTTCCTCCAAAGACATTGAAAAAGCACTTGGCTTAATTCAAAGTTTAGATCCAAAGCCAGGCCGCCAAGAAGCTGATTATTTCACCGATCTAGTAATGCCAGATCTCAAACTTGATTTTCATGATGGCAGGCCTAACGTGACCCTCATCCCCTATCCTCATTACGCTTTGAAAATCCATGAGCCCTATGCAGAACCTGCCAAAACACATCCTACATTGGCTCAAACATTACAAATGGCCAAACAATTTATTGAACAATTGAAAATGCGCCACCAAACATTGCTAGAAGTCGGGCGCGCTATCATTGCGATTCAAAAGGATTTTTTTACCGAAGGCACACTCATGCTCAAGCCTCTTACCTTACAAACATTGGCCAATGAGCTGGGGTACCACCCTTCCACATTGTCTCGGGTTACAACCCAAAAATATATAGATACCCCTCGCGGCATTTTCGAGCTAAAATACTTCTTTAGTGGCAGTATTAAGTCTGATGAAAAACACTGGGCTTCTACTGCAATTAAGGCTATCATTGAAGAGTTGGTAAACACAGAAAACCGCGAGCACCCTTTAACAGATGATGCTCTTACTGACCTGCTTCACGCACGAGGCGTTAACATTGCGCGCCGTACTGTTACAAAATATCGTGAGGCATTACGCATCCCCTCTTGTGTTTATCGTAAATAAGGAGTTAATAAATGAATATTACTATCAGCGGCCAACATATTGAAGTGACTGATGCACTCAAACACGCGGTAGAAGAAAAGTTTGCTAAGCTTGAAAAAGTGTTACAAAAAATCACCCAAGTTCACGTGGTGCTGCATGTTTCTAAAAATGAACATAAAGCAGAAGCTACGGTGAATCATAAAGGCGGGCAATTACGCGCATCTGCAGTAACAGAAGACATGTATGCCACCATTCAAGAATTAGCAGAGAAACTAGAGCGCCAAGCAGTGAAATTTAAAGAAAAATTACATGACCACGGACATGGTCGCGAAGAAGATCAGGAGTAAAGGAACGCATGCTACTCAAAGATGTTTTAGCGTTATCACGAGTGGAAATTAATAACGCCATCTCAGCGAAAAAGCGGTTGTTAGAGCATGTTGCCACACTTTGCGCCCCTACTGCTTCAGGAGATTTATTTTTTGAAGCTTTAATTGAGCGTGAAAAGTTAGGTAGTACTTCATTGGGACATGGCGTTGCTCTACCCCATGCACGTGTTGCTCATCTTACGCAACCTGTCGCTATGTTCATACGATTAAAACAGCCAATTCAGTACGACAGCCATGACGGAGAGGCAGTAGACTTAGTATTCGGCTTGTTTGTTCCGCAACACGAAAATGCTGCACATTTACAATTATTATCTCAAGTAGCTACTTGTTTGAATGAAGAATCTGTACGCACTGCATTACGACACGCCAAAACCCCTGATGAACTATGGACTATTCTCACATGCACCACAGCATCACACTAAGTGAACTTTACCGGACACACAAAGCTAACCTTGCGTTAGATTGGAAATACGGGCAAGAATTTTCAGAAAAAGCATTGTGCGAATTACATGATGGCGATAAAACCACCGTAGGCTTTTTAAATTTCGTGCATCCTGCACATATTGTGATTCTGGGAACACAAGAGTTTCACTATTTAGCAAATTTAGATGTTGAAGCGTATAATCAAGCTATTGAGCGTTTATTTGTCACTCATCCTATTTTGTTATTGATCTGCGAAGATCAAGAGCCGACAGCAGAAATGTTGCAACAAGCACAACTACTACAAACACCCATTTGGCAAACACATTTACATGCTGCGGCTGTATTAAATCATTTATCACATTTTTTATCCATGGTATTAGCTCCTAGCACTAATATTCATGGTGTATTTATGGAAGTATTTGACCTGGGCGTGTTATTAACAGGTGAAAGCGGCGTGGGTAAAAGTGAATTAGCGTTAGAGTTAATTAACCGCGGGCATCGATTGATTGCGGATGACTCTCCTGTTTTTTCTCGCGATGCACCTGACTCTTTAACCGGCCGCTCCCCTGAATTACTCAAAGATTTTTTAGAAGTACGAGGCTTAGGCATTTTAAATGTACGCGCCATGTTTGGGAACACCGCTGTAAAAGATTGCAAAAAATTAAATCTTATTGTTCATATTGTCAATATTGCTGATCCTGTGGTTGCTAAAATTGACAGGCTAGAAGGCATGCACCGCACACGTGAAATTTTAGGTGTTGATATTCCTGAGGTCACAGTCCCCGCAGGGCCAGGACGTAGTTTATCTGTGCTAGTAGAAGCATGCGTGCACAATCAAGTGTTACGTAAAAGCGGATATCAAGCAAGTGACATTTTTGCTAATCGCCAACGGAGTGAGATGGGAAACGCATGAAACTAATCATTGTCAGCGGCCGATCTGGCTCGGGTAAAAGTATTTTATTGCGACACTTAGAAGATTTAGGTTATTACGTTGTTGATAATTTACCTTTTTCGTTATTGCCACAATTATTAGACACTTTAGCTAAAACACACAATACTATCGCAGTAAGTTTAGATAGCCGAAATTTACCAGAACACGCGCAAGAAACAGAAGCATTACTTCGCGAAATGGATAAAACACCTTTTAGTGTTGATATTATTTATTTAGATGCAAATGATTCTACGTTGCTTAAACGTTATAGCGAATCACGACGCAAACATCCATTGAGTAACGCCACTGTATCTCTACAGGAAGCCATTGCAAAAGAAAGAGCACTGCTTGACCCTATCGTCAATAAAGCAGATTTAATGATAGATACGCACTCACTTCGCGCACAAGATTTAATGAATATTTTACGTGAGCGCGTCTTACCACGTGATGCACATTCGCTATCATTGCTTTTTCAATCTTTTGGCTATAAATACGGCATACCACGTGATGCAGATTATGTTTTTGATATCCGATCATTGCCCAACCCCTATTGGGAAGCAACGCTACGCCCTTTAACTGGTTTAGATAAACCAGTTGTTGATTTTTTAACACAGTATGATAGCGTTAAAGATATGGAGCAATCGATCACTGCGTTTTTAGAAAAATTCATTCCTACCTTTGAAGCTGATCGTCGCAGTTATTTAACAGTAGCGATAGGCTGCACCGGCGGACAACATCGGTCAGTATATATGGTAGAAAAACTAGCTGAACATTTTCGAAAATCGTATCCCAGTGTACAAGTTCGTCATCGTGAGGTGAAATCATTGTAGGGTTATTATTGATTACCCATGATCACATGGGGCAAATATTACTTGATACCGTGGCCCAAACTTTTGGTAACATTCCAATGCCTGCTGTTGCCGTTCCAGTATTTGGAGATACAGATCCTGATGAATGTTTGCGTTATTGTGAAAAACAAGCTGTGGCCTTGGATGAAGGCGATGGCCTGTTAATTTTTACAGATATTTGTGGTGCAACACCAGATAACATTGCAAAACGTTTAAGCAGTGATACACGTGTGGTTATTTCCGGCTTATCATTGCCCATGTTATTTCGCGTAATGAACAATCCCCAGTTGTCTTTGGAGACCCTCTCTCAAAAGGCAATTTCAGGCGGACATGATGGAATCATCTGCGAGTAACGCCACCCTACCAGGCAGCTCCTTCCACTGCAGCATAATCTTTCGCAATAGACGCAGAGCGGTTTCTTACTGCAAAGTATAAAATGACCGTACTAAATAATGCCATCACTAAAAAATCCCAGCCAAAAGGTATCACACCCTTCCCACCAAATGACCCTAAGTAGGAAATTAGAAATAACCCACCCAAATATGGTACCAACCAATTTGCAGCACTTAACGATAAAACATGATTTTTTAAATTACCACGCCAATAAGCCAATACAAAAAATATAAGCCCAATTCCTATTGCAATAGCAAGTTTGTACATGGTATCCCACCCTGTCCAATAGCTCATCAAATTGCAACAATAAAACGCAACTAAACATAAAAACCGAGCAGCTGGCAAACGGAAACTCCGCTCTTGGTCAGGCAAATTAAGACGTAAACAAAGTAAGGCTATTGGGCCTGCTGCGTAAGAAATCACCATACCGGAGACCAAAAAGCTTACCATTGATTGCCAACTCGGTAATGGTAAAAATAAAAACATCCCTAATACAAAATTTAACATGATCGCAGCAACGGGAAACCCTTGCTTATTCAAGCGCGTAAAAATAGAGGGAAAAAACCCAATTTGGCTCATCGCATAAA
Source organism: uncultured Gammaproteobacteria bacterium (assembly GCA_964383495.1). Classification (GTDB taxonomy): domain Bacteria; phylum Pseudomonadota; class Gammaproteobacteria; order JABCZS01; family JABCZS01; genus CAWKDC01. The sequence continues at coordinate 40,729 of CAYLHG010000006.1, forward strand.
AAATACGTGCGGTAGAAGTGACATATACTAACCCGGCCCCCAAAGGAGATACTACCGCATCAATATACAAAAACTTTAAGAGAAGGAACAAGCCTAAGCCTGCGGCTAAACCAGCAAAAGGCCCTACATCACCCACGAAAGATAAACTGCCCCACCCATTTTCTAATGCACTCGGACTTAACGCACCAATAAAAGCTATTTGCAATCCAAGATATAACAAGAGGCAACATAAGACGGAACCCACAATTGCCAAGAAAATAGCCGCCTTAGATTTTGCCTCACCCGCCAGTTCAACACCATGTTTAAAGCCTGTAAATGCAAATGCTACTCCACTGGCCGCTACCGCTGATAAAATGGCCTTCCAGTTTCCAAATGTATCGCCATCAGCAACGCTTACACCTATAAAATTCTCAGGATGAAAACTTTCCTTCATTAACCAGCTAATCACTAATAAAATTACGGCTATTTTAAATATAAATAAAGCAAAATTAAACCCAACTAATCCTTTAAAGCTTGCGATATTAAACACACATAGGAACAGCATTAAAAAAGTAGCCCAGCATAAACCCACGTTCGTTAACATGGGGACACCATCTACGTGGTGCGTTAAAGAAGTAAAATGTGTCGATGCGTATTGCAATACTGCTTGCACCTCTATCGGCGCCATGGTCAACGCAGATAGCCATGCAATCCAACTGAACATAAAACTCGTGAACGTGCCATGGCTTAATTGAGGAATTTGTGCCGTCCCACCTGCCACCGGCAACAATACGGATAATTCAGCAAAAGTAAGTGCGACCAATGCCGTTGCACCGCCTGCAATTAACCAGGCAATGATGGCTCCAGAGCCCGCCATTTTAGCGGCGTAAAAAGGTGCGAACAGCCACGCAGAGCCTACCATGCCATTGATGCTTAGAAAAAGAAGCGTCAATGGTGAAAACCTTCTGCTCAGCTTCATAAAATTTCCTTCCCCGTGATATGCCTAATTTTTCTAGCGATCAAAGCATATCGGCTTTTATTTAAAATCACAAGGATCTACTATAATAAAATACCTATTTTAATCTTGTGAGGGACCACATGAAAATATCAGCAACAGGAGCAATATTGCTCGCTCTCATCACCACCTCAGCCTTAGCAGCTGACCGCGGCGCCTTTTACGTAGAAGGTAAGTTCGGTGGATCACATGGTGATGCACAATCTATTAAAAGTCCTGTTTATACCGTTTCTCCTGATCACTTTCAAGAAAATGTATTTGTGTGGGGCGGCGCAATAGGTTACACGTACAAACCCTGGGCGCTACCCTTACGTATGGAAATAGAGTATCTGTACCGCAACCACTATCCTTATGACACCACCTTAATAGATGCGGCCTCCATCAGTACTTATGTCAACACACAAACCATTTTAGGTAACGCTTATTTTGATATTCCATTCACACCCATGGTGGGTGTATTTTTCGGTGCGGGAGGCGGCGGCGCCGTTTCCACCAGCTATTCAACTTATCATTCGCCTTCTTATGGTGCTATCACTGAAAGAGAAGACAGGGCTAGCGGTACTTGGATGGGCACTGCAGGTTTGAGTGTTACACCGGTTAAGTGGCTTGTGCTTGATTTGAGTTATCGTTACTCGGGATTGGGCTCCATTCAGTGGGATGCAATATTTTCAGAAATGAGTAGCAATAATTTTAACGCGCAAGAAATCATGCTGGGTGTGCGTGTCATGATTCCTGACTTGTACCCAGGCAGGTAGCTTGTTTTTGCAAATTAAAGATGCTGTTCTATACTTTTTTTACTATCATTTGTTCTGAGGGTCACTATGAATAAAATATTGCTTTGTTCCGCAGCCCTTGCGTTGTTTGCAGGGAATGCCATGGCGGATGGCATCTATGTAGCCGGTAAGGTTGGGGGTTCCAATGGAGAAGCAAGTTCCATCGAAACAGAACCACGCTACAGCGCATTCACCAATGAAGTCACTGATCGCGACTTCACAAATAACGTCTTTTCTTGGGGCGGTGCAGTAGGCTACACCTACGACAAATGGCTCGTTCCTTTACGAATGGAAGCAGAATATCTTTATCGCAATCATTATGAATACAATACGAACTTCGAAGGATTGTCACCCAGTGAAATGAGCCTTCAATCGAATGTAGATACACAAACTATTTTGGCTAACTTCTACCTCGATGTGCCTGTCACCGATATGTTCGGCGTATTCTTTGGCGCTGGCTTAGGCGAAGCGATTTCTACGACACACTCTAAATCTCCTGGTACATTTGGTAGCTTAGGCGGGCAAGAGATCAAAGGTAGCGAAGACAATGCTTCCTTTAGCTGGATGGGAACCGCGGGTATTACCGTTTCACCATTAAAATGGTTATCCTTCGATCTTAGCTATCGTTACTCTGATTTAGGCGATATTAGCTGGGAAACAGGCAATGGCAACTTTGGTACTGTTGCAGCGCTTGAAACAGATGATTTTGCTGCTCAAGAGTTGTACCTCGGTGTACGGGTTATGGTGCCTAATATGGTGAAAAAACATAAACATAAGAAAGTGAAACACCATAACGTATACACAGATAAATAAGGAGCTCTCTCTGAAAAAGCCGGTCTAGACCGGCTTTTTTTTTGGCCCTTACTCATGGTACACTCAGATGTTTGTTGGATCGAGGACATGCCTTATGGCCGATGAGCCTGTAATGACAGAATCACATGATATTTCAGGTCTTTTAGAGGCTGCGCGCACGAAGCTTGAGGCTCTTACCCCTCAAGTACAGAAGGAAATTACACAAAAACTCACCTCTTCAGAAATCCCCTCTCATATAACCGGCAACCTGGACGCTTCCGCATCAGACCAAGAAAACCAAAAGGATCCTGGAGCTGAAAATCAATGCTTTGAAACATTATGGAAAGCCCAAAAAGCCGTACTAGAAGCATTACTCCAAGCCCAAGCAAACCTTGTTCAAGCTGATACTGAAGAAAAGCTAAAACAGGCCCGAACCGACCTGAGAACAGCAAAAGAGTACCTTAAAAAAATTAATGAAGCCCCTCGGTTGTACGGCCCACGAGCTCTTTCTCTACGTAAAGATTGTGCAGAGCAAGCCAGAGAAGAGCAAAAAGTCTCAACAACTGCTGATCCCCCCTCGTTACTCCATAGAAGTGCCCAGGTTGAAGAAGAGCTTGAAGAAGCAACGGAAGAGCTACAACGCTTAGAAAATAAAGCCAACCGCCTGTGGTATGACATCCATCAATGGAGCTGGGCTGAGCTCAAAGGACGTTTTTTTTCGTTTAACTACGCAACCCTGTGCGCAATTGGCATTGTAGCTAGCCTGATGGCCTTAAGCCTTTCTTTTTTATCCACCTGGGAAGGTGCAATTTTAGCTGCATGTGTCACTTTTTTCGTTAATTTTGATGGGTTCTGGGACAACGTGCCTCGCCTGTTTGAGCATCATCGCAGCAGCAAACTCAAAACAAATTATCTCATCGGTTACAGATTATTCGCAGGGTTGTGCATTCTCACTGCTGCGTTTTTGATGACATCGATCAACCTAGGCGGTATGCTTGATTTAACAGAAGGCGTGAGCTATTGGGCCACATTTGCTGCCACTATATACTTCGGCATGACTGTATTTGCCATGCAGGGTTTGTTTACGCAAGAACCGCGCAAATGGTTTGCTCATGCAAGCGAGCACGGTATTGGGGGAAGCTTGAAAGCATTTGGCGAACAAATGTTATACGGCCCTTCCCCTACAGACAAAACACTAACACTGACTACTTTATTAGGCGCTTTTTCTCGTGTATCGCTCTTTTTAGTGTTTGGCGCTATTACCATGTATGCTACTTATATAGCTGCAGATTTTGCGAGTGAAACCTTTATAGGCATTTTTGAAGAATTTTTTCAACATACTAGTGAAGCAAATTGGGCACAGGATACACATCTTTCGAGCATTGCCCCCTATCTTGCAGGGCTTTTTTTGATTGGGCGGGGATCTTACAACATCAGTTTATCGCATAAACTAGCGATGCTCACGACAGAATTATTGGAAAATTGCGGGAGTGCTTGGAAGAAAGAAACAAATGCTTTGCAAGCATTATTAGGATTTAGCCCAATCATCACAAAATGCTTAACAGTTATCCCCATTATTCCTGTTATTGCTTTAATACCATTAGCCATAGGTGGCATCAAGATACTATGGCAAAAAGAAAAAAATTGTTGGAGTGAAGCATGGAATTATGCACAAACACAAAACGAGTTAAAAGGCTCTTATTTTTTTCTTCCTCATTTTTTAGCAAGAGGTTTTTATAATCATATGGTCATAGAGGGAGGGATAAATGCTTACAACAATGGAGCATTGAGTAAATATGCCAAGTTTAAGGGAGAAATAGACCGTGATGATATGACAGAAAAACAAGAGTTCAAAGAAGACCTTGCGGGAGTCAGTGGTTTTACAGGTTCATTTGGATTTAACCGCTTGGCATCAGGCACGCGTGCCGCGGCAGCGATGAATGATAACAAATATATGTCTCTTGATACAGACAATGAAGATAATGTGGTTGAGCTGCTCAGTTTTCAATATCGACAAAAAGAAAAGCAGGGAGAGTATACAAGTGTTATGGAATACACAAAAAGAAAATCTCTACCCGCATAACCCTCCCGCTACCGTCATCTCAGCTATTAACATCGACCCCGTCTGCACCTGCCCACGCGTGTCTACATCAGCTCCTACCATAACAATATTTGCAAACATATCCCGAAGATTCCCTGCAATCGTAATATTCTCCACAGGGAATTGAATCATTCCATTTTCAACCCAAAATCCAGATGCACCGCGAGAATAATCGCCCGTCACCATATTCACACCTTGTCCCATCAATTCTGTAACATATAATCCTTTATCCATATGACGCAATAACCCCGCCAATCCCTCTTTCCCCGATTGCAAAACCACATTATGCGCACCACCTGCATTGCCCGTAGAAGCCATTTTCAAGCGCCGACCCGTATATGTGCTTAGTAAATATCCTTGCAATACGCCGTCTTTCACCAAATGACGGTGTATTGTTTGCACACCATCATTGTCTGCATTACAGGACGCAATACCTTTTAATAAAAAAGGATCATCTTCTATCTGCATAAATGCTGGAAAAACCTGCTCTCCCAATGCGCCGCATAAAAAAGAAGCATCGCGATACAATGCGCCACCACTGATGGCAGATAAAAAATGATGCATTAACCCAGCTGCGAGAGGTGGATCAAATAAAACAGGAACTCGTGTTGTTGGAATAGATCGCGCGTCTAATCTCGACACAGTACGCTGCACAGCTTGTGTCACAATTTCTTCCGTGGGCAACAAATCTCGATAATCACGCCGCGTATCATAAGCGTAATCCCGCTGCATTTGCCCATGTTGCTCTGCAATCAACACACAAGAAATGTTATGTCGCGTGCGTGTTTCCTCTTCAAAAAAACCAAGACTATTGCCAAATACTTGTGTTGCCCGTTGCGTGGCAATGTGTACGCCTTCAGATTGCTTAATCCGTTTGTCTTGCCCTAATGCTTGTTTTTCGATCATAATCCCTAAATCAATGGCTGCTTGTGGCGTGATATCCCAAGTGTGATCTAACGATAATGGCCGAAAATGTTGCGCTAATTCATTGGGTGAAGGCAACCCTTCATAAGGATCTTCTTCTAACGCATCTGCCATTTCTATAGCCCGTAATACCGCTTTATCAATGGATGCATGGGAAGGATCAGAAATACCCACTGTCGCCTTCTTTTTATTTCGGTACACATTCAAAGCCAATGCTTTTTCACCAGTGAATTGAACTGTTTCAACGTCTAAATTACGCACCATGACATCAAAACCTTCTACCTGTGCAAGCGTTACTTCGCAATCTGTTGCACCCGCTGCTTTGGCTTTTTCTAATGTGTAGGCAACGATATTTTTAAAAGAAGACATATCAATATTCCTTACTGTTCCTGTTCACTCACGTAAAACCCCGCCTTACAGCAGAGTTTTTAATAGTTAATGCTCCGTTCCACCCACTGTCATTTCATCCACTCGTAACGTAGGCTGACCAACCCCCACAGGTACGGATTGCCCTTGCTTTCCACACACACCAACACCTTGATCAAGTGCCAAATCGTGTCCCACCATGGAAATTTTTTGCATTACTTCAGGCCCCATGCCAATCAGCGTTGCACCTTTCACAGGCCGCGTCACTTTTCCTTTTTCAATTAAATAAGCTTCGCTAGTGGTGAATACAAATTTGCCAGACGTAATATCCACTTGTCCACCTGAAAAATTCACAGCATAAATCCCTTTTTCAACGCTGGAAATAATATCTCCAGGTTCACTCTTTCCCGCTAATAAATAAGTATTTGTCATGCGTGGCATGGGCAAGTGCGCATAAGATTCACGCCGACCATTCCCTGTAGGTTTCATGCCCATCAATTTTGCGTTCATTTTATCTTGCATATAATTTTTTAAAATACCATTTTCAATCAGCACAGTGCATTCTGATGGAACACCCTCATCATCAATGGTTAATGATCCTCGCCGGTGCGCTAATGTTCCATCATCCACTACGGTTACAAGCGAGCTTGCTACTTGTTCCCCTAAACGGCCCGAGTAAAAACTGCTTCCTTTACGATTGAAATCACCTTCTAAACCATGGCCCACTGCCTCGTGCAATAATACGCCTGGCCAACCAGGGCCTAACACCACAGGCATCAACCCTGCTGGCGCTTGAATGGCTTCTAAATTCAACAAAGCCAAACGCACTGCCTCTGCAGCGTGATGTTCTGCTGTTTTCAAATCAATAATGGAACGGTAATCTGTTCGTCCACCGCCTCCTGAAAAGCCTTGCTCACGACGCGAGCCTGATTGCGCAATCACACGCACATCCAAACGCACTAATGGACGAATATCGGCTGCCAATGAACCATCTTGCGACATCACTAACACAACTTCATGTGAACCAGAAAGACCCGTCATCACTTGTGTGATGCGGGGATCTAAACTTCTCGCAAAACGATCAATATGTTGTAACACAGCCATTTTTTCTGCTGTCGTTACACTTTCGAGCGGATCAACAGGAGCATATAAAGCACGCGGTACCGCAGGATGTGATGACACCGGCACGGCATTTCCACCGCCATGGCGTGCAATGCTTTTAGCCGCTTGCGTGGCTTTTTCCAACGCATGAAAACTAAGCTCATCGCTGTAAGCAAACCCCGTTTTTTCACCACTGATCGCTCTAATACCAACGCCTTTATCAAGACTAAAACTATTCCCCTTCACTTTGCCATCTTCCAGCCCAAAATGCTCGTGTTGCACTACTTGAAAATACAAATCTGCTTGATCAATGGCTTTGCCATGAAGATGTGATAACAATTGAGACAATGCTGTTTCAGTCAACGCAGTTGGCGCTAATAAAATATCTTTGGCTTTATTGAGAATGTCCATAGCTTTCGTGGCTCTTTAAAAAGGAAAAAACAGTGTATCACATTTTGCTTAAAAATCTTCATGTTTAAAAGCTGAGCCATGATATACTCTTACACGCATAATGCAACAAACAAGGAGTTCCCCATGGCTGAAATACTATTCCAAGATCTTGAAACAAGAATTGAGCATTTAATCAGTACCACTCGCAAGCTGAAGGAAGAAAATGCATTTTTAAAAGAGATGGTAGATGAGTTAGAGAAAGAAAGATTAGAATGGCAAGAGAAACATACGCAAGCCCGTGCTAGAATAGAAAAAGTACTGGAACATTTAAAAGCCATGGACATTGCTGATGAGTCTCAATAAAGATACAATACGTATTCAGCTGTTGGGCAAGCCTTATACCATGGCTTGCTCAACGGAAGAAACGTTACGTCTGAAAGCAGCTGCGCAATATGTGGATGAAAAAGTCCGCTTACTAGCAGCAACCCATCGAGGCCTTCCTACGGAAAGAATGGCAGTGATGGTGGCTTTAGAGCTTTCACATGAACTGCTCATTCACCGCGGTGAGTTATCAGTTTACAAAGAAAGTTTGGAAGCCAAGATGAAAGCATTAACGGCGGCGTTGGATGAGGCGCTGTGATACCGTACCGTATGCCAAAACCTCTGCATATTGTGGCTATACGGTTGTTAATGAGTAAACGCTCCCTTGAATAGGGCGCACATTGGCAAGCTGGGTGTCTTGAGCCGATTCTCGCAGACCCAGGGAACATGATCCCTGTTGCTGTTGTGCAAGCCGTGCTTGACTCGGAAGCCTGATGCAACATATCTCTTCCCACCTTGAACCTTGTGGTTCAAGACAGAAGCTTGTGTATCAGTGTGCGCCCTATTCGATGGAACTTTAATTATGCGTCGCTCAATCTCTCTCCGCCGCCAGGCATTATCCTCAACAGAAGTCGCTACTCACAGCGACGCTATCATCCAAAAATTATGTGACTCTTCACTTATCCAAGGCAACCATATTGCTATTTATTTTTCTTTCCGCCAAGAAGTAATGGCTGAAAAATTACTCCCATGGTTATTCGAACATCAAAAACATGTTTATTTACCTGTCGTAAACGCACATACTCGGTTATTACATTTTGCACGCTACACACCTGAAAGCCCTCTCGCCCCTAACCGATTTGGCATTTTGGAGCCTCTGCCGCCGTTCAGTCTGTGCCCGCCTCCCGACCTCGATACAGTCATTACGCCGTTGGTTGCTTTTACCGACCGTTGTGAACGCTTAGGCACGGGGGCAGGCTACTACGATGCCACGTTCGCCTTTTTAAACCAAGCTCCGCGCCCTACTCGCCCTATTTTAATAGGGCTGGGCTATGCTTTCCAACAAGCGCCACACCTCTCTCAAAAACCCCATGATATTCCTTTGAATTATGTGATCACAGAAAATAGTATCTTCAAACGCTCTTCGTCACCCTGATAAAATAGAACTTACGCAAAATTGATTTTCTTGAAAAATAGAGTGTACTCCATAAATGGCAGCCTTTTCCGGGACATAGTCTATTATGTTGAGAAGAGCGCTACAACCACCTGATAACCATGGTTTTTTCTTGTTTGGCGCTCGAGATACGGGAAAAAGTACCCTTATTGGGGAACAGTTTGATATCCAAAAAGCCCTTTGGATTAATTTACTGGATCTTGATCAAGGAGAACAATTTATGTGAGAACCTAACTTGCTTTATGCCATGGTAAAGCAATTGCCTAAGCATATTACGCATGTTGTCATTGATGAAATTCAAAAAATTCCTATTGGACGATTTGCCTCAAGCACAAGCCATGATTTTATCTCAGGACAAGCAACCTAAATTATTTGGGAGCATTCAAGCATTCCCCCGGGATCTCGGAATCAAAGAAATATGTAAAAGTCAAAACTGCATAGGGCCAGATACATATTGCACTCAGTAGAGGCTGAAGTGCAATATGTATCTGGCCCTATGCAGCACCACCACCTTTTCCCTTGAAAAGGGAAAGATGAAATCATGTTTATAAATCAGCGTAGTAGCCAAGCATGCGGCGTGCTAGCAGCACTTTTTCGGGGTATTGATTGAATATCCTATTTTAAGCTGGTAAAGTGAGTAACCGTGGCTACTCATGTGAGGCGCAGTTATGGGGTGGAATGAGTGTACTCTTTTGATAGAGGAGAATGGCGAGAGCTTACTGCTCAAACCGAACCAGATACCAGGGCACATACGTAGCAGCAAACCCGAGTACTCTTTCGACCTCTTGACTTCTCCTCTTCACGACTCCCTCAAAAAGATTGTAGTTAAAAGGATCTGTGAAGATGGGGAGACAGGCAGCCTCAAGCCTATTTCAGAGTCCCTGATGACTCAGCTTTGTAAATTCATTAAGGAAAAGCAGGGCATCACATCGATAGCGTTCGAAGGCCCTTTTTTAGTGTCTGAGCTGGGCCTCATTCGTGAAGCCCTTAAAGATAGGAAGCCGGCGCTCAGCAGCATTAATTTTGATAAAGTCACTGCTCTTGACACCTTTACCACGAATAATGGCATAGGCTTAACTTCCCGGAATCAATATTCCACAAAAGCCTCTCCTTCTACAGAACAGCGCGAACCAACAGCAACAACCTCCTCTGAAACTCGCACGAGTAGTAGCTCAGAAGCTCCTGACACTAACACTACCCAGGCAAACTTCTTGAGTAAAGACAACATCAGTCAAAAAGATACCCTCTCATTTGTCCTTTTGATTGTTACCAGCATAAACGCGATTGCAATATTAATCTTTGAGCAAGAAGGATTCTTTTCTGATACGCCTTTTGGACAGGAAGAAAGAGCAGATTTGTATTTGGGCGGGCTTTTGAGCGCAATTGCGTTTTCAGGGTTAGGCATTGCTTCATCCTCTCCGAAGATAAATTCTATGGCTACAATAGGCATGCTGATTTTACTATCCAGTGTAGTTTGGACGCTTGTAGATTACGCTGATACTCTTCCAGAAACAGCGTCAGATTTAACGAAAGGTCTTTTCTTCGGCAGTTACGCTTTATTGGGTAGCCTCGCTGCATACCAAGCATTTGACCGCCGCAAGGATGCCATGCCAACGCTGCATCAGCCTTAAGCGCTCGTACTTTATTTGAGTCTCATGGTGTAACCTGGTAAAATAGCTAGGTTATCAAAAAAGAGGGGAAGAATATGGACACGTATATTGTTACCCTAGAGAACGATGGCAATATATCAATAGAAGCACCCATAGGAGTAACAACAATCTACTCCTCCCTCCAAGCCCAAGAAGCTTTTAAGCAATTAGACGACAGCAAACCCACAAAAATTGTAATTAACAGCATAAGGACGCCAGCCTCCTTAGGCTCTACTCCCAACCCACAGCTACAACAGCTCAGTGAATTCATCAAACAAAATCAGACAATGACATCCATAAGGTTCCAAGGCAGTTTTTTGTGGGCTGAACTAATCCCCATTTGCACATCCCTTAATGGTAATAACAGACTCACTACCATTGCTTTTGATGAAAACATCGCCAACTCTACTTCTTACGGTTACGACCCATCTCCATCCGCGAATACAGGCTATTACATAAGGAACCGGGGCACCCAGGGACATTATACCCTCTGCCTTTTCGTTAAAGGTGAAGGTGAAAATGAAGATAAATGGATTTATGTCGAAGATAGAAATCGTGGGCTTGCGCCCCCCTCCTCTAGCCTACCCGACCAAAACAACGCTCATTTACCCGCAGCACTTCAGTGGGTCAATGCACTTACGATGCTGTTCGTGGTTGTTGATATGATTCTGGCGGGGTATCTCGAAATAGAGGCAAATGATTCCGACTCCTACTCTGCGGCAGAGATTCCGCGAGTAATCTTTTCAACTGTGGGGTTCCTTACGTTTTATTGCGGCTGCCTTACGCTTGCTGATCAAAACGCCACTCCTCCCAGCCCGATTAGTAAGCTTTCCTCTCCTTTAATTCCCATGCAAATAGCACGATCTGTAATAATATTAGGCGCGCTAAGCCTGCTGGCAAGCGCCGTTTGGGCTTTTGTAGACTATGATACGATTTCAGAAACAGCATCGCCGCTCGAAAAAGATCTTTTTATTAGCAACTATTCAGTGTTAGGATTTTGTGCCGCATGGCAAGCGGTTAACCAAAGCGTGACTCTCAGCAAAGAGTGGAAATCTCCCTCGATCACACCGTAAACATTTGCTGAAAACAGTTGCAAGCGCTGCAGCGTCACTAGATATGCTACGGTTCAGGGCAAGACTAATTTATTGGAAAGTTGACTTTATTTTACCGGTCTGTTTTAATACTTATTCATCTCTCTCCTGGAGGAACATGGTCATGATAAAAAAGATAATAGTTATATTGGTATGCTACTTTGCTGCACTGCCGTTATTTGCTGAAGACACCGTGATCAGTGCAATGGCGGGTGCTACTGCGATCAAGCGCCTTCCGTTAGGACCTGATGCAATCGTGATGAAAGATGCCCAAGGCAATGACGCGTTAGTGGTATTTTACCGTTTACACGGAGACAAGCAACAGGCAGGTTTCATTGTGGCCAGGACCGCAGCGCCCGACAGTGGGGTCTTACTTTGGGATGAACAAAATTATGTGCTGAAAACCAGCGCGTTAAGGGCGGGAGGCTTTTCGCCAGCACCTGTGCTATTAGAGGATAGGCTATATTTATTCGGCAGAGAACAAAAAAATAACGAAGGGCGAGATATCCTTTACAATTCTTTCGCTAACCTAGACGATCTCATAGAACATACTGAAGGCAAATCTGGCAATCATCCCTTTACTGATTTAGGCATTAAAGGACACAAAGATTTTGGCCATTTATCTGCAGCAGTGGTCGATGACTCTATTTTGTTGGCGTATTATGCAAAAGACAAAAAAACTGAAAAAAGACCATTTTCTTCTTCTCGTTGTACCGTGCAATCTGAGGGCAAACTATCTTGCAAAGCAGCAGGTATGTCTGATGAAAAATATGATGATCCGACGGCATTAGCGCAAGCGACGATTAATGGAGTAACTGAAACATTCTTAATGGTCAGAAATCAACATACACTTATGGATCTCTACCAATTTAACCCCTTCAATAATACATGGTCTTCATTGTATAGCGTGCCTAACGTGCAGCTGCCTGATTTGCCTGTGAGCACGCTTGAGTTGGATGATATGTTACATGTATATTACCAAGAACCAGATTCAGGTCCTCATAGCAGTATGGTGACAAAAACCGCCGCATTTTTAAGTGAAATATTAAGTAGCAACATCGTTTGGAAAGCGCCGGACATATCTAAGCATAGAACGGGCACATCGGTCAAACCAATTGCTTTCAAAGGTCGGATATATGTTTTTTACCAACGGGTTTACAGCGCTGACAGCTATTTGGAGCCGCACCCCGCTAGCGAGCTTTGGTATTTTAGTGATACGGTTCTTTGAGTGCTCTTAGGATAGTCGTTTAGAAGGTCTATTACTTGTAGGGAATGATCGCGGCTACTACAATTAATACTTCTTCGTCACATTTTCCCAAAGTTGTATCCTAGGTTCGTGCTTAGCTGGATTAGCCTTTAAACTCTCTCTCAAAGATTCTAGAAACGCCCGCTGGCTACTATCTAAATTAGCCGGCGTTTCTAAAACGACTCGGCATAATAAATCACCCATTTGGTGGCTACGCAACGCTTTCACACCTTGCCCGCGCAAACGAAATACTTTTCCTGTTTGTGTTTCTGGCGGAATTTTTAACTTCACGTGACTATGCAATGTCGGCACATCTACCTCGCCGCCCAATGCTGCCGTTACAAAACCAATCGGTACTTCACAATGTAAATTATTTCCATCACGTTCAAAAACGGGATGCGGTGTTACATGCACTTCTACATATAAATCGCCGGCTGGTCCGCCATTTAAGCCTGTCTCGCCCTCGCCTGTCAAACGCACACGATCACCATTATCAACTCCTGCCGGGATTTTAACAGACAATGTTTTGGTTTCACGCACCCGCCCTTGCCCCTTACAACCAGAGCACGGATCAGCAATGATTTTGCCTTCGCCATGACAATGCGGACATGTTTGTGTCACTGCAAAAAAACCTTGTTGCATACGCACTTGGCCAGCACCTCTACAGGTATCACATGTTTTTTTAGAAGAACCTGGCTTTGCACCCGAACCACTGCACAATTTACATGCTGCTAATGTAGGCACTCTGATTTCTTGCGTTACGCCGTTTACAGCTTGTTCCAATGTCAGCACTAAATCGTACTTAAGATCATGCCCTCGCGCTGCGCGGCTACTGCCACCTCGCGCACCATGGGGCCCACCAGCGCCACCGAAAATATCGCCAAAAATGTCGCCGAAAATATCTTCAAAACCACCAAAGCCTGCACCGCCAGGCCCGGCGCCACCGCCTTGAACACCTGCATGACCAAATTGATCATACGCAGCGCGCTTTTGAGGATCAGATAAAACAGAATAGGCTTCTTGGCATTCTTGGAATTTTGCTTTTGCGGTTTCATCATCTGCATTGCGATCAGGATGATATTTCATCGCTAAGCGACGGTACGCTTTTTTGATGTCTTCAGGGGAGGTGTTGCGGTCAATGCCGAGCACTTCGTAATAATCTCTTTTTGACATGCAACACCTCGACAGAAAACCCCACGTATACACGCCCCTACAAGGGGCGCGTATCACAGGAGGCGCATCTTACTGCTTCTTATCCTTCACTTCTTCAAACTCCGCATCCACTGCATCACCATCACCGCTTGCAGCACCTGCAGTATCTTGGCCAGCATCTGCTGCGCCGGCAGCACCCGCGCCACCCGCTGCGTAAAGTTTCTCAGCCATTTTACCAGAAGCATCTGTCAACGTTTGAAGTTTTGCTTCAATTAACGATTTATCATCAGATTTTATCGCTTCTTTCAGCTCATTAATCGCTGCTTCAATGGTTGTACGCTCATCAGCAGATACTTTATCGCCCGCCTCTTTCATGGATTTCGTCACAGAGTGAATCATTGCATCCGCTTGGTTACGTGTTTCCACTAAGGCTTTAAACTTCTCATCTTCAGCAGCGTGAAGCTCTGCTTCTTTCACCATTTTCTGAATTTCTTCATCAGATAAACCACTGGATGCACGAATTACAATCGATTGCTGTTTGCCCGTTGCTTTATCTTTAGCAGATACATTCAAAATACCATTGGCATCAATATCAAATGTTACTTCAACTTGAGGAACGCCACGCGGCGCAGGCGGAATATCACTCAGATCAAAACGTCCTAATGATTTATTGCCTTCTGCATTTGCACGCTCACGCTCGCCTTGCACAACATGAACAGTTACCGCAGTTTGATTATCATCAGCCGTTGAAAACACTTGCGAGTGTTTTGTCGGAATCGTTGAATTTTTTTCAATCAATTTCGTCAATACACCACCCATCGTTTCAATACCTAATGATAATGGTGTTACGTCTAATAAAAGAATATCTTTCACGCTACCGGACAATACACCTGCTTGAATAGCAGCGCCAATCGCTACTGCTTCATCAGGGTTCACATCACGACGTGCTTCTTTACCAAAAATTTGCTTCACCGCTTCTTGCACTTTTGGCATACGCGTTTGTCCGCCCACCACAATCACATCACTGATTTTATCCGCTGTTAAACCAGAATCTTTCAATGCTGTTTTGCAAGGGTTAATCGTGCGCTCAATTAAATCTTCCACTAACGATTCTAATTTTGCGCGTGTCATCTTGATATTCAAATGCTTTGGCCCAGTGGCGTCAGCAGTAATGTAAGGCAAATTAACATCTGTTTGTTGCAAAGAAGATAATTCAATTTTCGCCTTTTCAGCAGCTTCTTTCAAACGTTGCAATGCCAGCGGATCATTGCGCAAATCAATCCCTTGTTCTTTCTTGAATTCTTCCACTAAGAAATCAATGATACGCATATCGAAATCTTCACCACCTAAGAAAGTATCACCATTGGTGGCCAATACTTCAAATTGATGCTCGCCTTCCACTTCTGCAATTTCAATGATGGAAATATCAAACGTACCACCGCCCAAATCGTACACAGCAATTCTAGAATCACCCTTTGCTTTATCCATGCCATACGCCAATGCAGCGGCAGTGGGCTCGTTGATGATACGCTTTACTTCTAGCCCGGCAATACGCCCAGCGTCTTTGGTGGCTTGACGTTGAGAATCATTGAAGTAAGCAGGTACAGTGATCACTGCTTCAGTCACTTCTTCACCCAAATATTCTTCTGCTGTTTGCTTCATCTTGATCAATACTTCAGCAGATACTTGTGCAGGCGCTTTGGGTTCAGCAGGCTTGCCTTCAAGTTGCACCTCAACCCACGCATCGCCATTGTTCGCCGGGATGATTTTGTAAGGAACCATTTTGATGTCACGTTGCACTACTTCGTCTTTAAAAGAACGGCCAATCAAACGCTTGATTGCATAAAACGTATTGGTTGGGTTAGTCACTGATTGACGTTTCGCAGGCGCGCCCACTAATTTTTGACCATCTTTGGTGTAAGCAACGATAGAAGGTGTTGTTCTCATCCCTTCTGTGTTCGCAATCACGGTGACTTTGCCACCTTTATCTAATACCGCCACGCAAGAATTCGTGGTACCTAAGTCAATACCTATCACATGTTTAGCCATCATTATTCTCCACTGTTGATGTTCAGGATATGGGGGCGCTTTCGCGCTTTTCAAGTTTACTCAGCTGCTTTTGATACAATCACACGCGCTGGCCTGATTAAGCGACCGTGCAGTAAATAACCCTTCTGGACCACCGTCAACACAGTGCCTGCAGCATGATCGTTGCTGGGTTGCATGACCATGGCCTCATGGTGTGTAGGGTCGAAAGGCTCGTTGAGTGGGTCAACCACTTCTACGTTGAATTTTACTAACGTATTCAAAAACATTTTCAACGTCAGTTCCATGCCGTGATGAAGCGCTTTGGCATGCTCAATACTGTCGGCGGGTGTTGCCAACCCTTGTTCTAAGCTGTCAATGACAGGAATTAAGTCTTTCACAAAAGGCTCAAGAGCATATTTGTGGGCGTGCTCAATATCGCGCTGCGTGCGTTTTTGAAGGTTTTCCATCTCTGCGCGGGTGCGTAATGCCAGCTCCCAGTTCTCTTTTGCTTTTTGCTCTGCTTCCGTCAGCTTTTTGGCGAGATCAAGCTCGCTGCCATCCGGGGCTTTTTCCTTGAATTCTGGAGGGGTTACCTCTGTGTCAAACTTTAACTCCTCGGAATGATCTTTCTTGCTCATGCTGTTGTCTCCTGTATGGGCTAGAAAGCATATGGGGGCTTTATTGATATTTTCAAGCCTTTTAACGCCGCGAGGGGTGTTTTGCGTAAGTCCTGTGTTGGATTATAATAAAGCTAACAATCATTGGAGAAACCCATGCAACCCCATTTTAAACGCATCGCTTTGATGGGCCGTTATAGCACCCAAAGTACCCATCAAACCCTCGAAAAACTCGTGGCGTTCTTCACCACCCAACCAGTTGAACTTTTTATTGAAGCTGATACCGCCAGCCATATTCCTCCAATTTCCCTTCCCACGCTCACCACTGCTGACTTTGGCAACAAAGTGGATCTTGTCATTGTGGTTGGGGGCGACGGCAGTTTACTGAATGCTGCGCATGCTGTGGTGGATAATCATATTCCTGTGATTGGCGTTAACCGAGGCCTACTGGGGTTTTTAACCGATATTTCTCCCGATAATATCGAGCAACATTTCGGCGCCATTCTTCAAGGAGAATTTGTAGAAGAAACACGCTTTCTTTTAGAAGCACATTTATACATGGAAGGAAAAGCCTCGCCTATCGGTATCGCACTGAATGATGTCGTACTTTACGCAGGCGAAATTGCGCGCATGATTGAATTTGAAATGTACATTGATGGCCAATTCGTTTACAGCCAGCGATCAGATGGGCTGATTATTGCTACACCTACGGGTTCCACCGCCTATGCGTTATCGGCAGGTGGGCCCATTTTGCACCCTTCGTTAGAATCCATTGTATTAGTGCCAATGTTCCCACACACGCTCACTTCTCGTCCCATTGCTGTGAGCAGTGAATCTGTAGTTGAATTACGTGTAGCACGAACACAATCCTCGAACCATCCGGCTATCAGTTGTGATGGTCAAGCACTGGTTGCGCTTTCCCCTGGTGCTACTTTGAAAGTGACGCGCAAAAAAAATAAACTTAAGTTGATTCACCCAGCCGATTACGATTATTATCATACGCTACGGACTAAGCTTGAATGGGGAACGCCTCTAAAAAGCAAATATTTTAGGACTTACGCAAAATGACAAAAAGCCGTCAACAGGACACCCGCAAAACGTGGATCGCAAGGCAAAAGGCGACGAAAAAACGCAGCATAGATCAACTATGTGAGCATTTTGAGAAGCCTTTTAACGCCGCGAGGCGCATTCTACGTAAGTCCTGTATTTTCCACCTTCCCAGGAATAACCATGCTAACGCATATTCATATTCGCCATTTTGCTATTATTGATGAGCTGGATTTAGAATTGTATCCGGGCATGACTGTCATGACCGGTGAAACAGGTGCAGGTAAATCTATCATGATTGATGCACTCTCTTTATGCATGGGTGAACGCGCTGATGCCAGTTTTGTACGTGCAGGTTTTGAGCGCGCAGAAATCAGTGTCACCCTTGATATCACTGCTCTGCCTACGGTGCAAACCTGGCTGACTGAGCATGAATTAAATCAAGAAGAAAAAGAATGCGTGATTCGTCGCACTATATTGTCTGATGGCCGGTCTCGAGCCTATATTAATGGCGAATCGGTGCCGCTTTCTACATTAAAATCGCTCTCGCGATTACTTATTGATATTCATAGTCAACATGCCCATCACGCTTTATTTAAAACAGAAACACATCGTTATTTATTAGATGTATTTGGAAAACATATGCAGGATGCACAATTGGTGCATCAAGCCTATCATTCGCTCAAACAATTAAAAGAGAAACATGCGACATTAGTGATGAATGAATCTCAAAAAACGGATGAAATGGATTTATTACGATTTCAATTAAATGAACTAGAAACATTGCATTTAAAAACAAATGAATGGAACACATTAACAGCTCAACACGATAAACTTTCAAAAGGCGATGAACTATTATCCTATATTCAATCCATTTTACAATTATTAAATGAAGATGCTTCTGTTACAATATTGTTATCTCGAATCCAAAGTCAGTGCGAAGCATTAATCAAATTAGATGCTGCGCTTGAACCTGTTACAACAATGTTAGAAGAAGCAAGAATTAATTGTGTAGAAGTCATCAACACATTGAATGCATATGCACAAAAAATGGATACCGATTCATCACATCTTGAAGAAATCAATGCACGCTTAAGTGTATTGCATGAAATGTCACGAAAACATCGTGTAGCACCTGAAGCATTGTCAGAAAAATTATCTACGATTACTAAAAAGCTAAACACATTAGATTCTCAGTCAGCAGAAATATCAATACTTGCTGACATGATTATAAGCAAAGAAAAAGAGTATGAAAATTTATGCGATATTTTATCCAAAAAACGCAAAAAGGCAGCACCTTTATTAAACGAAGCTATCACAGATTCTATGCAACAATTAGGTATGCCAGGCGGTACTTTTTTTGTGGGGTTTGAACCATTAGAAGCCTTTGGCGCTTATGGTGCAGAGCAAGTTGTTTTTATGGTGAATACAAATCCGGGTGCTACACCTGCGCCCCTTCATAAAATTGCTTCGGGTGGTGAATTGTCGCGTATTTCATTAGCATTACAAGTGCTGATTGTACAAGATGATAGTTTACCTGTGATTGTATTTGATGAGGTGGATGTAGGTATTGGTGGTGGCACAGCAGAAATTGTCGGGCAATTATTGCACGCATTAGGAGAAAAAGCACAGGTATTATGTGTAACGCATTTGCCACAGGTCGCGGCACAAGGAGATCACCATTTTTATATTTCCAAACAAACGGAAAACAGCACAACACGCACCCAAGTGACTGTGCTAGATAGGAATGGTCGCGTACATGAGCTGGCTCGAATGCTGGGCGGCGTGAAAATTACGGAAAAAACCTTGCAGCATGCGAGTGAGATGCTGGGGTGACCTCACCACTACGAATAATTCACTACTCTACAATACGAACAACCTTGCCTTCCTCAAAATAAATCGTCAATTTCTTATGCACAGGATCTTTAAACTTCTCTTTGTAATAATAAACATAATCATACCGGTTGTACCCAAAACTATCGTGCGAAATAGGGGCGCCTAATAAAAATTCTACCTGCTCTTGTGTCATCCCCAACTCAAGTTGGTCCATTTTGTCTGCCTCAAGCAAGTTTCCTTGCTGCATAGGAGGTTTATGCACAATAGAAAACCCACCACTCTGACACCCTAATAAAGCCACACATAATAATATCAGCAATCTTTTCACAAACTATCCCCCTGTATTAGACTCAAGCTATGTTACCATAGTCAGGTAAAACCAAAAAGCAAAGGAGCACTCGTGGATAACAACGATTTACGCAAAGCTGGGCTCAAAGTAACACTCCCTCGTCTGCGCATTCTTCAAATGCTGGCTGACGCACCTGATAAGCATTTAAGTGCAGAAGACATTTACAAGGGCTTACTGGATATGGGAGATGAAGTAGGGTTAGCAACTGTATACCGCGTGCTCACGCAGTTTGAGGCAGCAGGCCTTGTGCAACGCTTGAACTTTGAAAGCGGGCAAGCAGTGTTTGAGCTGAATAAAGGGTCACATCATGATCATTTAGTCTGTACGAAGTGCAACGCCGTAGAAGAATTTGTAGACGAAGTGATCGAAGCACGCCAAAAAGCCATTGCAGAAAAATTTGGGTATGAAATGACTGATCACGCCCTGAATATTTTTGGAATATGCAGAGCGTGTCGATCTCAGGGATGATAGATTGGTTTACAGAGGCTTAAAAGGCTTAGCCCAATCCCCTTTTTGATTCCGCGTATCATGTTTACGTTCCTGATCGGGATCTCGTTTGTATTCCTCACCATCCGGTACTATATCACCATCAAAATCATTCTCAAAAATCATCATATCGGCATCGTCATCACTCTCTTCTGAATAGTCTGAATTATCTTCACTGGAATGACGCTTTCTCGGCTCTA
This sequence comes from uncultured Gammaproteobacteria bacterium, assembly GCA_964383495.1. GTDB lineage: Bacteria > Pseudomonadota > Gammaproteobacteria > JABCZS01 > JABCZS01 > CAWKDC01. Next base: position 61,366 of record CAYLHG010000006.1, read on the forward strand.
GCACGGGGGCGGCAAAATGAAGCGAAGAAGGCTGATTTTGATTAAAACTCTTAGAAGAAAAACTATTAGGTGGCGGCGGTGGAGACACAGCGTGTTTTATAGAAATAGGTGCAGTAAGCGCATGATGCAATGGCTGCATATCCCAATACTGTTGGTTGGTTGAGCCATTCTGCGTATCTTTGCCCGTAAAAGATTTTGTAGATTTCATTACTCATATTCCTTTTATCTAAAAAAATAACTTATGCCATATTGATGACATAAGTTATTTTATCACACTCATTATTTTTATTCATGCCTCCGCATATCTTTTACTGGAATATTTTGCACGGTAGAAGTAGATTTATCTGAATATGTAATGAGCAGTGTAACGTTATCTGTAGGCACCAAAGGCTCAGGCATTCCCATTAACATTAAATGTTCACCGCCTGGTTGTAAAATTAATTTTCCATGCGCAGGAACTACCAACTCATGCAGGTGCTCCATACGCGCGCGTCCCTTTTTTTCTACCGTTTTATGCATCATTACAGTGGCTGCATCTTCACTGGCAACGCCTACGATAGTGATGGGTTTATCGCTTTTATTTTCAATGATCATATACGCTGCTGTTGAAGTTTGTTCTGGCGCCATGGCACGAATATAGGCTTCCGTATATGTCACATGATGAGACATACATGCAAAGGAAACCATTGGAAATAATAACCCTATTGTGCATAACAATTTTTTCATCAAAAATGCTCCTTCAGTGTACACTCTTCATCTCAAACGCTTACTGTATAGGAGGCGCGGGCCTCGTGGAAAGAGACATATTTTTCTTTTTCCGCTCTTCCGCTGAAAGCTCGGAAGCCATATCAGCAGGTTGAGGTAAGCTCACCTTTAACGCACTTGCAATTCCTCTTGTTGCAACCTGACGTAATTCATTCGGCTGTACGCCTAACCAATCAGCTTGTGTTGCTAAATCATCTGTAGGATTTTGTTGGGTTGGTTCAGGCTTATTCTGAAGTGTAAAGGGACTGTTCGCGCTTAATGTAGCTTCATGACGCACATGCTGCCCGGTCACAGACGTAGGCGCATTCTTGAATGAACTCTGAACGTATTGTGCTTGGGCTTCACCTGAATTTATTGCATCAGAAGTCATATCAAAAGTAGGGCTCACATCACTGGGCACAGGCCCAACTAAAGGTGCAGGATTGTTCGTTTGCGTAGCCCATGCTTTTAATGCAGCTAAGTCCGCTTCTACCGCCTTTTCCAATGTTTGTGCCAGTTTAGCTATTTTTTGCACATGCGTATTAAAATCTTGTGCTAATAAATCTGGCGAAACAGCTTCGTGTGTTTTTCCAATATGCAACAATCCTCGTGCCAAACGATCCACAAATTGTTTTGCAAGCACCATATTGTCGCTGACTTTATTGTCCACGCTATGTTCAAGTGTGACCAAGTGAGAGAGCAACCCTTCTGAAATTTCAGCATGCTTAGCAAGCGCCTCATGATCCGCTTCAGGAATAGGCGTATCCATGGCAGCATAAAAGGCGTCAACACCCACCTCTACCGCTAAAGAGGCCAGCGTCAATTCATAAGCTGAAGCATAAATGGCAGCCCATGCCCTAGCAACACTCTCTGGATGTGCTGTATACGTATCTCTAACGTGCGTTTGTGTCTCATCAGGCCGCATACTTTCCAGGATATCATCGAGTTGATCATCATAAGCTTCTTGCATGGTGTAAAATTCTTCTTGTCGGCGCTTCTCTTCTACTTCTGCTGCTGCACGTTTGCGAGCCTCTGCCACCCATTTCGCCATTTCTCCTTGTTGCTGCTCTTGGAGGTTGATGTTAATCTGCATGTATGTTGCCGCATACTCCCTCAAGGCAAGTAATTGCTGTGCGGACCAGTAAAGGTTTTTCAACGGGTTAGGGTGTGGGGAAGCTAAAATCTGCTGCCACGTTAACCGTGGTGCGAAAGGGAGTTCATAAATTTTAGGCTTCAAGGCAAGTACTGCAACAGGCATACTCATCCCCTTATTTTTGAAAATGACTGATATGGAAGTATAACATATATTTTAAAACCCCTTGACACCTCAGGGAGTTATAGGCAGAATAGTCACTCCATGGCTATGTAGCTCAGCCGGTTAGAGCGCGGCACTCATAATGCTGAGGTCGGTGGTTCGAGTCCACCCATAGCCAGAAAAAATTCAACGTGCCGGAATGGCTTGCCCCTGAAATAACTCCTCCGCTTTCTCAAGCACCGCTTGTGAATGCAAAGCTTCTACTAAGGCTTTTACTCGCGCATCCTTCTCAAACCCTTGGCGCACCACCACCACATTTGCATATGGAGAATGTTGATCTTCCGTCAGTAAAGCATCTCTGCTCGGCAGCAATCCACCCATCAAGCTATAATTCGTGTTAATCACTGCCAAACCAACATCAGGTAATACGCGCGGCAACTGCGCTGCCTCTAATGCGATGATCTCCAACTGTTTAGGATTATTTTCAATATCTGCTATTGTCACACTGTAAATATCTTTATGCTTTAACGTAATAAGCTTCGCTTTTTCTAATAATAATAATGCTCGCGCATTATTACTGGGGTCGTTAGGAATGGCGACCTTGGCTTTGTCCGGCAATGTTTGCAACGTATAATGTTGCGAGTAAATACCCATTGGGTACACAAATGTTTTTGCAACTGCTATCAAATGTGCATTAGGGTGTGCTTTCAAATAATGCTCTAAATAAACTTCATGTTGAAATACATTCGCATCTAATGAACCATCTACTAAGGCAGTATTCGGTAAAATATAATCCGCAAATGTCATGATTTGAATATCCAAACCCGATTGTTCTAGTGCCACTTTTTGCGCTACTTTCATCAGATCAGTTTCAGGACCTGAAACGGTGCCTACGCGCAAGCGGCTCAGATCATCGTGAGAAGAGCAAGATAGCAATAATAAGCTCAATAATAATGCGATAACCCTCATTTTTCCCTCCGCAAAAAAGCTAACGCTTATAGTTAGAAATCATATCCCCCAACACCTGAATAGACTGTACCAATACTACCAAAATTACCGTTGTTGATAACATCACTTCTGCATTAAAATGCTGATACCCTTCATTGTACGCCAGCGTTCCCAATCCACCACCACCGACCACACCTGCCATTGCAGAATATCCAATTAATGTGATCAGCAACATTGTCCATGCACGAATTAATCCTGGCCTTGCTTCGGGCAATACCATGTGGCGCAATATTTGCCCAGCAGTGGCGCCCATCGACTTGCCTGCTTCTAACAATCCTGGGGGTAATTCCACAAACACTGATTCACTCAAACGTGCGTATAAAGGGATCGCGGCCAATGTAAGCGGCACGATCGCTGCGTTTGTTCCAATCGAAGTACCTACCATTACACGCGTCACTGGAATTAAAATAATCATGAAAATAATAAAAGGGATAGAGCGAATAACGTTCGCTACCATGCTGACGAAGCGGTACATATTAGGCTTTGCAAATAAATGCGTACTGGAAGTAGCATACATCCACAATCCTAAATATAAACCTATCACTCCTGCAATAATACCTGAAACAAATACCATATATAATGTTTCTAACGTAGCTTTAATCAAAGGAAACATAACCCATTACCTCCGCTATCACGCCACGCTCTAATAAATAAGCTAATACAATGTCACGTTTACGATGATCATCCAAAGTGAAAATCATGGTGCCACAACCCTCACCTTGCAATGTTTCTAAATGCGCTTGTAAAATATTGACTGCTACACCGCATTCACGCACCAACCCCGACACCAATGGTTGCGTAGCTGCTTTGCCTCGAAAGGCTACATGAAACAGAGGTTGTCGATGTACATCAGTCACATGTGGCGATAATTTTTCTAACAAAGCCGCAGGCAACGCTTCTCCCATAGAACGAGATACCAACTTTTTAGTGAATGGATCTTGTGGGGAAGTAAATAAATCTAACACTTCACCTTGCTCAACTACTTTTCCTTTGTTCATCACGGCTACGCGCGTACAAATAGATTTAATCACTTCCATTTCATGTGTAATCAATACAATTGTTAATCTTTTTTCATCACGCAAGCTTTTGAGTAATGCTAAAATTTGTTCTGTGGTTTCTGGATCTAATGATGAAGTAGATTCATCTGATAGTAAGATGCTCGGGTTATGAGCCAGGGCACGCGCAATCGCCACACGCTGCTTTTGCCCCCCGCTGAGTTGGCCCGGGTAACTTCTCGTAACATGTGATAATCCAACCCGATCCAATAACGCTGGCACACGACGTTGTATTTCTGTGTCCGATACATTCATTAAACGCAATGGCAACGCTACGTTCTCGAATACTGTTTTTGACATGACCAAATGAAAATGCTGAAAAATCATGCCAATTTGGCTGCGCGCTTTTCGTAAAGCAGTTTGATCTAAATGATGAATTCGTTGCTGATTCACCCACACTTCACCTTCCGTTGGAATTTCAAGCGCATTGATTAAACGTAACAATGTGCTTTTACCCGCACCACTTTCTCCGATAATGCCAAAAATATCACCTGCATGAATTCGCAAAACAGTAGGATGCAATGCAACAATAGAAGAAGCACCTTCATATACTTTGCTTGCATGTTTTAACTCAATCATTGTTTATATCCATATTTTAACTGCAAGCATTGAACATATTGCAGCTGTCCCTAACAGGGTCATTGATAAAGGTAGCTGCGTTTTTACATGGTGCATTAAATCACATCCTGTGCTCATACTAGATAGCACGACCGTATCCGACACAGGCGAACATTGGTCACCTGCTACAGAACCTCCCAACACTGCGCCTAAACAAATTTGCACATACGTTATTTCAGGCACTAGCATGTAAGATAAAGGCATGGCAACGGGCAACACAACAGCAAAAGTACCGAAGGAAGAGCCTGTTGCAAATGCGATGGTCAAACATAATAAAGTTAATATGCCCGGCAATAGTGTGGGAGACAACAGATCCCCTGTCAGCCCTACTAAATAACCAGCTAATCCTAACTTTTTAGTCACCACCCCTAGCGTCACCGCCAAACCTAACAAAATGGCTGCTACCGTCACACTTTGACAGCCTTCATTAAAACCATTCATCACATCTGATAACGACATGCCACGGTATTTTGCAATTCCCATGCTACTCAGCACTGCCAGTAAAAAAGCTTCTGGAATAAAATTTGCGTATTTTAATGCGATCAGCCCCATGTGCGCACAAATATACGGAACAATTGCAACTATCAGCAGCAGCACAATCGGCAACACAAAATCTATATTGCTGGGACTATAACCATACGCTTGATGTGCTTTTCCTGTTCCCAACTTCATCAAGGGCTGCGCATCGTCCGCGTCTAGTTTTCCAGTGGTGCGAGAACGTACCATCGCTGCACGCAGCCCAGACCCCATCCATGGCAACCATTCTAATGACATCAATAATGTGAAAAGTACAGCCAGTAGTGCATAAAAATTAAATGGGATGGAAGAGATAAACAAACTAAACGCGTCCGCTTCGGAATTGATAAATGGGACGGTGCCAATAATGATTCCCCCAACATAAATAGGCCAAGCATTAAAGGGTAAGATGGTTGCCACGGGGGAAGCAGTGGAGTCAACAATATAAGCTAACTCTTCGTGGCTTACATTATATTTATCTGTCACAGGGCGTACCGTTGTCCCGGTGAGAATGGTGCTGATTGTTCCTCCTTGATGGAATATCAACCCCATGACCCATGTAAATACTTTGGCAGAACGAGGCCCTACTGCTAAACGATGTCCCACTGTTTCTGCGAAATGACGCGCCGCGCCTGTTTTATTCCACATACCAATCAAACCACCTAAACACCATAAATAAGTGATCAAAATGAGCGCATAATCAGGCGTGCCTAAAGAAGGCAAAATAAACGTGCGTAAAAAATTTAAATCCATGGCTTGACCAGTTTGCATGGCCAACACTAGTGTTCCGGTAATCACCCCCACAAATAATGCAAAAATAACCTGCCGTGTGACAAAGGCTAACCCAATACTTAATAACGCAGGCAACATCGTCATCCAGGTTTTACTGTAAGGTTGTACGAAGGTATACCATTCCAGTATTTTATCTGACAAATGTTCCATCTCATCTCCTTTTATAAACGAAATGACTGCTAGGGGGTAATGGCGTGCCCCCCATTATACACGTTGATAACAGAAATATGCGTGTTGCCAGGCAGGAATGTTGACTTCCTCCTCACTTCCTCTGTAAACTTCAGGTAGATTTATAGAGGCGCTATTTTCCCATGAAACCCAAGATAAAAAAATCCTTTTCTTTCGAAAATGCTATTGAATCTTTAGAAACACTAGTGAAAAGCTTGGAGTCTGGGACCCTGAGCCTGGAAGAGTCGCTTGCAACTTTTGAGAAAGGAATAGCATTATCTCGTGAATGCCAAGCTACGTTAGCAGAAGCAAAACTAAAAGTAGAAACTTTGTTACAAAAAACGGATAGCTCCTCTGACCCAACCTAGTTATTATAATATAAGAGAAAACAATAGGAGCATATAACGAATGATTATCCATGCCTATATTCAAGAATGCCTTGAACGGATAGATGATATCTTATTGAAATATCTCCCCGACGCTAAAATGACGCCTTCGCATCTGCATGAGGCGATGCGCTATGCCGTTTTAAATGGGGGCAAGCGTCTACGCCCTCTTCTAGTATATGCAACGGGCTACGCGCTGCGCACCCCCTTAGATAAATTGGACCCACTGGCTGCTGCAGTAGAGCTCATCCATAGCTATTCTTTAATCCATGATGACTTACCTGTCATGGACAACGATGATCTCCGTCGTGGCAAACCTACCTGCCACATTGCCTTTGGCGAGGCTACGGCCTTGCTTGCTGGCGATGCGCTTCAAGCCTTAGCTTTTGAAATATTGGCGAACGCAGACCACATTGAGGCTCAGCGCCGCATCAACATGATTGCCTGCTTATCGAAATCGGCTGGCTCACTTGGCATGGTCGGCGGCCAAGCTATTGATTTATCTAGCACAGGAAAAAGTTTGGATCACGATCAATTAGCGCATATGCACCGCTGTAAAACGGGGGCCTTGATACGCGCTAGTATTCAATTGGCCGCCATGATGCAGCCTGTGAATCCAGAAACATTTAACCAATTAACCTTATTTGCAGAAACGCTAGGCTTAGCCTTTCAAGTCCAAGATGATTTACTGGATGTGGAAGGCGATATCGCATTCTTGGGGAAGAAAACGGGAGCCGATACTGCGTTAAACAAAGCAACATACCCTTCGATACTCGGGATGACGGGCGCTAAGCAATGGTTAAATCAGCTTCACCAGGAAGCCTTGGGCTTGTTGGCTTACATTGATGGCGACACTCAATATTTGAAGCACTTGGCTAATTTTGTGGTGTTAAGAAAGTCATGAGCGCGTGTGTGACATATTGATTTCTAAATAAGGAAGAACTAAACTCACAAGCAAGGAAGGAGTTATGCTACTTCAAGAATTACATGCTAAAAAGAAAGCTATTACCCTATTAGCAACTCAATACGGGGCACGCCGCATACGCGTTTTTGGCTCTGTGGCTCGGGGCGAAGAACGACCAGACAGCGATATTGATTTTCTTGTAGATTTTCCTCGCGGCTATGATTTATTTACTCAACGGCTGCCCCTTAGTGAAAAGCTCGAGGAGCTTACTGGAAGAAAAATAGACTTAATACCAGAGCATGAATTAAATCACCACCTAAAAGAAACAATCCTAAAAGAGGCGACTGATTTATGAATAAAGACTGGAAGCTTTATGCAAATCATATACTTGATTGCATATCTAAAATTAAACAAATCCAAAGCAGAGGTGATATTACTCAAGACAGCATCCTGCGGTGTAATCAAAAATCACCTACCTGATTTAGAAAAAGCCATTATCTCAATGTTAAATAAATAACCCATTATCTTCAAGCATCCCATTGTATTGTAAGTTTGCTTGCTTTATAATAGCCTCATTAAACACAATGAGGAATGATATGGGGCGCTTCACACTGATAGAGCGAAATCCGCTAGGCACGTCTCTCTTCGCAAAAGCTCCCGAGGTTTCCTATACGGTTTTCTATATAAATGATGAAAATCGTTATACTGAGATATATCCACGATTTAATTTAACAAGCGATGCCACTGCCCTCTTAAAAGACTCCTATCAAAATGCCTCACCAGAAGTCAGACAGTTTGTGTTAATAGGTTACTTAAATGCTGCACGAGATGTCCACGACTTCGCAACGCGCTATGCAAGCATCAAAAAAGTTAGGAAAGAACTAATTGAAGCACATGGCAAAACAGCCAATATGCATGACGCTTTTCGTTCATTCGGAGAGAAACTTCTTCCTCTTGATTTAGAGGGCTTAATGGTAGAAGTATATAAGGTGAAAAGCGCCAATAACCCAACCGATTTTCCTAGCACAGCGCTCAAAATAGAAGACCCATCTCAGCGGCGGCGCCCTAGACCTAATTAAATTTATAACCGCTCGCCATTACTCACTACGTGTATACTAATTCCTATTAGATAATCCTCAGCCCTTATGATATATTATCTTCTAGTTTTACGACGGGGCACGGTATGACATACCCTCTTCTGGACAGCATTAACACGCCTGCTGATTTACGACAGCTTCCTGCCTCTGCTTTACCTACCCTAGTTTCTGAGTTACGCGACTACTTCATGTCCCTCATGAACCAAATCGGCGGGCATTTTGGTGCCAGCATGGGTACTGTGGAACTTACCGTTGCCCTCCATTATGTATTTAATACGCCAGAAGATAAGTTAGTGTGGGACGTCGGCCACCAAGCATTGATCCACAAAATCTTAACAGGCCGCAAACCCTTGATGCATACACTGCGCAAAACGGGCGGACTTTCACCTTTCCCCAAGCGTGGGGAGAGCCCCTACGACACCTTCACCGTCGGCCATTCTAGTACATCCATTGGCGCTGCCCTCGGAATGGCGCTTGCTAAAACACCCGATGATCTAGATAAAACCGTCGCCGTGATTGGCGACGGCGCGATGACAGCAGGCATGGCATTCGAAGCACTCAACCATGCAGGGGCGGTGAAAGCAGACATGCTCATTATATTGAACGATAATGAAATGTCTATTTCCGAAAATGTCGGCGCTCTTTCAAATTATTTCGCACGTATTATTTCCGGAAAAGTATATACTTCGCTGCGTGAGGGAAGTAAAAAAATATTAAACATCATGCCACCCTCCATGCGAGAGCTGGCGAGCCGTACGGAATTACATTTAAAAGGCATGATTCTCCCTGGAACTTTATTTGAAGAATTAGGGTTTAATTATTTCGGCCCTTTTGATGGCCATGATATCAATCAACTTGTGAAAACACTCACCGCGCTACGCGATATCAAAGGCCCACGGCTCTTACACATTTACACCCAGAAAGGGAAAGGCTATGCGCCTGCTGAAGCCGACCCCATCACTTTTCATGCTGTTTCGCCGGGTTATTTAAACCCAAACCCTCCCGCTAAAAAACCGAGCAAGCCTACTTTTTCCCACATTTTTGGCGATTGGCTATGCGATATGGCTGCTGTTTCGCCTGAATTAGTCGCTATCACCCCTGCCATGCGAGAAGGTTCTGGTATGGTACGGTTTTCAGAAGCATATCCACAACAATATATTGATGTAGGCATTGCTGAGCAACATTCTGTCACAGTCGCAGCAGGGTTGGCATGCGAAGGAAAAAAGCCCATTGTTGCTATTTATTCTACTTTTTTACAACGCGCCTATGATCAAGTCATTCATGATGTATGTTTGCCAAATTTGCCTGTGCTGTTTGCATTGGATCGTGCGGGCTTGGTCGGCGCCGATGGCCCTACGCATCATGGCAGCTTTGATTTAAGCTATCTTTCCGCTATCCCTAATATGATCATTATGGCACCTGCTGATGAGCAAGAATGCCGAGATATGCTCACGACAGGTTTTCACCATGACGGTCCAGCCGCCGTTCGCTACCCTCGTGGCAGCGGAGCGGGCCTGCCTGTTTCTTCCGCACTGAATACGCTGCCTATTGGGAAAGGCCTGATTACCCGAGAAGGGCAAACTGTTGCTATTTTATGTTTCGGGCCCCTATTGCACGCAGCGCGTGTCGTTGCTGATCGCCTAGATTGCACGCTGGTAAACATGAGGTTTGTCAAGCCGTTAGATAGAGAGCTTATTCGCACGTTAGCTCAAAGCCACCGTTTATTGGTTACAATAGAAGAAAATGCTGTGGTGGGGGGTGCTGGGAGTGGTATTTGCTTGCAAATTATGTCAGAATCTCTGCCTTGCTCGGTGCTTAACTTAGGGCTCCCTGATAAATTCATGGAACACGGGGATGTAGCTGATTTATATGCCGAAGCAGGGCTTGATGCCGCAGGCATCGAGGCCCAAATAAAAACGCGCGTAGCAGAATGGACGGTGTTATGCGATACATCGCCATAATGTTGTTGTAAGTGAGCGTAGCATGACCCCAAGCTATACATTAACTGTCACTGTTGATTTTTCAGCATCACATATCATTCCAGGCCACCCTGGGAAATGCCAGCGCCTGCATGGACATAATTGGAAAGCCGAAATTCATGTCACTGCTCGTACACTAAACCATATTGGGCTAGCAGTAGATTTCCAAGACATTAAGCGCGCAGCAGCAGAACCTATTGCGTCGCTTGATCATTATCACTTAAATGATCTTCCTGCTTTCCAGCATGTCAGCCCAACGGCAGAAAACGTAGCAGCGTGGCTTTACCGTGAAATTGCTCAACGTATTAATACAGATAGTGTTTCACTCAGCGCAGTGACCCTTTGGGAAACTGATCGCTCCCGCGTGGAATACCGAGAAGGAGTTTAATGATGTCAACCACACTTCCTGAAACAAGTATTGCAGATATTCAAAGTCATATGGATCATCGCACGCTTGCCATTCAAAAAGTAGGCGTAAAATCATTGCGCCACCCTATTATGGTATTGATGCAAGATGGTTCACCACAATCCACCGTTGCTACTTTTGACATGTATGTTAATTTAAGTGCGCAGCAACGCGGCACGCACATGTCGCGCTTTGTTGAATTGCTCCATACAAAACATACATCTTTTTCAATGGCGCAATTCAATACATTGTTACAAGAAATGACGCACAGGCTAGATGCAACTTCTGGTTACATTGCTATGCAGTTTCCCTTTTTCATCATGAAAAGCGCGCCTGTTTCGGGCGCCAAAAGTTATGTTGATTATGAAATCACTATCAAAGGCGAATGGCATACGAATTCAGCAACAACAGAGCTTCAAATTGTGGCACCCGTCACCAGCCTGTGCCCTTGCTCAAAAGCTATTTCGGAATATGGCGCGCACAATCAACGCACACATATTACAGTGACAGTAGAATTATTAGCAGATATTCATTTCGAGGATTTAATTAAACTCATTGAAAAGCAAGCATCTTGCGAATTGTATGGCATTCTTAAGCGCGCTGATGAAAAATTTGTAACAGAAAAAGCGTATGAGAATCCCAAGTTTGTGGAAGATTTGGTAAGAGATGTTGCAACGGAATTAAAAAAAGATGCGCGGATCAAGCGCTTTTTAGTTGAATCCGAAAACTTTGAATCTATTCATAACCATTCGGCCTATGCGGCGTTGAGTAGCGATTAACGCATCATACCCCCACCGCGTTTTGAGCTACAAGAAATACGAAATATTTTTTAAAATACAAATGGTTATACATCATAACGATTAAAAAATATGTTGATTTGCTAAATTACATCCTGTACACTACACTTAACGAAGCGGAGGTTAGCATGCGTAACTATGTAAGCAATATACAGAAGATAACTCAATTATATATTGCTCTCCAGGAGTTCCAGCAGCACCCCTCTGTAGATAAAGCCATTGATCTTGCTATTTATTACCGGAACGGTACCCCTCCTCAGTCAGGCTCGGCTATACAGTGTCTACATCATGCACACTCTATTTTACAGTCCAGCAATCCACCCCAAAAGCTTGACGAATATTTACAGGACTCTGAGCTCAAAACTTTCGGTATGGCCCTTAATTCTCCATTTTTTAACGCGATTACGCAACAAGTAATTCTTACTACCACCGTTATGGATGATAACCAAATCAGCCTTGAAAGCGCAAAAGCTATCGCTAACGTATTAACAATAAATCGCTTTATCACTTCCCTTGATTTGAGTCGCTATAACATCGACGCTGAGGGTGCAAAAACTATCGCTAAAATCTTAAAAGAGAACTCCTCTCTCACTTCTCTTGATTTGAGTTGGAATCAAATCGACATTGAAGGCGCAAAGGCTCTCGCTGCAGTATTAAAAGCAAATCGCCATGTCGCTTCTCTTGATCTGTATTTTAATAACATCGACGCTGAGGGTGCGAAAGCTATCGTTGCGGCCTTAAAAGAACACCAATCTATCACTTTTCTGCGTTTGGCTGCGAATGCAATCCGTAGTGAAGGCGCAAAGGCTATTGCTGAAATGTTAAAAACGAACAAATCTATCACTTCGCTTGATTTGAGTCGCAATCAAATCGACATTGAAGGCGCAAAGGCTCTCGCTGCAGCATTAAAAGCAAATCGCCATGTCGCTTCTCTTGATCTGTGTTTGAATAACATCGGCGCTGAGGGTGCAAAGGTTATTGCTGAAATGTTAAAAACGAACAAATCTATCACTTCGCTTGATTTGAGTTGG
>CAYLHG010000007.1:0-67175 GCA_964383495.1 uncultured Gammaproteobacteria bacterium
TTTTTATTTTTTATGATATAGTGCGTTTCAATAATAACAACAATAAAGAGACAACAATGACAGCAAAAATTCCTTACGATCAATCTTATAAAGCATTCTTTTCAGAGCCTGCGATTGTCAAAGATTTTCTGGTTGATTTCTTTAACGAGCCTTGGGTAGAAGAGCTTGATTTTAATACATTGCAACTATTGAATAATGAGTTTATTGAAGGAATAGATAAACGAGAATCCGATGTCATCTGGAAAGTGCAACGGAACAACGATTGGCTCTATTTACTTATTTTCATTGAGTTTCAATCAACCAAAGATTCCTTTATGGTGGTACGGATGTTATCGTATGTCACCTTGTTATATCAAGAAATAATCAAACAAGATAAGCGTCTTCGCAATGCAAAACAATTGCCGCCTGTACTGCCATTGGTGCTATATAACGGGCAAACGCCTTGGGAAACGGTATTATCTTTCCAAGACCTGATGCCCCCTGGGCTGCCCTCAGCATTGAAGCAATATCAACCTCAGTTTAGCTGTTGGCTTTTGGACGAGGCGAGATGTATAATTGACAAAGAGGAAGAGACCGGTAACCTCGTTGCACCTTTGATAGCTTTGGAACAAGTTCAAGAGCCCAAAGACGCGCTGCAAGTGGTTAAGCGCCTGAAAAAATTACTCAAAAACCCGGAGCACGATAGTATCCGCCGCGCTTATTTAGTTTATTTACAACGGGTTTTTAAGGCAAAAAAAATAGCACCAGACATGGAATTTAATGAACTGTACGAGGTAGAGCATATGTTAAGTGAACGTATCGATATTTGGAAACAAAGAGCCATAGATGAAGGTAAGGCTGAAGGCTTAGCTGCAGGCTTAGCTGAAGGTAAAGCCGAAGGTAAAGCCGAAGGTCGGGCCGAGGGCTTAATGCAAGGCGAGCTTGCTATTATCCGTAGAGTCCTAACCAAACGATTTGGTGCACTAACCACGGCGCAAGAAGCATTGTTAGATAATAAATCAGCAGAAGCGTTGTTAGAAATATCTGACCGTCTGCTCAGCGCTGCTTCTGTGGAAAAAGCCATTTTAGGATAATTATTCACCCTACCCAGTGAACTGCTATTCAGAAACAGAGGGCTGCAAACGAAAAAGCTTTTTTGTCCCTCTTTTCTGCCTTCCGTCTTCTGGAATGCTTTTTGTCTCGGTGCTCACCTGAACAGAGTTACTTTTCTTTATTTTTTCTCTATAAAAGTGCCTCTGACTTAGCTTAACCCATCACAAGGTTTATTTAAAATAAAAATCAAAAAAGATGTTGACACAATCATTAATGATTGATATTCTATCGTTATTGATGTTTTGCAGCACATGAAATAAAAAAATCGCTGCAACAGGTGGCAGCAGTTAAAACATAATTAAAAACGCCACACCCGATATAAGAAAAATAGGGGGAACGACCCCGGTGCTATTTCGGCATGGCGCACCGGGGTTCATTCCTCAACTCCTATGATATAATGCATCGTTTCAACAACCCACAAGGAATACACAGTGAGTTCACTGCCCTTAGTAGTTGATTTAGATGGCACATTAATACGCTCAGACATGCTAGCGGAATCTATTGTTGGTTTTTTACGCCGATACCCGTGGCGCTTTTTACAATTGCTCACATGGCTGTCCAAAGGTAAAGCTTATTTAAAAGATCGGTTAGCGCACCTTGTTCCTATTGATGTTGAAAAATTACCGTATGATCAAACTGTATTAGGGTTAATAAAAGCAGAACGCGCCAAAGGACGAAAAATTGTACTTGCTACTGCAAGCCATTATTTATATGCAGAGCAAATTGCAAAATACTTAGGTCTTTTTGATGAAGTGCTCGCTACAAGCATCCCTATCAACCTTTCTGCACATCGTAAACGTGATAAATTAGTGGAAAAATATGGTGAAAATCAGTTTGATTATGTCGGCAATGCTCGTGATGATTTAATTGTGTGGAGATCTGCGCGCGAAGCTTATGTAGCCAAACCCGAGTGGGGTGTTACTGCAAAGGTAAATTGCTCCAATAAACCTGTTCATTTTCTTTCTACTACAACATTCTCTGTAAAATCCTGGATAAAAGCATTTCGATTACATCAATGGACTAAAAATTTATTGATTTTCGTACCATTACTTGCAAGTCATCAATTTAATAATATTCAATTACTTTCTAATGGCATATTAGCTTTTTTCTTTTTTGGATTATGTGCCTCTAGCGTATATATTCTAAACGATTTACTGGATTTAGAAGATGATAGGCACCACACAAAAAAATGCCATCGCCCATTTGCTGCCGGAAAATTATCTATTATTTCTGGTTTGGTGATGTGTCCTCTATTACTATTCACAGCTTTTGCAGGCTCGATCATTTTATTGCCATGGTTATTTACCGCTACGCTTGCGAGTTATTATACTTTAACACTCGTTTATTCTTTATGGTTGAAACGCCGCATGACAGTAGATGTCATTGCACTCGCTATACTCTATACATTACGAATTGTGGCAGGTGCATTTGCAATGAGCACCTCACTCACTTTCTGGATGCTTGCATTTTCCATGTTTATTTTCTTAAGTATGGCATTAGTAAAGCGTTATGCAGAATTACGTGAAGCAAAATTGCAAGGTAAAACAGAGAAAATGCGAGGAAGAGGTTATTACCCTGATGATCTTGAAATGATTGCTTCGTTAGGTGCTGCCTCTGGATATTTATCTGTGATGATACTAGCACTTTATATTCAGGATCATACCATTGTATCCCTTTACCATCATCCGCAATTGATTTGGCTAGCATGCCCTGTATTATTATTTTGGATCACACGAATATGGTTACTGACGCATCGAGGGATGATGCATGAGGATCCTGTAGTATTTGCAGTAAAAGACCGTATTAGTTTGTATGCAGGATTTCTATTTGGATTAATATTTTGGTTGGCAACATGAGCATCGTCACTTCGTGGGGAAATTACCCTTATTTTTCACAAGCCTCTCACACTACTTATTGGCGTGAAGATATTGCACATGATTTTGATCAACTCATTCATCGTTACCAAACCACGTTAGCATTTGGGAATGGCAGAAGTTACGGAGACAGTTGCTTAGCAACTTCTGCAAACGTGATCAACATGTCTAGTTTAAATAGATTTATGAGCGTTGATTGGGAAAAGGGTGTGATTATTGCTGAAGCAGGAATCACCTTAGGCGATATTTTAGAATTTTCTATTCCACACGGGTGGTTTTTACCAGTAACACCTGGAACACAATATGTTACGTTAGGTGGTGCAATAGCCAATGATGTGCATGGTAAAAATCATCATATACGTGGCACTTTTGGATGTCATGTAAAACGTTTCGAATTATTGAGATCTGATCAAACTGCTAAAATCTGTTCTGCAACAGAAAATACAGAGCTATTTTCAGCCACCATCAGTGGATTAGGCATGACAGGAATTATCACTTGGGTTGAATTACAATTAATGCCTATCCAATCCCAATATATCAATACACGCACCATTCCATTTGAAAATTTGAACGAATTTTTTTTACTGTCCAAAACGTTTGACATGAAACATGAATACACTGTCGCCTGGGTTGATTGCTTAGCAAAAGGCGAACAGCTTGGGCGAGGTGTGTTTTTCATGGGAGATCACGCTGACAATGGGCCTATTGAAACTAATAAAAAGAAAAAAATTTCTATCCCATTCACGCCACCCAAATCAATGGTCAACGCGCTCACTTTAAAAATATTGAATACTGTATATTATCGTTGCCATACTGCAGCTACCCAAACAGTCCATTATGAACCATTTTTCTATCCTCTAGATCGCATATTACAGTGGAACCGTTTATATGGAAACAAAGGATTTCAACAATACCAATGCATTATTCCAGAAGCGCAGGCTGAGTCTGCTATGCATACTTTATTAGAGGTTATTGGAAAAAGCGGCCAAGGTTCTTTTTTGGCAGTGATGAAAAAGTGCGGAAAAATAATTTCTCCTGGCTTATTATCATTTCCTATGCCGGGGATATCACTTGCATTAGATTTTCCTCAAAATGATTCATTAAATATGTTATTCTCTGCGCTTGATCATATTGTCCGAGATGCAGGTGGCAGACTATATCCTGCAAAAGATGCACATATGTCTGGCGAAGATTTTCGGCAATATTACCCAAAGTGGGAGCAACTATCTGCTTTGCGCGATCCTGCATTATGTTCACATTTTTGGAAAAGGGTTACTGAAGTATGAAAAAAATATTGATTATTGGTGCAACTTCCGCCATTGCAACAGCATGCGCAAAATATTGGGCCTCTGAACAAACAGAATTTTTCTTGGTTGCTCGAAACTCAGAAAAACTTAAACAAACAGCAGATGACTTAATCGCTCGCGGCAGCATGAATACTACCTGTTATACATTAGACCTTAATCAATTTGACCAATATGATGCCATGTTAACGTCATGTTTTCAAAAATTAGATACCGTAGATATTGCATTGATCGCACATGGAACACTTGCTGATCAAGAAGCTTGCGAAAAAGATGTAAATCTTACTTTGCGTGAAATATCCAACAATGGTTTGAGCGTTATTGCTATTCTTACTTTATTATCCAACCGCATGGAAGAACAACATTTCGGCAGCATTGCTGTTATTTCTTCTGTAGCGGGAGATCGCGGCAGAGCTTCTAATTATATTTATGGCGCTGCTAAGGCAGCAGTCACTACATTTTGTGATGGATTGCGTGGGCGTTTATACAAAACGGGTGTTCACGTTTTAACGATTAAACCTGGATTCGTTGATACCCCAATGACGAAAGGTTTACCCTTGCCACGCTTACTACTCGCATCACCTGAAAAAGTGGCACAAGATATTTGCGATGCTATTAAAAAACAAAAAAATGTAATTTATACACCTTGTTTTTGGGTAGGCATTATGTTCATAATCAAATCTATTCCAAATTTTATTTTTAAAAGGTTGCCGTTATGATCAAAAATTTATCTGACAAACAGATCATTGCTCCTTTTATTATTTTCGCTATTTTTCAAGTAGCATTAGCTATTATCGGCGGGGTTCATCATTACAGCCCCGTTCCATTTGTAGATATGTGGGATGGACAAATGCCATTTCTAGCAAATACACGAGATTGGCATACTTGGTGGGCGCAACATAATGAACACCGAATTTTTTTGTCCCGGATACTGTTTTTAATGGACTTTAAATTTTTTAGCAGCAATGCTATTTTTTTATTTTTTTGTAATTATTTATTTGCTTTTATGTCATTTATAATTTTCTTCATGGCATTAAAAGAAATGTTAAAAAATGAAAAAAATACCATTACATTACCTATCATGGCCTCTATCCTTTTATGTTTATTGTTTTTTTGGGATCAAAAAGAAAATTTTACGTGGGCGTTTCAAAGTCAATTCTTTTTAGCATCGAGTTTACCCCTGCTTGCGTTTTATTCGTTGCATAAGTCATATACTTCTTCTCAAGTATATTGGTTTATTTTAGCGTGTTTTGTAGGGCTTCTTTCTAGCGGGGCAATGGCAAATGGCATATTAGCATCACCTATTATGGTTTTGTTAGCGATTACATTAAGAATGAAGTGGCCTTATATCGTTATCTTATTATTACTCGCATCATTTGAATTATTTTTTTATTTTAATGGTTATACTAAACCTTCCCAAGAAACTTCCATGATAGAAGATATTCTTAAAAATCCTATTGGGCTGATACGATACTCACTCGTATATCTAAGCAATCCCTTTGCTTCAATTGTTCATTCGAAAAAAATATTTTTCTTAATAAGCTCTCTTTTCCTTTTCAGCAGCTCCATGTGCTTATATCGCGCACTGAAGTCATGCACAACGTCTTCGCTTCAACTTGCTCTACTCGCATTCATTTTATATGTTGTTGCCACTGCTATGGTGACAAGCGGAGGGCGTTCTTTTTTAGGTACTTCTCAAGCCTTATCAAGCCGATACGCTACACCAACTTTAATGATGTGGTCAGCATTATTTATATTATATGCGCCGTGGTTTGCAGAGCAGGCGCGCAAAAATAAATATCGCTTACTCGCATTATTAATTATCCCCGTAGTACTTTTTCCTTATCAAATAAAAGCATTATCCTCTCAAAAAGCGAAGGTTGCAGATAAAATGATCGCTGCACTTGCTTTGGCGATGCATATTCAAGATGATGAAATAATTATTTCTATTTATCCATTTCCAGGCCATGTTATCAATTCATCCAAAGATCCCGCCAAAAAAAATATTGCTATTTTCAACAACCCTCTCATTAAAGGCGCTTCACATTTAATAGGGCAAAAAGAAAAAAATGTCTCCAATCGGATATGCGAAGGAGAAGTAACCAACATTATTTATTTAGAACATGCCCCTGAATATGTACGCATAGAAGGTACTTTATCATATGAAACTCAATCTCCTAAAGTAATACATATTCTTTCTCAAGATCGCACTATTGTAGGCTATGCTTTAGGTGGCGCGCCTAGTGCTAAAAATCAATCTTTTAAATTTAAAGGTTATTTGAAACATGAATATCAACATCAACCCATCATTTTAAAAGGGCTTAATCCTGATTGCGAAAAAGGTATCAATTAAATGCATTCACGTGATCTTAAAATCATATTGCCTGGAGGCGCCGGGCTTGTTGGACAAAACCTTGTTGCACGTCTTAAGCAGCGCGGATACAATCATTTGCTTGTTTTAGACAAGCATAAAAAAAATTTAGATATTCTAAAACAATTACACCCTGATGTTACTACTGTTTATGCAGATCTTTCAGAACCAGGAGAATGGGAACCATACTTTCAAGATGCGGATGTCGTTGTAATGCTACAAGCGCAAATTGGTGATCTTCATCCTGAACCCTTTATCCGCAATAATATTACTTCAACTCAGCATGTATTATCAGCCATCAAAAAATATCAAATTTCTTATACAGTACACATCAGTTCATCTGTAGTTAAATCAGTAGCTGATGATCATTACACTCGCACCAAACGTATACAAGAAGAGCAAGTATTAGAAAGTGGTATCCCTTGTGTTGTGTTACGTCCCACGCTTATGTTTGGTTGGTTTGATAGAAAACATTTAGGATGGCTTTCTCGATTTATGCAAAAAATACCTGTATTTCCGATTCCTGGTGACGGAAAATACATGCGACAGCCCCTTTATGTAGGAGATTTTGCCAAAATTATTGTTAGCTGTATTGAACACCAGATCACAGGAAAAGTGTTTAACATTACAGGGTTGGAAAAAATAGATTATATTGATATTATTCATGCTATTAAAAAAACAACTTCTTCAAAATCCATCATTGTGAATATTCCTTATTGGGTTTTTTATGCACTCTTAGAAATGTGGTCTTTTTTTGATAAAAATCCACCGTTCACAACTGCTCAGCTTACTGCTCTCGTTGCACATGATGAATTTGAGGTGATCGACTGGCCCACTGTTTTTAACGTAACACCTACTCCTTTTGAAAAAGCTATTCATGAAACTTTTCATCATGATACTTATAGCAACATTGTACTGGAGTTTTGAATGACACAACGTATTGCTATATTAGGTGCAGGACCCATGGGGCTGGCAGTCGCTTATCAACTTGTACAAGATGGGTATCAGCCCATTATTTTTGAGGCCGACGATCGCCTAGGAGGAATGGCTGCTTCCTTTGATTTTAATGGCATTGAAATTGAGCGTTATTATCACTTTCACTGCATTTCGGATACTGGATTTCTCAATATCTTAAAAGAACTTTCTCTGTTAAAAAAAATGCATTGGGTAAAAACCAAAATGGGTTATTTTTATCAAGGGAAAGTTACCCCCTGGGGGAATCCGATTGCATTGCTTAAATTTCCTGGGTTAAGCATTATTGCAAAATTTAGATATGGTCTTCATGCTTTTTTATCCACAAAACGTAAAGATTGGCGCTCTTTAGATAAACTGGACGCTGTTCAATGGATTCAAGATTGGATTGGCATAGAAGCTTACAATGTGTTATGGAAAAAATTATTTGAGTTTAAATTCTATGATTATAAAAATAATTTATCAGCTGCTTGGATTTGGAGCCGCATTCACAGAATTGGTCGCTCCCGTTATAATTTATTCGAAGAAAAATTAGGGTACCTAGAAGGCGGATCAGATACTTTGCTCCAAGCGATGAGAGATTACATTGAAAAAAACGGCGGAGAATTTCATTTAAAAAGCCCAGTATCACGCGTTATCATTGAAAATAACCAAGTTAAAGGAATAGAAGTTAATGGTCTTGTCACTGCTTTTGACAAAGTCATTAGCACCATTCCGCTACCTTATGTGCCTCGCCTTATGCCTGATTTACCCCAGACTGTTTTAAATCAATTCAAGTCACTTCATAACATTGCTGTGGTTTGCGTGATCGTAAAATTAAAAAGAAAAGTTACTGATAATTTTTGGCTGAATGTTAATGATGATAGCATGGATATTCCAGGTATTATTGAATACACACAGCTGCGCCCTATGAGTGATCATATTGTATATGTGCCGTTTTATATGCCAGGAGAGCATCCAAAATTTAAAGATCCTGATCAAGTTTTCTTAGATAAAGTAAAAAATTATTTGAAAAAAATCAACCCTGAATTACAGGATGAAGATTTTATCGAACTACGTGCAAGCCGTTATCGACATGCACAACCCATTTGCCCGCCAGGATATTTGAGTAAACTGCCCCCCGTTGCATTACCCATCAAAGGGTTATGGGTTGCGGATACGTCTTATTATTATCCTGCAGATCGCGGCATTTCTGAAAGCATAGATTTTGGACGCATGATGGCAAAAATGGCAATCACATGATTAAACACTTTGCATCAAAACAATTCGTTGCTTTCTTGTGTACGGGGGGAGTTGCCGCACTGGTTAATTTTTTAAGCCGTATTATTTATAGCGAATGGTTTTCTTTTTCAGCGGCGATCATTATTGCTTATGTCACAGGCATGATCACTGCTTTTATTTTAGCAAAAATATTTGTGTTTAAAAAAGCAACCCAAACGTTTCAACGATCGATTTTTTTCTTTTGTTTAGTCAACCTTGCATCTATTGCACAAACGTTAATTATCAGTTTGATTTTGGCTAATTATCTTCTGCCATTTTTCCACGTTATTCATTTTAAGCTGGAAATAGCCCATGCAGCTGGGGTGGTTGTCCCTGCTTTAACTAGCTATATTGGCCACAAACGCTGGTCTTTCCGAGAGCTTCCTTATTAGCCTAGGTTAAGAATTTATTAACAATTTGTTACATAAGCATAAAAAAAACTACTGTCTCTTATAAAATATGGTATAATTTAGTTAACCATATTTATTTGGTAGCTTAACATTGTACCCTATAGAGGCCTTATTTTGAAAACTACAGCTGTATTAACACAATATCATGAGACAACTACCACACTCAATACTGCACATATAAGCATCGCAGGCTCTAAATACAACAATAACAAAGAGTTAGCAGCAAGGGAACAAGAAGACACTTACAGTTACGGCGCCCTAGTGCTGCCTGAGCTCTCCCGTGAAGTACAAGAAACAGCACTCAAACACACCATTATAGAGCTCGCCGAGTCTCTCCTAAAAGGAGGCGAGGATGCCTGTATTGCTCAAGACTCCGGCTGTACTTTACTAGCCACGTGTGGCAGCGCTTGGGCTTCCGTAGGAGATAGTATTCTTCTTAAATGTACGCTTCAAGCGAATAATCAGGTTCGCCTGGAGCTTGTTAACCCTCTCCATCATATTACCCGCGCAGAAATTGAGCTGTGGCGTAAAACAAGTGAACAACAATTGCCTCTTTTTAATGTTATTAAATTCCATAATCTTGACAAAAAAGGCAGAGGAAAATGGGCCGGTTCCGAAATGATGCGTGCCTTAGGGAATGTTTCTCATCATGAAGAATATGGGATGCACCATACACCCAGCAGCGGGCTTTTCTCAGATGTTAACGATGAGAAAAAAATATTTATTATTACTGCTTCAGATGGGTTATTCCATTGTGCCTTTCCTCAACTCATAGCATTGCAAGCACGATATACAGCTATTGAGGAATCTTTTCAAAAAAGCCCGCAAAAAGAAGATGATTATTTGAAAAAATTAGATGAGCTCGATAAAATAGATCAAGATAA
The DNA here is from genome assembly GCA_964383495.1 of uncultured Gammaproteobacteria bacterium. Classification (GTDB taxonomy): domain Bacteria; phylum Pseudomonadota; class Gammaproteobacteria; order JABCZS01; family JABCZS01; genus CAWKDC01. The sequence goes on from CAYLHG010000007.1 coordinate 10,168, forward strand.
ATATAAAATAATACTATCTGTTTTTGAAGCAAGCATTAATGATGCAATTTTAAAATATGGGCACGCAAATACGGATATTATTAAAAACGCGTTGGCAGAAACTTTAGCAGGTCTTCATAACGGTAATATTGAGCATTGCCTTGATAATGTCACCATACTGGTAAGCCATGCACTAAATAATGAGTTTACCATGGTGGCAGATGGGCATTCCGGAAAACAATCAGCGGAATATGTTGCAGAAAATTTCAAAAAAATATTGCAGCAACACTTATTAGCACTACATCAGTCTAAAGAAGATGATCCCTCCGTTTCTTATTCTGTGCCCCAAAAACATTTTGCCCCTCTTAGTCCGAGCTCAGCTTCTAGTAGTCCGCGACCTGGTACACCACTAGAATCAAATAACCACTCAGTCTCTCAAAGTCCTGTGACCACAGCCATCAGAAAATTCCCATCATAACATGTTGATCCATAAAATCCGTTATCGAAATACTCATGATGCTTGTCAAGCCGTTCCATTAAACTTACCTAAATCTACTTAACTTTGACCGCAAGCTCAAAGCCACGCTTCCCGCTGACACGGGAGAACTCTCCCTATTGTTTTTTAGCTCCTTTGCGGTATACTGTTCTGATCTGTTCTTTTTTTGAACAGTTTTTAGGCAGTAGGAGGTTTTGATGTCTACGACATTAGAAAGTTATATGAATAGTTTAGATGATATATTGGAACGTCTTCGCAAAGAAAATATCAGTTTCCTTACTTATCAATATTTCATCGAAGCGTTGCATGCTAATGCTATTCCAGGGTTCAATCCGGATACCAAAAAGGTGTTATTATTTGTTGAAACCGTAGTTAATACAAGCAATGCAGCATATTTGAAAGAAACTTTGTTCCAAGCGCATTTAAATTTTAGAAGAGCCTTGCGGACATTAGATATCACCATTGAGCCTTTCAAGAACATCGTTTCACAATTATATAATCATTATAACAGGCTACATCCAAATCCAGAAACGAAACGGCAAATTCAAAAAAAGGAATTGTTAAGACAACTAACCCATCTTAGTGTTACTTTAATGAATGCGTTAACCATATTTCCTCCACAGCAGATGGAGAAAAGTGCAGTTGAAGGGGTAAAATCATGCTTTGACAGTATGGCTCAGCTCTTAGAAACGCCGGCTTTGAAAGATCAAGGCATTGCATACGCTATTCACAGCTGGCCACAAGACATTTTTCAATGCCTTTTTGAAGGAGAGGAATGGACCTCAGATACTTATAGAAGGCTCAAGCCTCATTTTGTTGGCATAAGCGCAGCAATTACGCATCTGCAGGAACGGTTCCAAGCACTTGATACCATCAGAAAGCAAGTTCGCAGTGAACTACCACCCCACGACCCTGCTAATATTGGACCTGTAGCCGGTTTAAGGCAACCGGGCGCACGCGCATAATTATTGGTTCACAGCTAGCTTTGCGGGGTGAGCTCTCTGAGCAGCTTGGTTGTTAGCTGGGGCCGTGCTCATGGAGACCATAGCGCCACCACTACAACAAACCACCGCTGTGCCTAGCGCGGCCGTTACCAAGCTTAATGCATTAAAGGCATCGGCCTCGCCCTGAGTGAAAACTCCTGCACTTCTGGCGAGACTGGTTAGCACAAAAGCACTACTGGGGATTAAAATACCCAAGGTAATCGCAGCAGCTGGGGAAATGTTCATAGATACCTCCTGACCTCAAAAGAAGTTAGCATTATATCATATAAACCTCGTTATTAACAATGCTAGATGCCTAGGGCAATACCCAATGCGTAGATTTATAGGCTAGACTGATTTTAGCGGGTGCTTAATCAGGTGACCCTATCATTTTCCACTAGGAGCAAATTTCATGAATTTATTCAAATCGATAGCAATAGTTTCACTGGTACTCGGCCTCACGGTAAACGCGGCAATGGCAAAAATCAACCTTATGCCAGAGGAACCACCCGCTTGCGGTGTGGTGGCTGATCCTAATGCAGGCGCAAATACATTGTCCATTAGCTCTCCTAGTAAAGACCTAGAGAAAGCAAGCGACCATGTGACATATTGGACAAAAGGTCTCTGCACGAAAAAAGAGGGGAAAAGTTTTTATAAGAATCTTGCCGATGATTGTCAAAAGGCAGCTCAACACGGGGCGGACAGACGTACTCAGGACAAAGGTAATAAAATCCAGAAGTGCGTAAAAGGCTTCAACGCTTGGGTTGCATTAAACACAAAGGCTGCTAGTGATAAGGCTGATGCTGATGCTGATAAAGCCAAAGCAGATGAAGCTGCTGCGCTGCAAGCGAAGGTAGACGCTTGTGATAAAATGGCTGCGGGGTCAGGCTCTGATTGTGCCTGCCGAAATGAATTCAAAACTAAAGTGAGCGATGCAACTTCTACACAAGATTTTGTCAATGGGACGACTCAACCTTTAGTTGCTGGATTGAAAACATGGATTCCTAATACAGGCGTGCCTGCTGTAGGCCAATGCCCTGCTGGAAACGCACCATGCCAACAAAGACAAGACTTGATCGATGCAAGAACATGCTGTGCTTTAGTGAATGGTAGTGACTGCGGCGTGTAATCCTAAACCTTTTAAAAATCCCGGGCGACATAAGTCCTCCGGGATTTTTTTGGCCGCTCTTAAAGAAATCAAGGAACACCAATGAACAATACTCGCTGGCTTTTAACCTATGGCTTTCTCATCATCATCGCGAGCGTTTGCTTTACTTATTTTTGGGTAGATATCCCCTTGGTAGAATGGGCCCATGCACATGAATTACGACAATACAAATGGCTGCATGTCGCGCAGCAAATTCCCGAAATATTTCCTTATGCAGCTTTTTTAATTGTCTTAATGATAGGAATACGGTCGTGTTACACCCAACCTAAATATGTTGAAAAAGCACTGCTATGCGCTTCCTTAAGCTATATTTTAGTGAATTTTTTAACTGATATATTTAAAATAATATTCGCCCGCACCTGGCCCGCAACCTGGACCAACAATAACCCCTCATGGCTTACTGATAACATTTATGGATTTTTTTGGTTTATTGATAATCCTGGCTATCGAAGCTTTCCCTCTGGTCATACTTCTGCAACATTTGCAGTAGTTATTACGCTTTGTTATTTCTATCCTAAATTTCGCTGGCTTGGCGCGGCTGCATGTACGCTTGTTATGTTAGGGCTAATCAGCAATTATTACCATTATTTGAGTGATATTTTAGCGGGAGCTTATCTAGGCACTCTAACAGCTTATTTAACATTGCGGTTTTACGAGCCTATTGCACGTTATTAACTCCTCTTGAAAAGCTCCTCGATGTACTTTCGTTCGGGTTCTGGTATAATCGCTACGTTTTTTAGGAGAAATCTTACACTTATGGGCGTAGCTAACACAGAAAAAACTATTTTAGTCACAGGCGGCGCTGGGTTTATTGGCTCTAATTTTGTGTTGAACTGGCTGAACCACGCTACTGATACTGTTGTTAACATTGATTTATTGACTTACGCAGGCAATATTAAAAACCTAGATTCTCTATCTAAAAACCCCGCACATGTATTTGTCCAAGGCGATATAGCGGATAAAGAGCTGCTCTCACATCTGCTCGCCACTTATAAACCTTATGCCGTGGTTAACTTTGCGGCGGAAAGCCATGTAGATCGCTCTATTCTAAACCCTGATCAATTTATTCATACTAATGTAGTGGGTGTATATCATTTATTAGAAGCAACTCGTGATTATTGGGAAGGTTTAACGTCGCCAGAAAAAGCTGCGTTTCGTTTTTTGCATGTGAGCACTGATGAAGTGTATGGATCTTTAGAGAAACATGATCCTGCTTTTACAGAGCATTCACAATACCAACCTAATAGTCCTTATTCTGCCAGCAAGGCCGCTTCTGATCACTTGGTGCGTGCCTGGTATCATACATATGATTTTCCCGTATTGACGACTAATTGCTCTAATAATTACGGGCCTTATCAATTTCCTGAAAAATTAATTCCGTTAGTGATTACAAACGCGCTTGCAGGCAAACCATTACCAATATACGGTGATGGGCAAAATATTAGGGATTGGTTATTTGTAACAGATCATTGTTCTGCGATACGCACTGTATTAGCAAAAGGCAAGCCAGGAGAATGTTACAACATCGGCGGCAATAATGAAAAAACAAATTTAGAAGTGGTAGAAACCATTTGCACATTGCTTGATGAGTACGCTCCATTATCTAAAACGCACCTTACTCATCCTGTCACCAAGAAAAATTTACTTTCATATCGTGATCTCATTACTTTCGTCAAAGACAGACAAGGGCATGACAGAAGATACGCCATTGATTCTACAAAAATTCAAAAAGAATTGGGTTGGCGCCCGAATGAATCTTTTGAAACAGGATTAGAAAAAACAGTAAGATGGTATTTAGACAATACGTTATGGGTACAGGAATTAAGGCAAGAAGCATTACAGGTTTAAACGATGAGTACAACGATGGAAAGAAAAGGCATTATTCTTGCTGGCGGATCAGGAACGCGACTGTACCCTTCTACCATTGGCGTTTCCAAACAGTTATTACCTGTTTTCGATAAGCCCATGGTGTACTATCCCTTATCGGTATTAATGCTTGCTGGAATCCAAGATATCTTAATTATTTCTACTCCCCGAGATTTACCCTTTTATAAGTATTTACTAGGTGATGGTACAAAGTGGGGAATACGTTTGAATTATCTTGTGCAAGAATCCCCTGCTGGTTTGGCGCAGGCATTCACGATTGGCGCGCCTTTTATTGGGCAATCCCCTTCTGCATTGGTTTTGGGCGATAATATTTTTTATGGAGATGGGTTTTCACAACTATTAATGCATGCAAATGATCGAAAAGAAGGCGCAACTGTTTTCGCTTACCGCGTACAAGATCCTGAAAGATACGGCATTGTAGAGTTCGACAAAAATGGCAAAGCCATATCGTTAGAAGAAAAACCTACCAAACCAAAATCAGATTATGCAGTCACAGGTTTATATTTTTATGACAATGACGTCATTAAATTTGCACAACATATTAAACCTTCTGCTCGCGGAGAGCTTGAAATAACAGATATTAATGATCTTTATCTAAAAGAAAATAAATTATCTGTTACTACGCTTGGTAGAGGCTATGCATGGCTGGATACAGGCACACATGAATCTTTATTAGAGGCTTCACAATTTATTGCTGCTGTAGAACATAGACAAGGCTTTAAAATAGGTTGCCCAGAAGAAATTGCTTTAAGAAAAGGTTGGATTACACACGATCACCTCGAAAAATTAGGAAAGGAATTATCTAAAAACCAATATGGGCAATACTTACTCAAACTTGCAAAAGAGACAACCCTATGAAAGCCACTCATTTAGAAATACCAGCCGTTATATTGTTTGAGCCAAAAGTATTTTCTGATAATCGCGGCTTCTTCTTTGAAAGTTTTAATCATAATATTTTTGAAGAAGCACTTGGACATCCAGTTAATTTTGTTCAAGACAATCACTCCTACTCCACACAAGGCGTATTAAGAGGACTGCATTATCAATTAGAACCTAAAGCACAGGGCAAATTAGTACGTATTATTCGGGGTGAGGTGTTTGATGTTGCCGTAGACATTAGAAAATCATCTCCAACGTTTGGAAAATGGGTAGGCGTTATTTTATCTGCAGAAAATAAAAAACAATTATGGATTCCACCAGGCTTTGCTCACGGTTTCCTAACATTATCAGATTGCGCAGAAATGCATTACAAAACAACAGAATATTACGCTCCTGATTTTGATAGAAGTATTATATGGAACGATCCTACCATTGGCATTCAATGGCCAACATTAGATGTTGAACATGACTACATTATTTCGAACAAAGATTTAGTAGGCAATTTTTTAGTATAAGGGTAACAAAATGATTCTAGTGATTGGCGCAAGTGGCACGTTGGGTGGTTATTTCACGGCATCTCTGGATAAAAAAAATATCCCGTATGAGGCACCCTCAAGCAAAGAATTGAATATTTGCTCTGATGAGTCTGTCAATAATTTTTTCAAAAAATCAAAAAAATTTGATGCGATTTATTTATTAGCTGCAGAAACTAATGTTGATTTATGCGAAACAGATCCTAATAAAGGATATGTAAAGAATTTTTTAGGCACAGAGCGAATTGCAAAACAAGCAGCTATTTCTGATGCCTATCTAGTTTATATCTCAACCTCCTCTGTATTTGGTGGAGGTCTCCCGAAATGGAGACATTGTGAAATTGACACACCCAATCCTGTCAATTTATATGGAAGCTCTAAACTGTTTGGCGAAAAAGCTGTTCAGAAATATTGCCAGCATCATTTAATTGTTAGATCATCTTGGATGATCGGTGGTGGACCAGAAAGAGATAAAAAATTCCTTTCAAAAATTATTCCTCAGCTCCAACAAGGGGCAGATATTAATATTGTGCATGACAAATTCGGCGCGTTAACTTATGCAAAAGACCTAGCCGATTTTCTCGTCGAATCTTATCAAAAATCTTATACTGGCGTTGTACATTTCGCATCCATTGATTACGCAAGCCGTTACGATATTGCAAAATACGTGGCAAAGCGCATAGGCTCTAAATCTAAAATCAGAGGCATTGACTCATGCTGCTTCCCTTTGCCAGCCCCTCGCCCTATATCTGAAGCTTTATATTCAGTAGTGGGTTATATACAAGAACGAGCATGGGAAGATATTATTGATGATTATTTAAAGGAGTGGATTAAATGAACAAGTTAACAAAGAATATTAAAAAAACTTATGCATTGTATTCCCATTCTCGTGAGCAAGGTCTATCCGTCACGAGCGCCTTATTACTTATCGCGTATAGAATAACTATTCTTTTTTTTAGAGGCCGCAATATTCCAGAAAAAATTATTCAACTGGATCTCTTTGATATTGCACCCACATCACCCTCAAATAAAGCGACCCTCAGCGCCAAGCCGGCGTCGCAACAAAAATTATTTATTTGGGTAATTCCACGAACTGACAATATTTGGAGTGGCGGACACTACACTCTTTTTCGTTTTATAATTTTTTTTGCAAAAAAGCATCAAGTTAAAAATATTATTTATGTTTATGATGAATTTAATGGCCCTCAAGCAATTAATGCTTTTCAAGAAAAGCTGAACACTACATTTAATACAACACATTTCCATCTAACGGGTGAGATTAACCAACTTCCTATGGGCGACGCGGTCATTGCAACAACATGGATATCTGCTTATTTTGCGAGAAAAATTGCTGCGAAAGAAAAATTTTATTTTATGCAAGATTACGAAAGTTTATTTTACCATGCAGGAACTCAAGCATTGCAAGCAAATTATACTTACCAATTTGGTTTCCATGGAATAACAGGCGGGCTTTGGTTAAAAAGTATTTATGAATCTTACGGTAATCAAGCACAACATTATATTTTTAGTGCCGATCGCGATATTTTTTACCCTGCTGATCCTGAAAACCTAATACGAGATGAAGTTAAGCGTATATTCTTTTACGGCCGCCCTTCCACCCCCCGTCGAGCTTACGAGTTAGGGATGGTTGCACTTGCTATGGTTGCAAGAGAATATCCCCACATAGAAATTGTCATTGCAGGTTTATCTGGGTTATCACGCCCTGGTTTTAGATGCACTTTACTAGGGAATCTATCTTTAAAAGAAACTGGGGATCTCTATAGAACCTGCGATATAGGCATTGCATTATCGGCAACGAATATGTCTTATCTTCCTGTTGAACTAATGGCCTCTGGCTGCCCTGTTATTTCCAACGATGGCCCACAAGTGGAATGGTTCTGCAAAGATCAATATAATTGCTTGTTGACTTCGCCTGTGCCAAGCGATATTTTTCGCGCAGTAAAACAACTTGTAGAATCAAAGGCCTTACGTCAAGAATTGGCACAAAATGGTTTAAAAACCATACAAACCACTACATGGGAACAAGAGATGGAGAAGGTCTATCAATATATCTCTCATAACCTTCAAGCTACTACTGTTGATAAAGGCTGTAACATCACACCGCATAATATTCTCACCAATCCCGGAGAACTCCAATGAGTCTTTTGCATTATTCTCGTAAAAACAAACAAGTTATTTTCACTATCACTGAAGCAGAGTATGCCATAATGGCACTCACTATGTTTGACAGTGTAAGTCAGTTTTATCAAGACAGCGATTTAGTTTTATTTGTCATTGGCATGGGAACCCTTAGAAAATTAGATGGCAATATTAGCATAGTTTATATTGACGACATAGTGGACGAATTGGATTTAGACCAAAGATTAGCGTACTATCTCACTGTAGAGCTAGCCACATCATTTCGACCACAATGTTTTGAATTTCTTTTTGCTCAAAATTATGAAAGAGCCATCTATTTAGATCCAGATACATATGTGTTCAGACGTATGACAGAAGTCGACGATTTATTACAGAACAGTGCCAATGGCATCGTTACACCTCATTCTTTACATACTCTTGCCACAAACAATCCTGCACTTCACGGAGACGCGGATGCTATTCTGCTGCAATGCGGAATATTCAATTTGGGCTTTCTTGCTCTTAAAAATACTGATGAAACTCTGAGAATGCTAAAGTGGTGGAGGGAAAAACTTAAATGGAAATGTCTTGCTAATATGGCAGATGGCTATTTTGTAGATCAAAAATGGTTAGAATTTTTACCCGTATATTTTGATGGGTTCCATATTCTAAAGCTACCCACGTACAATTTAGCGCCCTGGAATGCTGGACAATACAAAATATTGCCGGATTCATCTGCCAGTAATTTTTTCATCAATGATTTTGATCACCCTGTTGCTTTTATTCATTTCAGCGGGATGAAAAGAGCTGACAAGCATTTTATACATATGCTAGAGCCGTATAATTTTTATTTAAACCAGATGCTAAAAAGAAAATTCATAAAACTTGGCTTTGTGAATTACGAAATCAGGTTGAAACAAAAAAATTTTTATTTAGATAAAGTATGCATTCCTCTCTATAAGGATTACGTTAACGAAACCGAGAACACTAGCAGTAACCCTCTGGTTGATCCTGAATTTTACAATTTTTTGCATAGCATGGATTATGAGACTCAGCTTCCTGTCTATATAAAAAAACTTTATGAAATAATGCCAGAAATATTTATAGGATATCTGTACAAAACATCGACAATAAGTTATGACAGCTTCATCCCACTCATTAAAGAAGAATTTTCCTTTGATGGGACAGTGAGTCTAGAAACCATGATACAACTGAGAAATGATAGTATCAAGGTCGATTACAAAATTAAATATGCTGATGAACTGCTCAAAACAGAACACCATCACAAAGCAAAATCTAAATTTTCGCATCACCTTGCCCTACTTTCTTTCGGGGATGACCTAAAAAATCATGGAGGGCAGAAGAGTTCAGCATCAGATCAAGAAATAATAGTCAAGTCTGACAGAACTGAAATTATCAACGGAAATATTCGCGTATGCATTCCTCACATGGATGAGCGTGGAAATTTGCAAAATCTTACTGATATCAAAGCAGAAGATTATACAGAGCTTTGGGTCCCTAGCACTTATTGTGAAAAAAAGCTGCGTTCAGCGCATGGGCTTTCCAAGCTAGCGACAATCCCTTATCCTGTGTTAAAGCCTAAATATAAAATCCAAGAAATAGAAATACCGAATAATAAATTTATTGTCATGATGCGCCATGATTTTAATCAAGATTTTACAAGCCAAAACCCTCTAGCAAGTTTAAAAGCATTCCAGAAAGCTTTTGAACACAAAACTAACGTTTTGCTCCTTTGCTTTCTTGGTAATGTAAAGCATTCAGAGGATTATAAGGCTCTAATTGCAGCTTTTCGTGAAGAGAAAAATGCAAAAATCATTGAGGGAACACTGGATGACGACTTATATTATAGCTACTTACATTATACGGATTGTTTAATTTCTTTACATGAAGAAACCATTTTTGGTTACGCACTGGCTGAAGCCATGAGCCTTGGCAAGTATGTTATTGCAACCACCAATGGCGGCAATACCGACTATATGAATGCTGAAAATAGCTTTCTGATTGGTAATTTACTCCTTAATAGCTCTGCCGCAGAAGCGGCCAAAACGTTGGCTTCAATCTACGAAAATACTAACATCCGAGATGATAAAAGCAAAAAGGCTAAATTGTCTATACAGAAACATTTATCGCCAAATACAGTGGGATTCATCATGCAAAAGCGTTTGGAAATACTAAACAATTCAAAAAGCCCAGTTTCAGTACCAGTTTGGTTGAAGCAATTACGAAGACTTAAGGCTTTTTTAAAGCCGCGTTTAAAAAAAATACCTTTATGCGTAAGGATCTACATAAAACTTAAAAGCATCAGAGATCGATACCTTTTTCCAAGAGCCGGTCACAATAACTCATACGTGACTGTAACCAAAATTCTACTTAAGCGCATAAAACGCCCTGTTGTTTTGGAATAATCAAGGGCATGTGTTCTCACGGACTTTGTTAGTACTTAGGTGTAGTACTATTACTGCTAACACCCTCCCCTGAGGTGCCACCACTTTTGAAATGCAAGAATCTTACCGGCGGGGATCCCGCTAAAGGCGCTTGCGTCTGTTCTATAATAGCAAGCTCGCGCGCCACTGTTTTCAAATTAGTCTCTGCATATGTTTTATCTTTAAAACATTCTTTAGCAGGGCGCTCAGTGTAAGGGTACGAAGCACTATATCGAACAATCGCTTTCACACCACTTTCGTCCCCATCTAATCTTTTCGGTGTCTTAATACCATATGTAGCAAATAATTTCTCTAATACATTTATAAAGCTTATTTGTTCTGAACCACGATTTTTAATAAAAGATAATGTTTTTCGAGCACAATGCGCACACATTTGATATGTAGAATGCATGTCCATTACAACTGCATGTATTTTATAACCTCTTAAAGAGCTTATGTTTTTGTCTTTTGTACCCGGAAACATTTTTAAAACCAAATCAGTTAACACTTGCTTCATTAAACTCTCGTTGTACATTAAGCTCTCGTAATATAAGGTTTCACTATGCGCATCAGTTTGCGAGTTATATCTCCTGCCGGCTTCTGATTGAGTAATATTCTCTATGGGTGTTCTTCCTTGGCTGTGCTGGCTACTACTTCCTGGTCTATCTGGGGTAGGAGGAAGTGCACTCCTTGCTGCTATAGATCCTTTCCCTTTTCTACTGCTTGAATTATTTGAAAATTCAAAATGAAGGCTCGCGCTGGTTGCTAAATTATTTGCAAAATCTTCCCGTTTTTTTTGATCAGTCAGTGGGGATAATGCAAATTGTAATGACTTTTTTCCCTCGATAAAAACAGAAACAAATTTTCGTCCTACGCTTGAATTATTGGAAATAGGCCTATCAGAAATCACAAATCCGATACTTGCAAAAATGCAATTCCCTTTGCCATACACTCCCAAATTAACGTACGCCTCATGAGCTTTCTTCATTTTGGCATGTATGTCATTTCCTGGTACATCAATTTGTTTATATGGTCGAGTCTCTGCATTTTTACTGGGATAAATAAGATCGAGATCAAATCTTTCATGTATAAACCCTTCGCTTAATGAGCTTGTAGTAATAGCAGGTGTTACTGTCACAGTGGAAGCAGTTGGCTCTGTTATAGCCGGAGTAGCAGGTGGTACAGGAGCTTTTGCAGGATCATATTGTGGTAATGCCAACGCAGCTTCGTAAGTGTACCCAGAAGCACATTCACGATTCGAACATTTCAACACCTCAGCACGCATTGGATTTTTGCCTTTAGTTGATTTTTTAGTAGGCCCTAGATCAATATCAAAAAAAGTTTGATGCTGACAGCAGCTACAAGCTCTATCTGCGTAAAAATAATTACCAGGAGCAAATTGAATGTTGTTCTTAAGACGACCACCTACTGTCGCTGCGCTTAAAGGTGTTTTTGTTTTTTGATTTATGAAAGGGTTTCCCTCTTGCGTGGGATTATAATAATATCGCGTATCTTGTCTCTCAATATAAGCAATATAAATAAGAGGATGTAGCTCTGTCGCAGGTGTTACTACTGGAGGTTCGGCAGGCTTCGGAGTTGCTGCAAGTACAAGCGCAGGCGCCACTGGCGTATCCTCAGCAGGCGCAACAGGGATAGGAATCGGAATCAAAAGCGGCTGCAGAACACCCACTTGAGCAACAACCTCAGGGGCAGCAGGAGCCACAACAATGTGAGGAAAAATCGGCGATAGCGATGCAAAGGGCGCCCGTGCCACTACTGGCGGCAGTACAACAGGTATCTTGGAAGAAGATTTCATCAGGCGCCCTTTTAGTTAGTTAGAAACACCATTCTACACTATTTTTAACATTAAATTAAGCTTTAAAATCACTCAAGCTCCATGCGACCATGCAGCCCAATGGAATTTCATTGATTAATTGGAAAATATGGGATCTAGCGATTTTATTTCCATTTAATTGAACACCCCATACTAGGTGTTTGCTCGCGAGGCCCCTGCCCTGTTTCAGCAATTTGTTGCATGGCCAATAATAATTCGCGCTTTGCATTTCCCACAGGATCTTTGCCACTTTGGGTGGCTGCAAAACGGCCGCGATATTGTAATTTAAGACCTGCGTTGTAACCAAAAAAATCTGGCGTACATACAGCGCCATATGCTTTTGCCACAGCTTGCGTTTCATCAATCAAATAAGGGAAAGGGAAATCAAATTTTTGCGCTATGTCATGCAAACATTCAGGAGCATCTTCTGGATATTCATTGTAATCATTTGCCATAATGGCAACACATCCCACCCCCATGCTCATCAAATGACGCGTGTCTTCAACCAATTCTGGCAAAATGGCTTTCACATAGGGGCAATGGTTGCAAATAAACATCACCAATAAACCTTTTTCACCACGACAATTTGCTAAACAATGTTTTTTACCCTGGCTATCTTTCAATTCAAAATCAATCGATTTTGTATCAAATTCACAAACTGGGGTGTGTAAAAGCACCATGAGTTTCTCCTTTTGCTCCCTATCAGATATAATAGTCTTTTTATGATAAAGACTCTACACTCGAGGATAAAATGCCTACTTTAGTATTGAAAATCAACAATACACTCAAGAATTTTAACTACCTTGTTTATTGCCAAGAAACACGTGATTGTCTTGTGATTGATCCTCTCGACGTAGATCTCATTTTAAAAACAGCGGCTCAAGAAAACCTTGATATTAAGTATATTGTGAATACGCATGAACACCCAGATCATACTGCTGGCAATATTCCGTTAAAAGAAAAAACAGGCGCCATCATTATCGCACATTACCAAGCGCAACATATTCCAGGTTTTGACCGAGGGGTAAAAGCTAATGATATATTAGCTCTTGGCAACACCATTCATTTAAACATATTAGAAACGCCCGGCCACACCTTTCATTCTATCTGTTTATTGGATGAAAAAACCCCTGCCATTTATACAGGGGATACATTATTTAATTGCGGCTGTGGCAATTGCTATCACAGTGGCAGTGCTGATGTCATGTTTGATACTTTCGAAACACAATTGCAATATTTGCCGAATGAAACACTGATTTATCCGGGGCATGATTATATTCACAATAACCTACAATTTGCGAAGCACTTGCAACCAGATCTCTCTGCTATTGTTGCATTGGAAAATAAGCTGCTGCAGCATGCACATTACATCAGCACATTGGGTGAAGATAAAACAGTCGATCCTTTCTTTAGATTAGAAGACCCTCTGCTTATCCAAGCCATTCGTCAGCATATTTCTTTAAGTGCTCAGCCTCCACGCAAGGAAGTGTTCCTTGCTTTAAGGCAACTGAGAGATGCATGGTGACCCTAGGAAAAATAAAATATTTATTTTATTTATCAATAAATTAAATTAGTTGTAATTATCAATTATAGGTTATCACACAAGCCATTCAAGTCACGTATGCTTTGCAAGATCCTCTCACTAAAGAACGTGAATATGCTGGCTTTTAGAAGCAATGCAAACGTATGGCTTGTCTCAAGGGGTTATCTTGACTAAAAATGAATCGTATGAGGAAACAGCCACCCTTGATTCAAAATCCTACCAAATTAAGGTGCGGCCCCTATGGCAATGGTTGTGCTAATTTGCTTGTATAATTTACTTACCTATGATATTGATGAAAAATTGAATAACATTTTTGAGTACTGGAAATGAATATGGAATTACTGATTGCATTTATGATTTATGCGTTTGTCAGCGCGGGCACACCTGGGCCTAATAACGTCATGCTATTAGCCTCAGGCGTGCATTTTGGTGTGCGAAAAACAGTGCCTCATATTATGGGAGTAGCATTTGGGTTTGGGTTCATGGTGTTTTTAGCAGGCATGGGCCTACTATCTATATTAAGTGATCTCCCGCTAGTGTACGAAATATTACATGTCGTCAGTATTGTTTATTTATTGTATTTGGCATGGAAAATTGCAACTGCTGAGCCATTACACAATGGCAAAGCAACACAGAAAAAACCGATGACATTTTTACAAGCCGCTGCATTTCAATGGGTCAACCCAAAAGCAATCATGATGGCTATTGTTGCTATTACTACTTACGTACCGGAACAAAAAATAGGAGAAGCGTTATTCTTAGCTGTAGGGGCAGTATCTGTCGGCTATAGTGTAGCGAGCCTTTTTTGTGCCACAACATGGGCCGCATTTGGCAGCGGTTTTCAACGTTTTTTGAAAAATCCGCTGCATTATAAAATATTCAACATTACAATGGCAGTGCTGTTAATTTTATCGCTTTACCCCTTGTTGATTGAAATCTTGACCTAAGATGATGCACCCCTACGCTTAGATGCTCGATTTTCGCAATACAATTCTTTGAGCGATTATCATTAATTTGCATTGCTTGCAATTGCCTTTGCTAAATCTGCCACTGCTAATGTTTCAGCAAACACTGACTGCTTTTGGTTAACGGATTGCACCGGCTTAGACTAGTAGGGCCTTATGGCGAAAGGTGATAATTATTCCCCCTTCAAAGCAGGATATTCACCATTCTTAAATACCCACACGTCCCGGCTCCAACGCTTACTTTCAGGAAATGTTTTATCATGTTGCTTTGTCATCTCTTTTGTTGATTTTCCTTCACCACCTTCAACTCCTGCATATTTACGTTGTGCAAGTTGTTTATCAAAATAAGCCTCAATCACACCCACTTTACTACCAAAATCTCCATCACGATTTTCCGCACCAATTAACCCGCGCCCATTGTCTATTGCAACAACCTCACCCGCAGCATAGACGTGATCCAATGTTGCACTACCAAAACGAATTCGACCAATAAGCCCACCTGAAAATGAAAATGAACCTACCAAAACACGTGCGTAACTGTTTTTAATAAGTAAATTATCACCTTCCAACATGCCAACTAACCCACCTGAATGATAAGGCGAGCTTACGAAGCCTGCTGCAGAAGATTGCATAATACTCACATTATCTCCTGCATCACCCACGAGCCCTCCAAATACCATGTCTTCAGGATACGGCTCCGTACGCTGTCCTTCTTGGATAGGTAGTAATCCTGTTACGCTGCTATTTTCAATCCCCACACCGTACGCAACGCCGAAAAACCCTCCTGCAAACGTATGTTGTTTGATCGCGATATTCAATAAACGTACGTGCAGAATCTTGCTATCAACAGCTAAGCCCGCAAGCCCACCCGCAAATCCAGACACATTCCATAGAGAATCATTTGTTGTATCACCCGCAATTATAATATCTTTTCCCGTAATATCACTGACAGTAGTTCCTTTCATATCCCCTGCAAGCAACCCACGGTGCGTATCATCGTCACTCAGTACCATTACATTTTCAAATGCAAGATCTGAAATCGTAGCCCCTTGAGTGTTTTCAAATAAACCACCTTTTTTATCTTTGCCACTTCCTGCGGTGATCATTAAATGGCGAATTGCATAAACGCCTCCATCGGCTTTATTGCCTGAAAGTGTGCCAGAAAAAGTGCCTTTAATAGGCGTGAAATCAAACCCTGTGCAATTAATGTCTTCAATTAAATGATAGTCAGCTTTCAGATTAGCGCCCATGCTTTGTAGATCGGTGCAAGAAGCAATGGCAATGCTTTCATCAGCATGTCCTATTTGCAGAAAAGAAAACAGAGCGAGTGTAGATAATAGCTTGAACATATTTACCTCCTAATTACCAAACTGGAGACCACATAATCTAAGCTTGTCATTGCGAGCGCAACGATTACATTTACAAATACGTCTGTATTTCAGCTTGATCGCGCAACTGCGTATACCAATTTTGCAATGCTTCATTCATTTTGCGTTGGTACAATTTATCTTGAATTTCGGCACGTAATAATTCATATGAAACTTCACGCTTTTTACGTTCCAATACTTCAATCACATGCCAACCAAAGGGTGTTAATACAGGTTCACTCATTACACCTACTTTCAATGTTTGCATCTCTTCTGCAAAGCGCGGTGTCAACGTTTTGGCTTGCATAAAACCTAAGTCCCCCCCAGATTGCTTGGAGCCAGGATCATCTGAATATGTTTTTGCCAATGCTGCAAAATCTTCACCTGCTTTGAGCTTAGCAACCACTTCATCAATACGTTCACGCGCTTTTTGTTCATCACGCACTTGATTTAAAGCAACTAAGATATGGCGAACGTGCGTTTCTTCTACCCATTGCTTGGGCGCAGCATTTTCTTTTAAATCTAACAGCTGCACAATGTGTAAGCCGCTCGGATCTTGTACTGGGCCTTTCACATCCCCTTTATTAAAACCGGCAGCTTTGTCACTTAATAACGTCGGCAATTCGTGTGCAAAACGCCAACCTAAATCGGTTCTTTCCAACACATCGCTACTATCAGAATATTTTAACGCTACTTGATGGAAGTCTTCTTTCGTTTTTAATTTTGCTAACACTTCCTCGGCCTTCTTATTTGCTTCTGCTAATTTTTCCGAAGAAGGATCTTTGGGCAAAGCGATCAAAATATGTCCAAACAAATATTGACGTTGAGATTCAACACGGTTTTTATTTTGCGCGACCCAATGGTCAATTTCCGCTTCACTCAGTTTGATATTCGAACCTACCAAACGCTGCTGCGTACGAGAAATCATTACCTGATTGCGCAGATCTGCTTCAAATTTTTTATAATCAATCCCATCCTGAGCCAACAAGTTTTTTAATTGATCCACACTCACATTATTTTGCTTTGCTACCGTTGCTAATGCTTGCTTCACATCCGCATCCGTCACAGCCACACCGCCGCGCTCGGCTGCTTGCTTCACTAAAGTTTGCTCTATCATACGATCTAGCACTTGATGCGATAACACTTCATCGGTCGGCATATCTTGGTTTTGAGAAGATTTTTTAAATTGCTCTTTGAGAAGCGCTAAGCGAAATTCAAGCTCGTGTGCAGTGATAACATCGTTATTCACCACTGCCACAATTTTATCCAAACTTTGAGGCGCAGCCCATGAGGCTACACTGTAGAAGAAAAATAACAAAACAATCATAAATTGACGCATCAGTAAGTTACCTCGAACCGATCTTGATATCCAGGCAGGTTGGTTGTAAAGTAATCCACCGGAGAACGCCCTACAGACCCTAGCCCTTTAAATACCCATTGTAAATAATATTCTGTATTGAATGTTTCTGCGCCCGGCTCACCCGTGTTGAGCTGCAAATAACGCCGAGCACCTGTGCGAACCGCCCAGCAACAGTTTTCGTATTCTAAACCGCCAAAACTGTCAATGGTGAATGCGTTTTTGATGTCATAATACCAACGACCTAACACATTTATACGGTCCGTTACACCTACAGAAAACCCAATATCTGATTGTACCAAATCTGCTGAGCTGCCGCCAAGTATTTCATCTGAGCTTAAGTTGCCTGACTCTTCATATCGAAAACCAATATGCATAAGGGTCCGCATGCTGGGTTGAAAATGAAACCGCAACGCCGCTAGATCGCTCTGCGTATCATACGTATGAAAACGTCCGTCTCCCGTTAAATACCATCGCGAATTAAAACGATACAATATATCTGCCACCAACGGAGAAGTGTCTGCTGTAGCGCCTGGATCTTCTGTTTTATAGCACGCAGGATCAATTTCTGTATCACATAACATCACGCGACGATCTTCAAAATAAACAATTTCCCCCACTGTTGTTTTGAACCGCTCTGCTCCCATTTTTTCATCATAAAAACGCGATGTCAATGCTAAACTTACTTGATTAGCATCGCCAATGCGATCAATTCCTGAGAAACGATTTTGCCGAAATAATTGTGCTGTTGTAAATTCATAACGTGCGGTATCAAAGACTGGCAAATCATTTTGATCATGATAGGGAATAAAAACATAATATAAGCGTGGTTCTAATGTTTGTTGATAATTTGTTTTAAACACTTTCACATCGCGTTCAAAAATTAACCCCATATCCATGGTTGCTGCAGGAATAGCGCTTTGCGGTGATGTGGGGTCATTAAACGCGGCATCTCTTTCTGAAAGCGTTAAATCATATACTGTTTCATATAAAGTAGTAGATGGAATAATAAATCCATACATTGCGCGTTGTGGAAAAAACACAGTAGGCTCAATATGGTAGCGGTTACCGTACGTAGGCGTTTCATTAATCAATGGATCAAATTCATGCTGAAAAGCAGTGAACTGCCCAAGCCCTGAAAAACGAAACCCGTAATCCGGCCAATAAGGCATGTATGCAGCGCTAAAGCTTGGCATAATACGATAAGGAGGATTAACCAAATTTGCTTCAAAAGGCTGAATGGTTTGATAATTCTGCACAAATAATTTTGCTGTCCATGCCTCATCAATATAATCTAATTCTGCACGCTGACGCAACAAGCGCTCGTCCTCACTGAAATCATTTGGACCGAAATCAATTAAATATTCATCATCAGAGACTTGATTATACTCAAGCGCACTACTCCAATGATTATTGTAATAACCATTCAATGTTGTATTAATTAACCAGCGATTGCTACCAGCATCTTCAAGATTTTCACGACGAGGATCAGTTGGGTCAGGCACAGCAGGGCTCGCTAAATGTCTTTCACGAAAATTAATAAATCTTCTATCATGATTTAGATATTCCCAATAAACAGTTCCGTATTGGTATCTATCAAGATATCGTGCTTCGGTTCCCCATTGAAACCCACGATCAGACATCCAATTAGGCGCAATGGTAGCATCATAATTAGGCGCCAAATTAAAATAATAAGGAACTTTGATTGATAAACCATTTTGCGCTGAAGAACGATACTCAGGCGTTAAAAAACCGCTCTTGCGTCGATCATCAATTGGAAAATCAAAATAAGGCAAATACAAAACAGGCACTTTCTCTATATAAAAAAGTGAATGGTATGTTGTTCCACGCCCTGTGGCTTCATCCAATCTCACTTCTTTCGCTTTTAAATTCCATAAATTATCGCCAGGAGGGCAGGTTGTATACGTTGCATCGTATAAATACATAGGGGAATCTTTTGCTGTTTTAGCTTTTGACGCCTCTCCTCGTGCTTGACGAGGATAATAACGATACTGCGCATTCCATAATGTCGTTTCATTATTTGCAAAAATCACCGAGGCTTTATCTGCATACACTCTAAAGCCAGGCTCCTCTAACATGACTCCGCCTGAAGCCGTGATTTTTTGAAATTCCCCTTCTTCATCACGCGCTACAATAACCTTATCCGCAAATAAACGTCGATCTGGCTCCACCAATTCCACATTTCCCGTTAATTCAGAAGACCCCGTATTAAAAAACAAAGAAGAATTTGCTTGAATAACGCTACCTGAAGGTTGATGAGAAGAAAATTCAGGGGCGGCATAATGTCCATGGCATGCGCTTTGACCAGGAGGTTCGGGCACCCAGTCGACAAATACTTGCCTATCATCCAGCATAATTGCCTTTGGTTCACTGACAGCACCAAAAGCAGGTGTGTTTTCTGACATAATTTCATTAGGAACAGCGAAAGCACCCAAGAAAGGTGTTAAGAGGTATACTATGATGAGGGTGGAACGTCTTACCATGACGGCGATTTTCCCAGCGGCTTTCCTTAGTTATGATACGATTATACCGAGTTTCTTTTTTCTGTGGGATTTTTTGTGACAACTGAACACACGCGACATGGCCAATTTGAAAACTGGCTGAAAGCTAACCTTCCCAATGAACAAGTGGAGCTTATCCCTCTGCCCGGTGATGCAAGTTTTCGCCACTATTTTAGACTGCGCGAGCACCCAAATTGGCTGGCTGTGGATGCGCCGCCAGAGCATGAAAAAACCATTGAGTTCGTGCGTGTCGCAGAAGCTTACGCCGCGCTAGGGGTCCATGTACCGCAAATCTTGGCCTACAATACTGCACTAGGGTTTTTAATTGTGAGTGATTTAGGCAATACATCGTACTTACAAGCGTTGAGTAATGCCCCAGGAAGTGCAAATAAATTATACCAAGAGGCATTATCCAGTTTAGTACGTATTACTTGCTGCAAACCTTCTGATGCATTACCGCTTGAAACGTTTGATGCCCATTTCATGAATACTGAATTACAATTTTTTACACAATGGTTTTTAAAAGATTATTTGAAAATTAATATTACGCCTGCTATTCACGCATTACTCGATAAAACTTATACCAAATTAATTGAACGTGCAGAAAATCAGCAACAAGTGTGTATTCATCGTGATTACCATTCGCGCAATTTAATTGTATGTGATGCTGGGAGAAATCCGGGCGTGATCGATTTTCAAGATGCCATGATGGGCCCCATCACGTACGATTGCGTTTCATTATTGCGAGATGCTTACATCAGCTGGCCTGCTGAACAAGTGCAATCTTTGGCACGGTTTTTTTATGAAAATTTAAAAGAAACACATAAAGAATATTGTCATAGCTTTGAACATTTTTATCATGATTTTGAATGGATGGGCATGCAACGTCATTTAAAAGCTATTTTCATTTTTGCACGAAAATATTTGCGTGATGATAATCCAAATTATTTAGGCGATATTCCACGCACACTAAATTATGTACGAACAGTTGCAAAAAATGACCATGCATTTCGCGACTTCAATGATTTTATCGAAACAGAAGTTGTTGAACGCGTAGGAGGCTTAGCATGAAAGCCATGATCTTAGCTGCAGGTTTTGGCACACGCATGAGGCCACTGACAAATCACACACCAAAACCTTTATTGATGTTAGCTGGAAAGCCATTAATTGTTCACACGCTGTTAAGATGCAAAGCAGCAGGCATTACTGATATTGTGATCAATGTGTCATACCTTGCTGATCAAATCAAATCCATTTTACAGGATGGCAGCCATTGGGGTGTGCATATTCGTTATTCTGATGAAGCAACACCATTAGGCTCGGTCGGAGGCATGGTGCATGCATTACCTTTATTAGATGATGAAGCTTTTATCATCACAAGCGCGGATGTATTTACTCATTATGATTTCAACAAATTAATTCAAAAAGCACCGAATATCACACATGCACATTTAGTGATGTGTAATCATCCGCCCCACCATTTATACCATCTTGATGATCAAGGTTTGATTACACTCGAAGGCAAACCCAAATTAGATTATGCTGGCTTTGGTATTTTCAATCCATCCATATTAAAAAATTTACCTGAAGGCCATATGGAGCTACCACCACTTCTGAACCCTTACATTTTAGAGCGGAAAATCACGGGCGAATATTTTGAAGGCGAATGGCACAATTTAGGCACGCCTAAACAATATGAAGCATTATGTGAGCAAATGGTGGCTTCATCATGATATTCCTCGGCCGCATTATCGGAACATTATTGGGCTATTTAATGGCGCGCATCCCTGGTGCTATTATTGGCTTTTTAATTGGTTATGCGTTTGATAAAGCCATCAAGCAACAAGCGGTTGTTTCAAGTTTGTTCAGTGGCAACATAAAACGCGAAAAAACACAGTCCGTATTTTTAAAAGCAACTTTCCAAATCATTGGCCACGTTGCAAAATCAGACGGACGCGTGAGTGAAACTGAAATTCAAGAGGTGGAGCGCATCATGCACCAACTTCGCTTACAAGGCGAAGCACGACAAACAGCCATTGAATATTTCAAAGAAGGAAAATCTGCAGAATTTAATTTAGATAATACTTTAAATAAATTAATCGCCGCATTAGGCAACCAACAATTATTGATCACCATGTTTATTGAAATCCAATTACAAGCTGCTTACGCAGAAGGTTATTTAACAGATGGCAAGCGCGCAAAATTGGTTTACATTTCTGAACGATTAGGATTTAATCGCGTTGCATTTGCACGGTTAAACAGTATGCATCAAGCTGAAGAAAAATTCAGAGACTATCAACGAAAACATTTTCATCAACAATATCAAAAAATGCATCAAGGATCTGCATTGTCTGAAGCTTATAAAGTATTAGGCATAGAAAAAACTGCCAATGATAATGATGTGAAAAAAGCATATCGCAAATTAATGAGCATGCACCATCCAGATAAATTGATTGCAAAAGGTTTGCCTCCTGAAATGATTCGCCTTGCAACGGAAAAAACACAAGAAATTAAATCTGCTTATGAATTGATTATTGAAGCTCGCGCTAAATAAGGAGAAAACATGTCACTATTTGCTAAACAACCCACCATCATCGCCCCTTCTATTTTATCTGCACGTTTTGGACGGCTCGCGGAAGAAGTAACCAATGTGATTGACGCAGGCGCTGATTGGATACATTTTGATGTGATGGATAATCATTTCGTGCCTAATTTAACCGTAGGCCCGATGGTCTGCAAAGCACTGCGTGATGAAGGTGTCAAAGCCCCGATTGACGTGCATTTAATGGTGACACCGGTTGATTCATTAATCACACCTTTTGTAGAAGCCGGTGCAAATATGATTACATTTCACCCAGAAGCTTCTTTTCACGTTCACCGCACCTTACAACATATTCGATCTTTAGGATGCCATGCGGGGATTGCATTAAATCCTGCAACACCCGTTGAAGTATTAGCAGATATTTTGCCTGATGTAGACATGATTTTAGTAATGTCAGTGAATCCTGGCTTTGGCGGGCAAGCTTTTATTCCGCAAATATTACATAAAATTGAACGCATACGAAAAATGATTGATGCCTGCGGGAAATCTATTCGTTTGGAAGTAGATGGCGGCGTTAATCTTGATAATATTCGCGCTATTTATGATGCGGGTGCAGATACATTTGTGATGGGAACAGCCATTTTTGGAAGCAAAGATGGCTATCCCCAAACACTGGAGAAAATTAAACAGTTATTGAAGTAGCGGTTTACTACTCACTACCGCTGAGCCTCTATTATGATCACTCAAAGATGGTTTTGATAACAATATTTTTCCTCCTTCTACATAAGTAGTACGTTTTTGCATCTGCTGTTGATGCAATGTTACTGCTATCGTCGCTAACAAAGACAATACTATTGTTGTCGATACAAAGACCAATATTCCTGTTTCTGTGAGCGGGCTATCATGCAATTCAGTATTTTTTGGCATCGCTTGAGAAATAGCAAAGCATAATCCAAGCCCTATCCCCGCACCTAATGATCCCCCTATTAATGCTGCCAATACCCTATTTTCAATATTTATAGCAGGATTTGTAGCCTCTAACATAAATTTCTCTTTTAAAAAAAACGCTGTGAACAGAGAAAACAAACCAAGCCAGCTTGAAATTATAACAAAGCAAAGCATCTCTACGTCATCCTTCCAATCACATATAATTAAATAAGGCCCCAATGGTATGAGAGCAACGCTTGCACTCATTAATGTGCAATCTAAAATAACTTTTTCAGCACCAATGATCATAGGTGTTGGCAAGATATATGGATATGGATGAGTAAATGTTGCGATTGGAACTTTATAGTTTATCCAATCAACAATCACGCCATCCAATGTTGTATTATCTGTAATAGCTCCTACTCTATTTGCATAAGCGCGCAACGCTTGATAAGCTACATTTAATTCAATATTTAAGCCATCAAAATAAACATAATCAACATTTTTTTTCCACCGATATAATTGATTTACTTCTGGCACATACTCATATACACCTTCTTCCACATCTTTTTCAATTACCTTACCTTTCTTTAAGATCATAGGATCAATACACAAAGTACTACTATATGAATTTAGAATGATTTCAATCAGACTTTGATGTGCAATTGCTTCAGCAATTTGATTTTCAGCTTCTCGTGCTTTTTTCAACAGTTTTTCATACAAAAAAATTTGCTCTTCAAACAAATGCAATTCTCGAAAAGCTTTGCATAACGTTTGAGCAAGTGCTGCTAAAATTTCTAGCCCATTCTGAGCATTAACCAACTCTGTCGAGGGTAATTTAGCTTCTATGGTTGTCAGAAGCTCCATTTCTATTTCGTTTGAACCTCTCATCATTGCCTCTCCTCTTTGCATCTTGGCTTAGTATGTCCGCCTGCCTATTGAAAAACAATACTCATAAATGGTATTCTATTGTTTCTTTTATTGAACAATAGGCTGCCCATGATAGAGTACGCATTATCATTTGTATCGGTTGTTAAGGCAGGCGGATTCTCAGCAGCAGCAAAAAATACTGGTATTTCAAAAGGTTGTCTGAGCCGCCACGTTAGCCAATTGGAGACCTTATTGGGCATTTCCCTGCTACACAGGACTACTCGCTCTGTGTTACTAACTGAAGATGGCAAACGCTTTTTTGAGGCTTGCCAATCAATTGAAGAGGATTATCAAGAAGCGATTAATAACATCACGCAAAATTTTAAAGGGATGGAAGGCACGCTACGCATCACGGCTCCTATTGATTTTGGGATTCAATTTTTGCCCAGTGTTGTTGATGAATTTTCAAAACAATATCCTAAAATGAATGTGATGATTTCTTTATCTAATGTCAACGAAATGATTATTGAAAATAATTATGATCTTGCTATCAGGATTGCCAACCAATTACCTGATTCTAATTTACGCATGAACACTCTTTTTTCGTTCAAACGTCTTTTTTGTGCTTCACCTTTTTATCTTAAGAAAAATAAAAATCCAACAACACTAGAAGCCTTACAAGAGCATCGTTGCATCACATCAGTTAATAGAAACGTTAATACAATTAAACCTCAATGGCAATTTTACATCAACAAAAAAATGGTTAATTACCCATTGAATCACTATATTGAAGTAGATAGTTTATTTGCACAAAAAGATCTTATTAACCGAGGCTGTGGCATTGGTAGATTACCGAATTATTTTATTCAAAAAGAATTAGAATCTGGGGAGTTAATTGAAATATTATCTCACATTGAAAAGCCAAATTCATATGTGTATTTATTATATCCTGATGGCGCAGGCATACCTCAAAAAACGCGTATATTTATTGATTTCCTCAAATCTCGTTATCATGCTGATGATATTAAGGTGAAATAATGTTGATTTTTCAGAACATACTACTTAATCTTTAACCAAAGAAAACGCAGAATCCATCCGCTCTATTTCTCTTTTCTTAATTCCAAATTTTTCTGCCTCTAATTTCCAATTTGATAAAACGTGTTGAAGATCATGAACAATAACATTTGCTTCATCTTTATCAAGATCAAAATAACTTGCCACACTTAATACATGTTCAATTGTTCCTGTGCCATCATGAAAATCAATATACGTAGATAAGATACGAGGCTTAACATCCAAGGGCACAGGATTTAAATCATAGGCAGGAGATAAATGCCACCCTCGATCTCTATCGTATAAAAAAGCATGATTCCTCAAATGATCATCTGTATTTGAAATCAATACATTAAATAGCATACGGCGCCACAACTGTTTTAGATCTTTTTCAGGATACGACCCATATTGCCTAATAGCATCTGCTAAATCCAAATAGCTACCCGCTTCATTATCATTCGCATTCAACATGCTCATCGCAGACAAAAACGGGATACGCGCTGTTTTTTTTCGATCAAAACGTTTCGATAGTAATACAGGCAATTCATTTACGATATTTATCTTAAAATCAGGAACTGTAATGCCACACATTTTTGCTAACATCAGCGCAACGGCTTCCCACCTAACAACATCTATTTCATCTTGTACCAATGGGAATTTAGCAATCATTAAATGACCATCCAGATCGCGAACCGATGCTTTAGGCCTCGCTCCGCCCAAAGAAGAACCTGGAGCAAGCAATAATCTGAGATCTTCATACGAACCTGAATCATCATTAATATGTTGAGATGCCGTTAATAACTTCGGCAAATCCAATAAAGGCGGGATGGATGTATCATTCTTATCTGCTAAAAAAGGTCCTCCTAATTTTTCTGCAAAACGTAATGCTCCCATTCTAGCTTCATCATTGACTTGCAATAAATAATCAATTTCCATTAATGTCCGAGGCAACTCTTTTGCTGCGGCTGCGCGCTGACGTTCAGCGCGCCTCATTAAAGCTCTTCCCCAACGATCAGGCGCAGAATCACTTAATGAAGCGAATATTTTTTTATCAGTATGATACGATCCACCCCCCTGTGCAAGTAAAGGTTCAATAGCAAAAAAATTTGGATTCTGTAACCAATTTTGATTATATTCAAAAGAAGCGCTTTCAATTTTTTTACGTACACGTGTCCATAATTTTCCTACCAATAAGGGGGAATTATCAATATCTAAATAAACCCAGATCAATTTTTCCATCACTGCATACCTTCTTACTCATCTTCTTTAGGCTGCTTCGGCAAATGTATTCTTTTTGGTAATCGTTCCTCATCTATGAATTGCCCTACGCGATCAAATCGAATATCTGCCAATTCATTTACCCGATCCAGCATGCCTAGCACAAATAACACGCGTATGTAATAAACGATCGCTACGTTCGGAGCGCCTTTTTCAATCTTACTCAACGTAGCACGACTAATGTCTGCACGTTCCGCCATTAACTGGGTAGGAATGCGACGACGCCTCCTAGCGTCCTTGATATCTTCTCCTAATTTACGTAATGCTCTTATTGCTGAGATAGGGGTTGCCATTTAATGTTCTCTATCAGACGCGTTATCCTTCATATTGTATATAATAGTATACATTATTTAATAACTCAACATTTTATTAATGTATACTACCATCGCAGTATAGATTACGCTTTTCTTATCTTTATTCTGTAGAAATCGAGCAATCCCGCTACATTTACTGCCTTATCAGTAACCTAAACAACCGCACGCCCCCCTGGGCTTTTGCGCCAAAACCCAGTATCATTCACCTGTCCACATAAAGGGAGCTTTATGCACACATTTCCCATCATCCTGACAGGCGTTCTGCTCAATGCCATTGCTCAGCTGTGCCTTAAAGGCGGCACGCAGAAAGTAGGCGCTATCACGCTCAACAATTTAACGGCTGTTTTCTGGGATGTAGCACTTAACCCTATGATTTTAGGCGGGCTTTTTTGTTATGTGCTCAGCGTAGGCTTGTGGATTATCGCGCTTTCGCGAGTGGATGTAGGTTACGCTTACCCCATGCTAAGCCTGGGCTATGTCGTAAACGCCATTGCAGCCTATTTTCTTTTTGGGGAACAAATTTCTCTCACACGTATGGCAGGAATTGGTGTAATTATCCTAGGTGTTTATATGATTTCAAGAACTGCTTAGTAAGGGGCTCAGATGACACAACCTTTTATTCCTTTTGCAAAACCTTCCATAGATGATGCAACGATTGCTGAAGTGATCAGCACATTGAGCAGCGGTTGGATTACAACCGGCCCACGTGTACAAGCATTTGAAGACGCACTTAAAATTTATTGCGATGCGCCATTTGCACAAACTGTCACAAGTGGAACAGCGGGGCTACATTTAGCACTGTTGGCGTGCGATATTGGGCCAGGAGATGAAGTGATCACTACTCCTTTCACATTTGCAGCCACTGCTAATACGATTGAACTTGTTGGTGCAAAGCCTATATTCGTTGATATCGATAGCACGTTAAACATGGATTTATCAAAAATAGAAGC
This sequence comes from uncultured Gammaproteobacteria bacterium, assembly GCA_964383495.1. Lineage (GTDB taxonomy): Bacteria > Pseudomonadota > Gammaproteobacteria > JABCZS01 > JABCZS01 > CAWKDC01. The sequence goes on from CAYLHG010000007.1 coordinate 38,198, forward strand.
AGCCATCACATCCAATACAAAAGCTATTTTACCTGTGCATTTTGCAGGCCAACCTTTAAACTGCAATCAATTATACGACATCGCAAAACAACATCGATTACGTGTGATCGAAGATTGCGCGCACGCCATTGGCGCTACATTTAGTGATAAAAAATTAGGCAGCTTTGGTGATATTCAAGTTTTTAGTTTTCATCCTAATAAAAACATGACCACAGGCGAAGGTGGGTTAATTACTTCTCGTGATCAAAAATTTGCTGATCGTATTTCTCGTTTACGTTTTCATGGCATTGACCGTGAAGTGTGGAACCGGTTCACTGCAAAGGGTTCTCAGCATTATGATGTGACTGAGCCCGGCTTTAAATATAATATGATGGATTTACAAGCTGCGATTGGCTTGCATCAATTACCCAAACTAGATGGATTTATTGAAGCGCGCACACAATGGGCAAATCATTATAAAGCAGCATTGAAAGATATCCCAGGCCTGACATGGCCAACAGAACTACATGTTGGGAAACACGCATGGCATTTATTGATTGCTTTTATTACATCAAACGATTTAACACGTGATGATTTTATGCAACGCCTTAAAGAAAAAGGTGTTGGAACAGGATTACATTATCAAGCAATACATCGTTTTTCTTATTATCAAGAAAAATACGGGCTCAAAGAAGGCGATTTCCCCGAAGCGGAGTGGGCAGCTGATCATGTCGTAAGCTTGCCGCTTTATCCGCACTTAGATCAAACTTCATTTGATCGTATTATTGAAACCATTCAAAACACTTTATGCGAGGAAGCATTATGTCTGCCGTAAACATCAGTATTGTTATTCCTGTTCACAATGAAGCAGAAGTCTTACCTTCTTTATTCAAGCGTTTGCTACCTGTGATGGAAAGCCTCAATACAACTTACGAAATTATTTTAGTGAATGATGGCTCTACGGATGCCAGCGCTGCGATTTTAGATAATTATCACGAACAATATCCTGATCATATTCGCGTTATTCATTTTAATGGAAATTTTGGCCAACACATGGCGATCATGGCAGGGTTTGAACATGTGCATGGCGAAGTTGTTATCACACTCGACGCTGATCTGCAAAATCCCCCCGAAGAAATTCCAAAATTGTGGGCACTCACACAACAAGGACATGATGTTGTCGGTGGTTACCGCATGGATAGACAAGATAGTACATGGCGTTTATATGCATCCAGATGGCACAATAAAATACGCGAAAAAATTGCACCCAGTTTGAAAATGAAAGATGAGGGTTGCATGCTTCGTGCTTACAGCAAAAAAGTAGTAGATGCCATGGTGAGCACAAAAGAAACTTCTACATTTATTCCTGCACTGGCAATGGCCTATGCGCACAATCCAGCAGAAGTAGGCGTAAAACATGAAGCGCGCACAGAAGGCACATCCAGTTACAATTTATATAAATTGATTCGTTACAATTTTGATTTGATCACTAATTTTTCATTAGTCCCTTTGCAAATATTTACTTTTATTGGCATAGGCGTTTCTGCATTATCTACGTTATTTGTGATTTTTCTTTTCATTCGCCGTTTAATCATTGGGCCTGAAGCGGAAGGGTTGTTTACGTTATTCGCCATTTTGTTTTTATTAATGGGTATTGTATTGATGGGGCTAGGCATTGTGGGCGAATATATTGGGCGTATTTACCAAGAAGTGCGTGGTCGCCCACGGTTTGTTATTCAACGTTTGGTAGGATTTAAGTGATGTCAAAGAAAATATTGATTTTAGGTGTAAATGGATTTATCGGATCACATTTACTCACGAAAATTTTAATGCATACAGATTGGGAAGTGTTCGGATTAGATTTAACTACACATAAAATTGAATCACATCTCAATAATCCTCGCTTTCATTTTAAAAAATCGGACTTACGCACTGAATCCGATTGGGTGAAACAAACTGTTCAAGTGGTGGATACCGTATTACCATTGGTTGCCATTGCAAACCCACAAATTTATGTAGATGATCCGTTACGCGTATACGAGCTTGATTTTGAAGCCAACCTTCCTATTATTCGTTGGTGTGCAGAATATAAAAAACATTTAGTTTTCCCATCCACATCCGAAGTGTATGGTATGTGTGAAGACAAAGCGTTTGATGAATACACATCACATTTAGTATTAGGCCCAACCAGTACACCGCGTTGGATTTATTCATGCTCCAAACAATTACTCGATCGTGTTATTTTGGCGATTAATCAACGAGAAGCTTTCCCATTTACTTTATTCAGGCCATTCAATTGGTTTGGACCAGGACTAGATGAATTAGGCGCACATGTCAAAACACGCACGCGTGTCGTCACGCAATTCATGAACCAAATTTTACGTGGAGAAAATTTGGTATTATCTGATGGCGGGAAACAAATGCGCAGCTTCACTTACATTGATGATGGTATTGATGCTTTATTTAAGATCGTTGAAAACAAGAATGGCGCTGCACATCAAGAAATTTTCAACATTGGCAACCCGAATAATCAAGCCTCTGTTGCTTCACTTGCAGAATCTATTTTGTCGATCGCCCGTTCAATTCCTGCTGTGAAAACATTAGCTGAAAAAGTAAAAATTGTGAGCGAGCCTGCAGCAGTTGTGTATGGCACAGGGTACCAAGACGTACCTTGCCGCGTTCCCAGCATTGAAAACGCACGCCAAAAGTTAGGGTTTGATCCGAAAATCAGCTTAGAAGAAGGATTGCAGAAAACATGGAAGGCAGTGCATCATGCGCTTTAAAAAAACAGCTTTTTTGTTGATAGGACTTATTTCAATAGCAGCATATTTAGGGATAAACCACGCACAAAAAACGCGTGCTGACATTCCTTTTTATCAACCCAATCAACCTGCTTATGTGTGGTATGCAGCGGGACAGAAAAAAATACTTGATGCGCAAAAATTATTTCCCGGAAAAAAACGTGCTAAAAATGTTATTTTATTCGTAGGCGATGGCATGGGAATCCCCACGATCACAACCACTCGTATTTTAGCGGGGCAACAACAAAATCAAACCGGGGAATCATATCAATTAAGTTTTGAAAAATTTCCGCATCTTGCATTATCAAAAACATATAACACAAATCAACAAGTGCCCGATTCTGCAGGCACCATGACGGCCATGATCACTGGCGTTAAAACCAGTGCAGGCGTTTTGTCTGTTGATGAAACTGTTAAAGTAAACGAAACAAACAATATTCAAACACGCACCTTAAAAACACTGATTGAAGAGGCCGAAGAACAAGGATTAGCGACAGGTATTGTGACCACTACTCGCATCACACACGCAACACCTGGGGCAGCGTATGCACATATTGCTAATCGTGATTGGGAAGCCGATTCTCAATTACCTGAAGCAGCTAAAAACGCGGGAGTTGCTGATATTGCATTGCAACTTATTCAATTTTCATCAGGCGATGGCATCAATTTAATATTAGGAGGAGGAAGCAGTTATTTTTTACCTCAGTCAGAAAAAGGCTTGCGTGATGATGGACGAAATTTAATTGCAGAATGGAAGCAAAAATATTCAGATGGTGTTTTTGTATCAGACAATCAAAGTTTTGATGCTATTGATTGGAAAAAAACAAATCATGTATTAGGATTATTTACCCCCTCGCACATGAGTTACAATGTGGATCGCAATGATGGCCCACACGGTGAGCCTTCTTTATCTGAAATGACTGAAAAAGCGATTGCTTATTTATCACGCTATCCTGAAGGTTATGTATTGATTGTTGAGGGTGGGCGCATCGACCATGGGCATCATGAAGGCAATGCGTATCGCGCACTCACAGATGCAGTGGAATTTGCCAACGCAGTTGCTATGGCGAATGAAACAACAAATGCAGATGACACATTAATTATTGTCACAGCTGATCATAGTCATGTAATGACCATGAATGGTTACCCTATTTTAGGCAATCCTATTTTTGAAAAAGTAGTTCAATGGAATGAAATAACAGGAAATAGCGAACTTGCATTGGATAAAAACGGATTGCCTTACACAACATTACAATATGCCAACGGTCCGAGTGCACGCCAGCGCACAGATCTTACACACATAGATACAACGTTGCCTGATTATCACCAAGATGCACTCGTGCCTTTTGAGAATGAAACACACGGTGGTGAAGATGTTGCGATTTATGCTCGCGGACCAGGAAGCCAATGGTTACAGGGTACCGTGGAACAACATGTGATTTATCATGTGATGCGGCAAGCGTTGGGTCATTAATCACCTGCTATTTACCTTACCCCAATTTTCTATTGTTAAACCCGGAAAACGCTTAAAATTCTTTACATTATTAGTAATCAATGTACATTGTAAGCTCAATGCATCGGCCCATTTGTAAATACGGTACTCGTTTTCATCACCACCCCGAAGAATATATGTTAATTATATATATTATAAAGAAAAAATGAATATTGTTTTAACCCAATGATTTTTATCAGAAAACAATTTTTAATCCTGCTTCGTAATGCTTAAGCGCCTGCTCAAGGTCACCTATTTTTTCATACACATGCCCTAACATCCAATAAGCTTCTGGATCCGGCATAATACGTATGCTTTGCATCAGTAATTCTTGTGCTTGTCCCCAAATACCTTTGACAGCATATAATCTTGCTAACGTTAATAATAAAATAGGATCATCCGCATGTTTTTTCTGCCAATGTTCTACTGTTTTAATTTGTTTATCAATTTCTAATGTATGGACACGTCCATAAAAACGTACAAGCCTTTCATCCCATGTGTGATTTAAACTATCACGTAATAAAGCTTCTGCGGTCGCCACGTCATTCTCTTCCATTAAAACAGGTAAATAACGCGATGCAATATCTGCATCAATACGAAATACATTGGGAATAGCACCCCACATCAATTTTTTCGCGTCCATTGTGTTTGCTTGTAATAACAACCCGCTGTACGCTTTGCGATATAATCCTACACATTGGACTTCAGATAATAATTTTTTCTTTTTTAACGTGGGCAATAATGCCAGCAACCCTGTCCAATCTTTCAACTGCAATAATACTTGCTGTAATAATTGCATGATGAAATCATGCTCAGGTGACAATTGATGTAAACGCTGCAACGTAGCCAAGCTTTGTTCCCATTGTTCACTTTCCATTTGTAAACGCGCCTGAGTAATCCCGATCGCCAAATCTGCACGGCTATCAAGTTGATGTGCTTTACGCAAATATTCATCTCGTTCAGTAATTTTACCTTGCTTCTCTGCTGCCGTTGCTGCACACAAATAATTAATCACAGCCGTATGCCACTTGTGGCTACTCTTAACTAATAAATTTTCTGCTTCTTTCCAATTCCCCTCTAATAAAGCAATATACCCCCGCACTGTTCTTCTTCGCATCCTATGCAAACGCCCATGCTGAAACCATTGCTTGATTTCTTTCGGAACAGCCCATAAATGGCGAAAAATGTACACTATTAAATAAATAAGATACATCCCAAATAATGTGCCTAATATACCTAACCACAAAGGCATTTCAATGCTTATTTTTCGATAGACAATTAATAAATAGCCTGGATCTTTAGCAACGGCAATTCCTGCGATGACACACAACACTAGTGCTATTAAAAAAATGATAAGTCTCATAAGGATTTCTCTTGTTGTTGCATAAATATTGTCCAGGTATCAAAACTTTTTAACCTACTTGGCGGATTAAATATTACGCTGACTTTTTCTAAATGTTGCAACGTAGTTAATGCTGCTTGAACCGTAGGCGATGTAGTATCGTAATAGCGATTTATCCAAATGATAGCTTGATCAACTTGCTGATTGTACAATGTTTCTTGAGCTCGCATTGCACTAAAGCTGGCTTGACTCAAGATTAAAGCAACATTTTCGTTGATCAACGCTTGTTCATCTTTGGAGAAATAAGGCACTAATTCACCGTCTGTTGTACGAACACGTATTAATGATTTTAAATTATCCCAACCTGATTTTAATGATGCACGCCAGCTTTGTTTTTCATCTTCAGGTGCAATGGCATTTTGCTCGGACATTTTTTCAGCAGTTTGTTTATGTGGCAATGTATTAATACTGTTGCTAAGCACCGATAAGCTCAACATGGCCTGTGCAATTGCATTACCTCCCGTTTGCGACAAATCCTGAATATCTTGTTGAATAGCTTCTTGAACGGGCAATAAATTGGGTTGCTGTAAATGAATCGCATTGTCCAGTGCTGCTTGCAACCAACTTCTTGCAGCTAAAGGATCTTTCATCACATATGTTTCTTGCGCAGCACGTTCTAAATAAAACTGTATCTGTGTATATCGCCAAGCCGGACTTCCCTCATGCACAGTACGGTCTAATCCCTTCAATCCTTCTGCAATTTTATTGCTGTGATCTGCTAATTGCTGAAATTGTTGTCCGTGTTTCTCCACCACTCCTTTTAATAAGATTAATTGTCTTTGCTGTGTGTCTAATGCTAACATTAAATCAGCACGCGAATTTCTATCAATTAATAATTTTAATTGCCAACCTATGGCACCCACAACAATCATTAACGTCAATGTTAATAACCATAATATTTTCAATCCCCATTGCTTGTTCACTTCACTCATGTTTTGTTCCCTCATACCAAGCCTGAACTGCATTGACGATAGCATCATTACTTGCATCTTTTGCAACATAAGTGTGCTGAAATCCAAATAATTCTGCTACGCTTTTAATACGGTCACTCACCACAATTAAAGGTGTTTGATAAAAATCCTGTAGTAAGTGTGGAGGAATCAATGCATGTAGTGATCGTAAGCTTTCACCACTCGTCAATACAATGATATCAATACCCCTTCTAATCAGCGCATGTAACACAGGCATAGGATCCTCTTGCGTATGAATGCGTTTATAACAAATACATTCATTGACAACAGCGCCCCGCTCTTTCAACTCATCTTCAAGTGTTTGATTTCCACTATCACCTTTAAACACAAATACTTTTTTATTTGACAAATTTGTAGGCAAACATGAAAGCAACGCTAAGGCGCCGATATCATTTTCAGGAAATAAAACAGTCTTTACACCAAAATTTTTTAACGTATCGGCAGTTCCTTCGCCTACAGTTGCAAATTGTGGTTTAAAATATTTTAAATCAAAGTGTGACAAAAGATGTGGCATGCCATAATTCACTGCATTAGGGCTAATAAATACAACATAATCGTAATCTACTAATGTTAATATTTTTTCTTTTACATTTTCTTCTAGTGTGACAGGATGAATAATCAATGTAGGAAATGAAAGCACAGAAGCTCCGCGCTCACTCAGTGCCACAATCAACCCTTGTGATTGATGTGCGGGTCGTGTGACCAATACATGTATGCGCTCCCAATGTTTCATCATTATCCCTTGAACAATTAACTCAGCATTGCTGCGTTAATAACCTCACGCGCTCCTTGCGCCAATAATGCCTCAGCAACTTCAATACCTAAAGCATTGGCCTCTGTTATAGGCCGTGTACATCGCGCGCGAAGTATCTGTTTACCATCCAAACTACCTACCAAACCTTCTAATATAAGATGCTCGCCTTCTAAAGCAGCATGCCCGCCAATAGGCACTTCGCAACTACTGCCTAATTGCTGCCCCAAACTACGCTCTGCCACCGCTTGCGCATGTGTATGAACATCGTGAAGCGCTTGCAACTGGGGCAAAAAACGGCTCCCTTCCAGCGCCTGCACAACCACCACACCCTGGCCAATAGCTGGCAGCATTTGGGTTTGCGGCAACAAGCTCCGAATGTGTCCCCCTAAGTTTAGACGCTCCAGACCACATGCAGCTAAAATAATGGCGTCATAATCCCCTGCAAGCATTTTTTTTACGCGTGTGTCGACATTCCCTCGCAACATGCGCACTTCCACGTCCGGACGTAGTGCTTTCAGCTGGCTTTGTCGACGCAAACTGGATGTTCCGATTCTTGCGCCCACTGGCAACTCCTGTACCGAGCTAGCAACAGGCGATAAAAAAGCATCCCAAGGTGTGGCGCGGGGTAAAAATGCAGCCAAAGTAAGACCCTGTGTATTTGTTACAGGACAATCTTTCAAGGAATGAACAGCAATGTCTGCTTGCCCTTCAAGCAAGGCAGCTTCTAATTCCTTTAAAAACAACCCCTTACCGCCTATTTTTGCCAATGAAACATCCAGCGTCAAGTCACCCTGAGTATTCAATAATACAAATTCAATTTTTAAATCAGAATAACGCGCGCGCAACAAATCACCTACCCAATGAGCTTGCCAAAGGGCGAGGGCACTTTTTCGTGTTGCAATCCGTATTGTTTCCATGAGTGAAGTGTATCATGGCAAAGTCGCTTTGAGCGACCTATACTTGGGAATACATTGACATAAGGTGTTTAGCTTGTTACTATGATCGCATTTCCACAAAGGGCAACTCATGCATCACGAACCTCCTCCATCTTCAAAACCCACTTTTTTACGCAATGAAGCGACAAAAAGTAAAGGGCAGCAAGGCATGCAAAGCGAAGAAGGCAAAGGCCTGATGACGCAAATGTTTGAGTTGTTAAATGCCATTTTTAATAAACTGATTTTACCTGCCAAACCTCAAAATGCTGCACGCAGCAGTGCCAGCCCGCTTGCAGGCGGCCCATTTGCTGACACACGTCGTGGCCCAACACCGCCTCCCGGGGTGGTGCGCCATGATCACAATGACAAAGAGAATGACGAACGCTAAGCAATATGGATAACGAAGCCTTTTTCAAACAAGCTTTCGAATCTGAAAAAAGTGGCCACGTTGACCTGGCAGCAACACTTTATCAACGTATTTTAGATAATTTGCCGACGCATCCAGCTACTTTATATAATCTTGCGGTACTTAATGCTAAGCGCAATGATTATACTCGCGCCGTCGATTTATTTGAACGTTTAATACAAGTAACACCAAATGCTTCACAAGCATATTATAATGCAGCGATTTGTTATATTAAAAAAGGTAATATTGACCACGCTATCTCGTATCTTATAAAAGCAGTGGAATATGAACCTTCTTATGCGGCAGCACAACACATGCTAGGCAGCATTTTATTACGTAGAAATGAATTCGAAAAAGCGTTGTTACATTTGACCGTAGCAGTGCAATATTTACCCGATGATGCCAATGCACATTGCCACATGGGGATGGCGTGTATGCATACAGAGCATATTGATGAAGCGCTTCTTCATTTGGAAAAAGCCATTGCTTTAGATTCTTCATTAGCAGAAGCGCATTATCATTCAGGTGTGATTGCTTTAAGGCGCGGAAAATTAGAAGATGCTGATCAACATTTTCAATCTACCGTAGGGCGTGATTCTTCGCATTTTTCCGCTTATTACAATTTGGCTTTGATCAAAAAAAATCAATCGCAATTAAATTTAGCGAAATATTACATTGAAAAAGCATATCAATTATCTGATAACAATCCATTTATTGCTTATCTTCATGCCATTTTAAATGGAAATACTGCGTTCGATCACACACCTGATGAATTTGTCACAAATTTGTTTGATCACTATGCTTCGTATTATGATGAACATTTAAAAAATGTATTGCATTGTGGCTTGCCACAACAATGTGTTGCATTGTTTAATGATCATATCAAAAATATAAAAAATCAATGGGACTGCATACTTGATCTTGGTTGTGGCACAGGATTAACAGGTGAAGCATTTCGTTCTTATGCTACACAATTAATGGGATCTGATTTATCAGAAAACATGTTAAGCAAAGCACGAGAAAAAAATATATATGATCACTTGTACCATGAAAACATGATTGAAACTTTGAAACGCTTTGACCACACAATAGAGATCGCTATATGCTGCGATACATTAGTATACGTGGGTAAATTAGAACCTTTTTTTGATAATTTGTCTCATGCATTACGTCCAAATGGATATGCAATATTAACTTTTGAATCAAGTGATACAGAATCAACGACTTTATCTTCCACAGGTCGTTTTACACATTCAGCATCTTATATTCGATCCTGTGCAATACAATACGAATTCAACATGATTGAAATGCGAGAAACAGGGTTACGAAATCAAGCAGGAGAACAAGTGCCTGGATATATTGTTTTGATACAATATCTGCCTATAAAATTAACCACTGATAAATAGGCATTATCGTCACTTTAGTATGCTGCGAAAACTCAATTATCCCACTTTCGTCTAATGTTAAAATCAAACCTTCCGAAACATTAAGCTCCTTCATTGCGACTTGTAGTGCTGTTAATTCTCGGTGACGAGTGGTTTCATTGTTTAATGTTTCACAAACCTGGATAAGTGATATTATTTTTTTCCCTTCTTGTACTACAAAATCAACTTCTAGCTTATCCTCAGTTTTATAATAATATATAGATTGATATCGTCTTCTTAATTCTAAGAAAACAATATTTTCAAGACATCTCCCAGTATTTCTACTAAACTGAGTACTCATGATGTTTACTAAACCTGCATCAATGACATAAACTTTTTTTTGAGAAATTTTTTGTTTCAAAATAGAATAATCATAGCTTTCTATAGTAAAAATTAAATAAGAATTTTCAAGATAATGAACATAATTTTTCACAGTGTTTATACTTCCTAGTTGAAGTACATTTTTTATTTTAGTATATGAAATAAAAGTACCGATATTATTTATTAAATAAATAGCTAACTCACGAAATGCACGCACAGACTGAATCTCATAACGCACAATAATATCTTTATATAAAATATTTTCATAAAGTGATGATAAAATGTGGGGGAATTGATAAGTGACATATTCTGGAATGCCTCCAATTCTCATGTATTCATTAAATTTATTTTTTAATAAACCCCTTTCACTAGTAATAAATATATTATTTTTATCGTATTCAACATTAAAATAATTTAAGAATTCTTTGAAAGAATACGGAAGAAGTTCAATTTGTATATGACGCCCAGTTAATTTTGTACCAAGCTCTCTACTTAATAAGGAAGCATTCGAACCTGTGATGATGAATTTCATTTTTTCATTTTGTAATCGACGCACAAAACGTTCCCACCCAGAAACAATTTGTACCTCATCAAGAAAAAAAAGAGATTGCTTACCATATAACTCAATCATAACTTCATATAAATTATTAAAATCTTCCACTGTAAAATCAATAAGACGTTCATCTTCAAAATTAAAATAATAGACGTCCCCATCATACTGTTTTTTAATGAGCTGAAGTAAGAGAGTAGATTTACCCGCTCGGCGTAGCCCACTAATAATTAAGGCATGAGGTGTGGGGAGATAGGCCACGAGCTCTGCATATTTTGCTCGAACCACACCCACTTCTTCAAGCATTAGAGCTTTTTTTTGCTCTAAAATCAACCCCTTGAGAAATAATTTGTCTAGCATGGCCCCTCCTGTCATAGTTAATGATAGGTTATATCGAAAAACCTGTCAATGGAATTGACAGGTTTTCATATAAAAGGCGTCATTGCTGTAGACAGCTTTTACCGCACAAACTCCCCCGTCACACCATCAATAATACGGGTGGGTGAGCTTAAATCACCCAACTCCCCCGCCATAACAGCCGGGCAAACATGAAATGCTTGCAACAAAGCTTCTACACTTCGTGCCGGAGGTTCACCCTCACGGTTTGCGCTAGTAGAAACTAACGCACCACCAAAACTTTTACACAGATCCCTTAACACAGGGTGCGCCGTGATACGCACTGCCAATGTATTGTGTTTGCCGCGCAATAAAGAAGGAACATTTAGTTTGGCAGGGACTATCCATGTGTATGGGCCGGGCCACGTAGGCAAAATGCGTAAAGCCATTTCAGGAGTGAAAGGCTCAATCCACGGAGATAACGCTTCTAATGTATGGGAAACCAAGATAAACCCTTTGGAAGGGTCGCGTGCTTTAAGGTTTATCAGCGCGCGTAATGCGGATTCTTGGCGTGGATCAACACTCAACCCGTAAACGGATTCTGTAGGCACCGCAACAACTTGGCCGGCATGAAGAAGGGCTAATGCGTCGTTGAGATCAATACCTAGCATATTCTACCTCGTAACTTTTTCAGATCCCAAAGACCCCCGCATAGTGTAAAAGAGGCAAGGGTAAGGAGGCAGCTGCTATTCCCAGTTATCCTTTGGAAAACATCTCCTGCCCATCAAACTTATAAAGCTGCTCAGTCTTGATAAAATCTACATGATGAGCAACCAGTTTTTCTAATAAGGCAACCACATCTTTGTTTTGAATCGCAGATTTTGCTTCAAAACGTGCGCGCCAATGCGTTGTGCAGAAAGTTTCTGCCATACCACCTGGCCATACATTGCTACCACGGTTGCCAATACTGCTCAATGTCAAACCAGCAGTCTCAGAAGCTTGCAATGCCTTTACTAATCCTTCCAAATCATCTGCTTTCCAATACACAAATACGTCAACACCTACTAGTTCACGTAGCTTCACTTCAGTGTTGATTGTCAATGTACGTAATTGCTCAGCCTCACGGTTTACGTAGTGCGCAGGCTTTAAAATTTTAGGCGTTTGTCCTAAATGTGCAATCACGGCATCTGCAAAGGCTTTTGTACCAACTTTCTGTTTGCTCGTGGCCTCATTGTAAATATCATAAGTATGAATGCCTTCTTCTAAAGTTGACAGCCAAGCATTTTGTACACGCGTTGCAATAGCTGCTTGCCCAATATGCACAAGCATCATGATAGCACCTTGTAATAATCCAGATGGGTTTGCCATATCTTGCCCTGCGCGTCTCGGTGCTGAACCGTGAATCGCTTCAAACATAGAGCAAGAATCGCCAATATTGGCAGAGCCAGCCAAACCAACAGAACCTGCAATTTCAGCAGCAACGTCAGATAAAATATCGCCATATAAATTTGGCATCACAATCACATCAAATTGCTCTGGTTTATCCGCTAATTTAGCAGCACCAATATCTACAATCCAATGCTCGTTTTCAATCGTGGGATATTCTTTTGCAATTGTGTCGAAAATTTTATGGAAAAGACCATCCGTCATTTTCATGATGTTGTCTTTTGAAAAACAAGTTACTTTTTTGCGATTGTTATTTAATGCATACTCAAACGCATAACGAATAATTTTTTCTGTACCAGGAACGCTGATCAACTTCAAGCATTGAACCATGTCAGGCGTTTGCTGATGCTCGATACCCGCATATAAATCTTCTTCATTTTCACGCACAATCACAACATTCATATCAGGATGCAATGTTTGCACAAACGGTGCGTAAGAAGTACAAGGACGCACATTAGCATACATGCCAAATGCTTTTCTAACTGTTACATTCAAACTTTTAAAACCACCACCTTGAGGGGTGGTAATAGGCGCTTTCAAAAACACTTTGGTTCGTAATAATGATTCCCACGCTTCAGGGTGAATACCCCCTTTAACGCCCTCATTATAGACCTTTTCGCCAATCTCAATGACTTCAATATCTAGCTGAGCCCCCGCTGCCTCTAAAACGCGCAGGGTAGCATCCATAATTTCTGGGCCAATGCCATCGCCATAGGCAACTGTAATAGGGGTGCGTTTCATATATTTCTCTCCAAGTAAAAGCTGTGCCATTGTACCATAAAATAGCTAATTTTTTATGCGCTTACTCCGGTATAAATTCAAGCTTTCCACCAACACTGAAAAGCCCATAGCAAAATAAATATAACCTTTAGGCACGTGCATATGAAAACCCTCGATAATTAAAACACCGCCCACTAATAATAAAAATGCTAATGCAAGCATCTTGATGGTCGGGTGGCGCTCAATAAAAATGGTTAAAGGCTCACTGACAAAAATCATCGCAATAATGGCAATCGTAATGGCTACAGCCATTACCCAATATTGCTGCGTCAAACCAATGGCTGTAAGAACACTATCAAGTGAAAAAACAACATCCAACAAAGCAATTTGCACAATTACTATCAGAAATTTTTTTGATTTTGTCACTGCTTTTTCCATGCCACGCGGCTCAATCAAGTTACGAATTTCTTCCGTAGCTTTCACTAACAAAAATATTCCTCCAGCAAGCAGAAACACATCCCTTCCTGAAAATTCAAAATCAAAAACGGTTATAAAAGGAGCAGTTAATTTCGTTAACCATACAGCAGAAGCCAATAGCATCAAACGGGTTACCCACGCCAAGGTTAAACCAAAACGCCGTGCAGATTTACGTTGCTCCTGGGGTAAACGCTCTGTCATAATGGCTAAAAAAATTAAATTATCAATACCCAGCACCACTTCAAGCACTGTTAATGCTATTAAGGCTAAGCCAAAATCTAAAAAATGTTCCATTATTACTTTTCCTTATCGATATGCTTTATAAACAGCCGTTAATTCATTAGACAATGTAACTGCATCATGTGGAGCTGTAAAAATAGCTTGAATAGCGCCACGGGGATTGATCAAAATAATGCTTGTCGAATGTTCCATCACGTAATTTTCAGGATGAGCATCATCTAAAATCATTTTGTCATAAGCAATCCCTGTTTGTCGTGTTAATTGTTGGAGTGATTCATCACTTCCTGTTGCCCCCATGAAATTAGGATTGAAGTAATCAATATATTTTTTCATGGCCTCTATTTTGTCACGCGCAGGATCTACTGACACAAAAACAACTTCCGGCGCTTTGAATTTTGGTGATGTTTTTTTGAAATCCTCAATCGCCGTATTCAATAAGGCCAACGTAGTGGGGCAAACATCTGGACAATGTGTGAACCCAAAAAACATCAATGTCCAATGCCCTAATAAATCTTCATCCGTAAATGATTTTCCTCGCGTACTTTTTAACTGAAAAGGGTTCAAATAATTAGGCTCAGTAAAATAAATACCGTGAATTGAAACAGCCTGCTGCATACCTGGTTCATTTGCTCTTGGAAATAACATATAAATTGCTACCGCCACCAACCCCACCAATATTGCAACAGGTAAGGTTGTTTGAACCCATTTTTTAAAAAATACCATTTTTTATCCCCACTTTAAATAATGGTCAACCAATAATAAAGTAAATAATACACATAAATAAACATTTGAAAAATGAAAAGTGTAAATAGGCATAAAAGGCTCTTCGCTTCTCATCAAGCGTAACACAAACCCTAAGAAAAGCATGTCTAATATCACCGCGCCTATTAAATAAAGCAAATGGCTCATGCCTACAATGTACGGCAATATACTAACCACGCACAATAATATTGTATAAAGTAAAATACAGCGCTTTGTAAATAAAATACCGTGAGTCACAGGCAACATCGGAATGTTAGCTTTTTGATAATCTTTTAAACGATGAAGCGCTAACGACCAAAAATGTGGCGGCGTCCAAACAAAAATAATCAACACAAGCAATAGGGCATGGGGAGATACGCTATTGGTAACAGCAGCCCAACCCAATAAAGGCGGTGTTGCGCCTGCTAAACCCCCAATCACAATATTCTGGGGAGTGAGGCGTTTTAATATCCCTGTATAAATTCCTGCATAACCAATTAAACTGGCAAAACTTAATATAGCTGTCAATGTATTCACGTACACAGATAAAATCGTCATACTTATCACCGTTAATATTACGGCAAAAATAATGGCTTGTTTTTCTGTAATTTGCTGCATCGGTAATGGGCGGTTTTGCGTGCGACGCATCACACTATCTGCTTTTTGATCAGCAATATGATTTAACACTGCTGCAGCTGCGGCTGCTAATCCAATGCCCACCGTACCACAAATTAAAATACGCAAAGGAACAAATGTGTCTGTAGCCAAAAACATCCCAACCAGCGATGTGATCAGCATCAATACCACGACTTTGGGTTTCGTTAATGCAATATAATAATTAAACATCTTTCCTCCGTGCTTCACTACAGAAGAAACATAACGTAATGGTTGATGCTAATAATAATGCTCCAACACCATTGTGTAACACGGCAATGGGGAGAGGCAAAAACAATAGCACGTTGCTGATCCCCAAACCAACCTGTATGCACAGCAATCCGAACATTGCTATGGCTGGGAAACGTAATGCCTTAACACGCATACTGAAAGCCACTAATAATAACAATAAAGACGTAACACACAATGCACCCAGCCGATGCATAAATTGAATTGTCACGCGCACATCATGTGGGAAAACACCACCTTCGTAATTTGTACCAATAGGATGTATTAACTGAAATGCTTCTCTTAAATGCAATGCAGGCCACCAGGTTTCCCGACACGTAGGAAAATCTGTACAAGCCATTGCTGCATAGTTTGCAGACGTCCATCCACCCAATGCAATTTGAAAGAAAACAAGTGCCACCGCAGCGTAAGCTAAATATTGTAATGATGAATGCACAGAAGTGTCGCTTATAACATGTGTTTTATCTTCACGTCTTGTCACCAGAAATGCACACCACAGCAATGCAAAAATCAACATTCCGCCCAACAAATGACCCATCACAACAGTAGGATGTAATTTCCACGTGACAGTCCACATACCTAATGCGGCTTGGAAAATAACAAGCAAAGAAGTAAAAATCAATAATGTTGTTGCTGCTCGTTTTTTAATAATGCTTGCGATGGTTAGCCCTGCAATTAATAACCCCAACGTGCCAGCAAAATAACGATGGATCATTTCTGTCCACGCTTTTGTGCTTTCGGCAACATTGTCTGCAACCACCATATGACCATAACATCCCGGCCAATCAGGGCAACCCAATCCTGCATCTGTTAAACGTGTGTAAGCCCCTAACATGATCACGCATAGCGCAAAAACACACGCAATCAGCAACAACCGACGAAACATAGCGTTATCCTATTTGAGAAACTTTCAATAAATGACGCAAATCTAATAATAAACGATTATCTAATGTGACAGGATTATAATTCAAAATGACATTACCTAATGGATCCACCAACCATATCGCACAGCCATTTTCCGCCGGCAATGATGCAGGCAACGGCATTCCATGCTGAATAATATACACATCTTTGAATGGGACAGCATCCGTGGCAGATTTTGTAATTAAAATGATACCTAATCGATCTTTCTCTTTCAGCAACGACTCACGGATCGTTTCAAAATGATTTAATGCACGCTCACACGCTTCATCGCAACCATTATCACTGTAATATACCATCCACCAGCGATGCTGTTGCTCCGGTAACGTTCCCACTGTACTAAACGCAACAGAAGGATGAATAAGTGCACCCACGTTTTTTGTCATAAAATGTAAGCCATCACGCGCCTGGTAGACGAATAATGCAATAATAAAGGGCGCAAGAAATATCACTAATAATAGCGTTAACTTCCAAGCCTGATTATTTTTTTTCACGATATTTTCTCCATGCATTCACAGACAACACACCATAAATCACCACCAAACAAGCTGCCATTGCAAACCATTGCACGGCGTAACCATAATGTTTCTCAGGTGGCATTACCACTATTTCCCATTCCCTGATCAGACCATCGTGCAAATCCGTTTCCGCCAATATTACCACTGGCAGCGCGCGCTTCCCCGTCACAGCAGACAACTCATCCACATCGAGACGCTGTATTTCAAGAGGGCGTTTGGTGGGAAACAAAATGTTCTCGCCAAGAATAAACCGGTCCGGCTCAGGCAGGTCTATTATGCCACGGATCCGCAAAGACTGGGTAGGGGGCGGGGGGATTTCATTTTTATGTCTAACTGACAAAAACCCTCGATCTACCCACAGGGGCAGCCCCCCTGAAACAGGCTGAAACAGGGTGAGCACATGATACCCCACATCTTGCGCCTGCATTTGGTGCATGAGCAATACGTCTTCCCCTTGAATAAAATCTCCTTCTAGCTCAATACCATGAAACTGATAGCCTCGCGGATCTGGCAAAATTTGAGCAAGAGAAAAAGGGGTTTCATGGGTACTGGCAGACAAAGCCGCTAACATGGCTTCCTTTTCATGTGCGCGAGAGAGTTGCCAAACGCCCAAAGAGATGAGCAAAGGGAAAACCACCAAGAAGGCAAGCACGGGCAGCCCGTTGAGGAAAAGTCGTTTTAATACACTCAAGGAAAACCTCTGGTTGCTATAGGATGGAAGGATTATATCATTGAGGGAGCTTTACCATGACTAGACAGGGTGTGGCACAATCCATCCCATATAGAACGAAAACACTAATAGAAAGATAAGCAATAAGCTTAACGCGACGCGTATTATAAGCGAGCGCAGCGCCTTTTGCGAATGCCCATCTTCTTTCATCAAAAAAAATAACCCTGAAAAAAGGGCAACAACAATCAGAATTAAAATGGTCAGTAAAGCTATTTTCATAGCACTCTCCAAATTAAGTGTTCACCTACTACGAAAACTGATAAGCAATTGTAGCCAATATTGAAAGCACAAAAATGATGCCCACAATTTGAATAATGCTCAATCCAAACACACCATATTTTTTGCGTAGCGCTTTAGTATCAAACGGCTTTTTTTCCATTTTCATTTCCTCACTCTGGTTTTATCGTCTTCACACCTGCGGCGCCTGCGACTAATATCACATCTGCATGGCGTTTCGCAAAAATTCCATTGCACACTACTCCCGGAATTTGGTTAATGGTTTCTTCCATTTCCACAGGATTTAATATTTTAAAATTATACATGTCAATAATCATATTACCATGATCGGTTGAAGCTCCCTCGCGCAATGCAGGATCACCACCCAATTTGATGAGTTGTCTCGCAACACTGCTGCGAGCCATCGGTAACACTTCTACGGGAAGTGGAAATTTACCCAATACATCTACCCATTTGCTTTCATCAATCATACATATAAATTTTCGACAAAAGCTTGCCACAATTTTTTCGCCGGTTAATGCCCCGCCGCCACCTTTAATTAAATATCCAAAACGGTTTGCTTCATCAGCGCCATCAACATATAATGACAAATCTCCTGCAACATTAGAGTCAATCACACGTATGCCGATTGCTTTCAAACGTTTTGCAGTTTCTGCAGAACTCGCGACAGCTCCTTCCAATTCAAAGGGCAATGTTTTCAACGCTTCTATAAAAAAATTTACAGTAGAGCCTGTTCCTACACCAATGACCATTCCTTCTTCAATATATTTTAATGCTGCTTGTGCAACAGCTTTTTTGTACTCATCAACGTTCATTGAGATAATTCCTTAGTTAATAAATGTGTATCTGCCAATAAATAAGCCTCTACCACTTTCCCCTTGATTAAATGGGTTTGAATAATTTCCTCTAGTACATCCGGGGTACAGCTATGATACCAAACTCCTTCAGGATATACTACGGCAATAGGACCTTGCATACAAACTCGCAAACAATTTGCTTTTGTTCGGTAAATCCCACCTTGTTCACTTAAACCTAATTCTTTCAACCGTTTTTTTAAAAAATTCCATGATATTAAACTTGTCTCTTTATCACAACATTTAGGTTTAGTTTGATCACAACATAAAAAAATGTGACGCTTCAGTTGAGGAATACCTAATGATTGAATGACATTATTTATCATGATCAAGACCTATAAATTCCCGCAATAATTTCATTGCCTCTTCTATTTTTTCACGATTATTAGGATCGCGGCGCATGGATTCACTGCCTTGAAATAAAGGCACCTCTGGCAGCTCAACAGGTGAAGCGCTTAATTCTAACAATCGTGCTTTGCGTGGGGTTAACATGATATTTTTAGATTTTTTTGCATGTTGCGTTAAACCTAGTGCTTGACGTGCATCTTGGATTAAACGATCTAATTGTGGTAAAAAAATATTTTCCAATAACTCATCCATGATCGCATCACCCTGACTGATCAAAGCTTGAGCTACTTGTGTTCGCAAAGATTTTGCACGCGCAGGCAGCAAAGATGTATCTGGTAATTGCGCAGCTAAACGTGTTTCCAAATCTTGCAGGCGCCGCAACCATTGATGCAAATAAAATCCATCTGAATGTTGAGCACTCGCATGTGTACTCATGTGCCAGAATTCTCCACCACAAAATCAAAATAAATATCAGGGTAAGGTTCATCTATTAGACGATAGTGCCACCACTCTTCATGGTAGCCTTTAAACCCACCTTTTTCCATCGCGCTACGCAATAAATCTCGGTTACGTTGTGCTTCAGGTGTAATCAAGGTATTTGTTTGACGAGACACAAGATGAAATAAATCAAAACTTGATCCCATATCTACGGTGTTATCGTCTAAAAAAGGAATTTCTTCATGATTACGCAATGTTCTTTCCGTCACAGTTATTTTTTTAAGCGATTCATTCATGGGAATAATCGTCAAATCAAAAGTACTGCCGCGCGTATGCTCAGATCGCGGCGACACATACCCTTCGCTAAAAATTTGCTGTTTAGTCAAAGTAGGATAATATAATTTTTTAGCTACAGTGTCGCGCTCATCATCACCCCACTCAACAAAAGCATTCGCAGCACGTTGTGGCCTGTATCCATCATACACGACTAAATTAAACCCTTGCTTTTTTAATGCATCATGTACTTTTTTTAACGCTATTGCTGCTTTTTCAGTGCAAATAATACGATTCACCGCATATCCTGGCACCTGTTTTTCTAAAAAATTTTCCGGCCCATAATACCGAACATTTTCGATCACAGTAGGATCAACGTCAGATAGAAATACAAAACCTTCTGGCAATTTTTGAGACATCGCTATTCCTTGTTGGCTCAGTATTATCATGCTGCACCATAATATGTTCATGCACCATTTTAACATTCAGCACCACTTGCTAACCTATCAATAATCGTCATAACTTGAAATTGCGCGACAGGCTGGAATTTACACATCTGATTCCGCGACCACTTCCTCATCGTATAATCCTGGTGTTGGCGTTCCATATACATTTTCTAATGTATTATCGGCGCGTAATATCCGAATTGCACGAATGGGGTTGCTTAAATCATGTGCAGCTCTGATATCTGAATCTGAATCACCATAATAAATTTGAATGTCCCGTTCTTTAATGGCTGGCACTTTGAGATTGACTCCGGGTTGGTAGCCGACAAACACGACAGACGCTAATTCAGGCGCATTGAATAAATCACGTAATACATTTGATAATGTTTCGCTTTTCGTCCCTGTACGTGCGGTAATGAAATAAATAGCATCGCCACGTTCAATGTGCATTTTCACCAATTCAACACCCACACGTTTAGGCAAACTAAATGTGTCTAGACGATTTGCACGCTCCCAATAACCTTTCTCCATATTGCATTCTTCTAAAACACCCTCGCACAGTTCTAGTGACAAATGATAAAAACCAGGGCTGCTAAATAAAACTGTTTCGTCCACGTCAAATCCAACTGCCATGGGTGGCGTGTCTTTCAAACTTTCTTTAATTTCGGCCACCGTCACATATTGAGGATTCTCAGGAGAAGCAAATGCGCTAAATGTGCATAAAAACAAAGTGAAAACTAGAAAGTAACGTTTTAATGAATACATAATACACCCCTACCAAAAAGATTACCGCACCTATCTAAGACCCGAGCTTAAGGCCGAGAGGTTTAGAAGCCCGCCCAACCGAACTTACTGTAACATATAGCAATAAATAATAACAATACAATCAAACTGCTACAATGATTGGAAGCCGAAAGCTCTTGGTAACTATTTGATTTTAATGTGCTTACTAATAAGCTAAATCCCGCGCGCAACGAACATGAAGTGACATGCTTTTATTGGACGTAACTTGAATGGGGCTAACTAGAAAATTCTCAACCCAGGCTTCATTGGCAGGGCTGCTACTATACTCGGTAGAACTCCAATATTCATTGCCCGCTAGACAAGCTGACCCCGTGCATATGCCCGAAACCAAAGCTGACAAATTCGTCGCCATATTCTGTATACCCGTCGAACAACCCGCCCCTTCGCCTGATGCACCCATTTGGCAAATGGCTGGCAAGTACCAATTACTATAGCAAGTACCTGTCAAGCAGGGAGAGTTGCCCGACGTATCAATTGAATAGTTTGTGCAAAGTTCGGCCGCATTAGTGCCGATACCAGGAGTAGCGACAATAGTCTCTGTATTCATCAGGCCATTGCTCAGGCTTTGAGCGCCTGTTGTCACAGCATCTCCCCAACTCATTCCAACTGCATTATCGATCAATGCCGCTGATGATCCCCCGATACTACCAGTAGTTGGCGTTGTATCATCTATCGCAAAAATATAACCTTGCTGGTAAATACAACCATAAGTTAACACCTCAGCACTCGTCGTCACTGTACTCGCATTACTGGCGCCGACAGAAATAATACCCGCCGTTGGCTGGCTCCCTTGCCCCGCATCACAATCTGACGTAGCGTTAGGACCCGGCGTGATAGTGATTGTACAACTCGCACTTGAAATTAATGAGGATCCACAGGTGCTATTTGCGACCGTCCCGGAAGGCCAGGTTGGGTAATCAATGAATAAATTTTCTGCAATATAAGCTCCCCCGTTGGTAATGGTGATAATTCGTGCATTACCATTCGTTTGTAAAGCCAAATCAGTTAAATTTATTAGCAATGAAGTCGCCGGGGTGGTAATTAAACTAATATTTAAAGAATCTTCTGCACTTGGCTGATAACATTGTAACGCGCTGCCTCGTTGGCAAAGTACCGGCCCACCCACTACATCAGCCGGTAATACTGAACCATCTACCGCTAAAGACAGTGTGCAAGATTGTTGATAACCTAATGTAAATGGATTTTTACAGAGACTAGATGACGTATCTTGAGTAATACCAGGAATATCCACCATAGAAAGCGTGTGCGATTTCATTGATTGATTGGTTATTTGATATTGAATAGTTGCCGTATCTGCTGGAGACACCGAAATGGTTGTTGCTGTTAGCGGCGTGAATGTCCATAACGGTGTGCTGGCATGTGCTATTGTGGTTAACAATAATAAACTGATGGCGATTCGTTTCATAATAACTCTCTATGGAAGATATGTTAAATTAAACATGATTCCGTTTGTATAAAGATGATCTAAACTTAAGCCTGAAGCCGACGTTTGACCCAACGCTTTCCCCAATTGGCTTTGACCCCAATCAGCAAATTCGTAAGCTACACCTACTTGCACATGTTGATTCAATATTTTTTGCAAGCCCGCACTTAATGTATAAGTAAAACTTGTTTCCGTGTTAGAAGAAAAATCTGGCATAGCAAGCGCTTCAAAAATCACCGGCGTGTTGTTGAAATCATAAGCATGATTAAACCCTACGCCTATACTTGCACTCACCCAGGGGATTACCCAATACCCTCGATCAATCAACAATTTTCCTTTCATCGCAAGATGAGCATGCTGAATTTGGTAATTGTAAGTATAATTATTAAAGGTTGGATCTGCATCATCCCAAATATTCCCTGAAAGCTCGGCACTGCTCGTCGCAGCAACAGCAAAACCTAATTGGCCTACCAGGGATTGAGACAGTTCTCTTTGAAGACCTAAAAACAATTCTCCGTCAAACAATGCTTGAGTGTTATTATCTGCCGTATAAGTTTTTTCCAGATCAGGAGCTAAGTAAAGTGTTTGTTTATCGCCAGCATCTTCCCAAACAGGACCTAGACTTAACGCTACAACCCACGAAGATTGAGGTAAATCGAAAGCGGATGCCATTAAATAAGGAAGTAATGCTAATACTAACACCGTTAGGAAACACTTTTGAAATCGCATGATCATGTCCTTTTGATTCAGCCATTGTTAATTTAACAATGCATATTAATTGAGCGGTCATGGAGCTGGTTTCAGCGCTCCCGTTTCCAATTTTTTAAGTGCCTCGCCCATTTCCTTTACTACTTCGGAGTTTGACAAAAGATAGGTGGACAGTGCGTTAGGTGGATCTTTTGAAAGCGTGCGTCTCAATAGCTTAACTTGTTCAGAGGCTTCACTCCTTTTTAGCTTTTGTTGCATGTACTTCCATACACTTTTGGGATCTGGCTGATCTGAATTCAATGATGTTACGTGATGAGCCTTCAATAATTCCTGATAAAATTCTTTTATTATTGCTACATCGCACAATATCTTGGAAACAGCAAGATAATTTTCATACTCTCCGTTTTGAGCATTACTTTGGGCAGCTCTTTTTAAACGATTCGCCGCAACATGTCTCGGTGTATGATCATCGTCATCAATAACGTCTATTTCTGCTCCAAAATCGATAAGAATGCGCGTAATGTCTGGCAACCCTAAATTAGCTGCGAAGGTAAGAGCGCCATGACGGTTCGCGTCTAATAAATTAGGGTCAGCGCCCTTATCTAACAAAAGGGTGACAATTTCTATCAATTTTTCACTTTTTTTAATAATGGCACACATCAATGCAGTACGACCGCCACTATCTCGTACATTAGGATCCGCTTCCTTTTCACTTAATAACCGGCTAAGAGCCTCAATGTCCCCTTTTTCAGCAGCAGAAATAAGAGAAGGCCGAGGTGTGTTCCCTAAACCTTGCTGATTATTGCCTCTAAACCACCACATGTGCCACCCCATATTAATCTTTTTCATATCATAATAGAGAACCCATTCACCCACCGGCGACTGCTGAAATGAGCGAGAGACCAGCAGGGAGCCCATCTATACTGGGAACGCTCCACGTGGCTCCGCCGTCCAAAGTTTGCGCAATAACAACGGTTGGATCCGATCCAGCAATTATAGACGCTCCCCCAGCTACGCATGAAAAACTATTACAACTCACGAGTCCGAGCGATGATCCTGGAAGTGAAAGAGGTACTGACGCCCAGGTTGATCCTGCATTTGTAGTTTGGGTTAAAAGTGTTGAATCAACGCCACCTATGACACAGGTGTCTTGATAGCAGCTTACCTGCCCTACTCGTCCTGGGTCTGAAAAAATGGATTTAATAAACCAGCTTACGCCAGCAGTAGTGGTTTGAGCTACAATTGGGTTATCTGAGCTGTCATTGCCTGTTACAACACAAATAGTTGCTGTGCAACTCACCGATGAAAAACTGCCTGAAGGAGGCAGTCCCGTCACTTTTTGTGTTGCCCAAGAAGCCCCCCCATCGAGGCTTTGCGCTAGCATTGGAATGCTTTGAGTATAATCACTACCCGCCGCAACACATATGTTACTGGCGCAACTGGCTGAAAGAAATAGTCCTAAATCGACGCCAGTCACGGTTACGACGGCCCAGCTTAATCCACCATTTAAGCTCTGTGCTAATACAGGTTTACTAGTACCTTGATCTATCCCTCCTACGATACATATATCCTCATAACAGCTCGCCATAGGCAACGAAACATTACTTGGCAAACCAGCAATAGCAGGTTGCGTCCAAGTCTGGCCTCCATCAGTAGTTTGCGCCATAATGGGAGTGCCCCCGTTATCCTGGCCTACCGCTATGCAAATTTCGCGAGCACAGCTTGTTGCAGAAAATGAGCCCTTGTTAGGTAACCCAGGTATGGACGACTGTGTCCAGCTTTCTCCTCCATCAGTAGACTGCAGGAGCAAAGGAGCCAATTCCGAGCTCACCACGCCTGTGCCCGCCACAATGCATAACTGATCGCCACAGCTCCCTCCCGCAAATGATCCAAGATCACCATCAAATACCCCAAGATCAGACAACTGAAAAACTGACGCCCATTGCCCGCCTTGGATACTCTGCAATATAAAAGAGTTACCAAAATTAGGACTAGCATTTGCAAACACAAGATTAAAGGGAACGGAAACCGTCACATTCAGGCGATCATTTGCTGCTGGGATGGAACAATAAGCAGCGCTATATTTCGTATTGCATACTTTAGGGCCGCCGATCGCTGCCTGGTTCACTAAATTCTTGGCTGTAATGTCTAACACTAAGGTGCAGCTTCCTCCTGGTGTTAAAGTAAAAGGATCCGAACAAGTCGTGGGGGTGCTCTGAGCACTTGTGTTCTGCGTTACACCGGTAGGTGTCGCGTTCTTTCCTTGATAATTTAAGCCACTTGCTTCAATCGTATAAGGTACATTATTGGTCACCGTATACTTGGCTTGCACAGTGCTGTTTCCTGATACCTGCGTAGGCAAAGTGCCTTGAGGTGTTAATGAAAAAATAGATGTAGCAGCCGTAGCAACAACGCTATACAAGCTTAAGAGTGTGACTATAAAAAATAACTTGCGGAACATGAGATTCTCCTAAAAAAAGTAGCCAAGCTGGAATATAATTTCTTGCGCCGGAGTGTTATCTTTTGAGATAGTCTCATTTGTCGAGCCTGTCGTATAATCCCCCAGAGACACTTTCCCTAATTCGCTAAATTGGTACCCCAACGCACAGCGCACATTTTTAACAAGATCCATTTCAACACCTGTTCCTATAGAATAACTGAAAGAAGCTGTTGTATTCGTAGCGAACTCTCCGCTTGTTGTGACGGTTGAATCGAGTGAATTAGTATGATAATCGTAGGCTTTATTAAACGAGGCCCCAATGCCTCCCAATAAATATCCAAAAATATGTTGAGTAAATCCGTATAAGAATTTATTTTCGAACATCATGCGCTGGTTTCTAATTGAATAACTGTATTCACTATTTCCAAAATCAGGCAACGAAAATGTATAGTCAATTCCTTCCGTTTGAAAAGAATGCGTTTGCACGTAATAAGCTAACCCTGTTTGCCAGCGCATGTTATCTCGGTAAAATGGAAATTCAGCACCTGCAAATGCACCAAATAAAGGCCGAGAAGATGTTTTTTCGTGTGTATCAAAATAATCAGGGGCCGGATTGGTATTGAGTAATTCAACGTATTGACTTTCACCCACTTCAGCCCAACTCCATCCAAAGCGACCCGCAATGATGAAGCGATCAATTTGATGTGTTGCCAAAGCGTCAAGCGAAAGAAAAAAAGAAAAAAAGAAAAAAAGAAAACGAGAGAATACCATTGAAAAGCTTCCTTGCCAGTGAGTGGGCGTCTATTTCTAATAGTAATATACCAAATATATTCTATCTGTCAATTGTATACCAAAAAATCGATAATCCCCTCATTGGCATTTTACTATGCAAATCAAAAAATAAAATTATTACCGAATATGCATTGCAAGGCATGGAAGCCCCAATAGGAATTTCAGAATATACATTGTCTAAAGCATTACCAGCAGAGCTAAAAGCCAGCTTGCCAACCGTGGAAGAACTTGAGACCGAGTTGAATCAAACTATTGAGGTAAAATTCGGGCCGTCCCCTGAAGAATAAGCTGCTTAATTGCGCGGCAGCTTGCTGCACGAATCCTGGCTGCCCCACATGTGTACCAAAATAGCTGCTGTGGCTGTAGTTCCGGAGACTGTCGATGAAATAGGGGGCGTAAGCGTACTCTATGAAGACACAAAATATGAAGAAGAGGTTTTGAATGGGGTGGGTATCCTCTATTTTTTTTCATTCCTGCTAGGCCCGTCATTTCTTATAACGATACTGACTACTGCTTATTGCTACAGAAACCCAATAATCTCCATCGACAGGGCAACACCTCTCACTGCTGCTCAAGAAAATGAAAGAAAATACAATTGGGCGAAAAAGGAACTAACAACACAAGCTCAGCCGTGGTGTCTGTTCTGCTGGGAAGATGGTAGCGAACCGGCTACCCAGTCCCTGAAAGCCTCTCATGCTGACACTCATAGAAACGACGCAGGGGGAAACAACAGCACTGACTCTACGCGGCAGGGGCTATCAGAGCTATATCAGCCATACGGTCTCAGCTCTTATTCCTCCGCTCTCTCTCCTTACTCGACTGCCTAAACATCTTCTTGTTTTTCTTACTGGGCCCACTAGGACTCGAACCTAGGACCAAGGGATTATGAGTCCCCTGCTCTAACCGACTGAGCTATAGGCCCACAGCAGGCGTATTGTACCATTTTCACGCAAAAATGGGAGACCCATAAATCTAACCTTTTGTTCCATTGCGCCTCAGCTGTAAAAAATTTGCTCATCCACTCTCTAACATGAAAGCTATCGTTGATGGCAATAAACCCCCTCAACGGCTATAGTCTGTAAAGACTTTATTATTTGCCGGAGCTCCCATGCTGAAACACACACTTGCACTTGTTGCCACGCTTTCCTGCACACTCACCCCCATGTTGGCTGACGCATGCAGTGTAGCATTTTGGAACGATAACCCCCAAGCAAAAGTGGTAGCACGCTCAGTCGATCTTTACATGTCTGATATGCCACAAATGTTTGTGCAACCTGCAGGCATTGCGCGCGATGGTGGTGCTGGAAAAAATTCTATCAAATGGACCTCACAATATGGCAGCGTAATCATGACAGCATTTCACACGAATGCAGTCACTGATGGCATGAATGAACACGGCCTTGCAGCACACCTTTTATATTTAGAAAATACAGAATATGAAAAAGAAGATGGAAAAAAACCCACATTATCTAACCTCATGTGGTCACAATACATTCTTGATAATTTTAAAACGGTGAATGAAGCAGTGAAATCTATCGAACAATATCAAATATTATCTGCTAAAGCAGGCGGAAGAGAATGGCCTATTCATCTCGCCATTGAAGACGCATCGGGCGATTCCGCAATCGTTGAATTTATCAACGGAAAAGCAAAAATACATCATGGCAAACAATATAGCGTTATGACAAATGAACCTGCTTACGATATTCAATTAGAAAATTTGAAAAAATATAAATTGTTCGGCGGAACATTATCTATGCCGGGTGATGTTGACCCTCTCAGCCGTTTTGTTCGCATTGCATCTTATCTCAAAACACTGCCAAAACCTAATGACTATATTGAAGCTGTTGCTGGCGCCCTATCTGTCATGCGTACCGCTATGGTACCATTTGGGGCAGAAGATACTTCTGGTAGCGAAGCAACTGATTCATGGCCAACACGATGGGTTTCTTTGGCAGATTTAACAAATAAAATTTATTATTTCAGCTCAACAAGCGCACCCAATGTTGTGTGGGTTGATTTTAAAAATGTTGATTTTAAAACCAACGCCCCAATCAAAATGGTTGACCCCACCGATATTCATTTCGTAGGGGAAATTTCAGCGCATTTGAAAGCACAATAGCACTT
>CAYLHG010000008.1:0-62691 GCA_964383495.1 uncultured Gammaproteobacteria bacterium
CTAATTTCTTGACAAACAAAAGACCTTATTGCAAAATATGTTTTCCGTACATGAGGGAACCCAAATGGAATTGAGTCGCCCATCAACTAATATTTTGGTTTGTTTCCTCCCAACACCCGCGTGATAATGATATTTTAAAAACGGATGGCACTTGGGGTGGAGCCTCTGCGCCTTACACTTGCGGAGCTCCTGGTGCTGGACCATCGACGAATCAATCTCCATTAGGATCGTGTGATTGGGCCACGATACCGCCTTATATGTATTCCCATATGACGATGCAAGCAGTACATTTACTTGCCAAGTGTTAAATGCGAACAGCGTTAATCAGGCAAATTACAAAATTACGTTTTGTCCAACTTAAGGGGTAATTTTAGGCAAACGAGGCTAAGCTATACTTACTTCATCATGCCAAAAACATTTTTAAAACACTGGGATATTCAGGAAGTGATCGCTGCCCTCGCAGGCGGATGTATTGCGATGAGTTTAATTTTTCAATATGTTGTCCCTCCATTACAGGCCTATTATCATTACCCATTGTATTTTATTTTGTTGATAGGCGGCGCTCCCCTCGTTGCCGGTATTCTTGCGAAAATGCTGAACAAAGATTTTGGTGCTGATTTGTTAGCTGGTATTGCCATTATTACCGCAACATTTCTTGAGCAGTATCTTGCCGGTGCAATTGTTGTGCTGATGCTTTCTGGCGGTCAAGCAATCGAAAATTTTAGCGTTAAAACTGCATCAAAAGTATTAGACGCATTGTCAAAGCGCGCACCCGCTATTGCGCATTGCCAAGAGGGAGGTGCCGTTAAAGATAAACCTATTTCAGAAATTAATATCGGTGATATCGTTTCAGTATTCCCGCATGAAGTTTGCCCTGTCGATGGGGAAGTGGTTGAAGGGAATGGCATGATGGATGAATCTTATCTTACGGGTGAACCCTTCACGATTTTCAAAGCACCAGGTTCTTTCGTGATGTCTGGCGCTATCAATGGTGATACACGATTACTGATTAAAGCTACTGCACGCGCTGTAGACTCACGCTACGCTAAAATCATGCAAGTGATGTATGATTCACAATCTAAAAGGCCACGCATGCGGCGCCTTGCAGATACATTAGGAGCATGGTTTACACCATTAGCATTATTAATTGCTGTCGCGGCGTGGGTTGCAACAGGTGATGCTGTACGTTTTCTAGCAGTATTAGTGATTGCGACACCGTGTCCTTTGTTAATTGCTATTCCTGTTGCGATTATTGGATCTATTTCATTATGTGCGAGTCGTGGCATTATTATTAAAAACCCTATTGTATTAGAACAAATTGATCAATGCGAAACAATTATTTTTGATAAAACAGGCACGCTCACTTATGGAAAACCAGCATTGGTTGAGCAAATTCCATTTAATGGATACGATTTAAAGCAAACACTGAAATTTGCGGCAAGTTTAGAGCGCTATTCAAAACACCCTCTTGCAAAAGCGTTGCTTGATCAAGCAAAATCAGAAAATATTTCACTTGTGAACGCAGATAAAATTCAAGAAATAAAAGGTTCTTATTTAACAGGAATCGTGCAGCAACATCATGTTATTATTACAAGCCGAAAACAATTAGATTTTTTCAAACTTTCTGCTGCTGCAGCATTACTCCCTGAGGGAGGAACTGGGCTCGAGTGCCTTGTGATTATTGATGGACAATTGGCTGCTTATTATCGTTTTCGAGATAGGCCCCGCACAGAAGGAGTAGCATTTATTGAGCATCTTGGCCCAAACCATCATGTTAAAAAAGTAATGATTGTTTCAGGCGATCGTGAAGAAGAAGTGCGTTATTTGGCAGATTTGTTAGGTATTCCTATTGTGTATGCAGGTAAAAGCCCCGAAGAAAAATTAGCCATAGTACGTGATGAAGTAAAGCAGGCGAAAACAGCTTATCTGGGGGATGGTATTAACGATGCGCCTGCGTTAATGGCTGCTAATGTAGGGATTGCATTCGGACAAAATAGTGATGTGACTTCTGAAGCAGCGGGAGTTGTTATTATGGACAGCTCACTAGAGCGGGTGGATGAGTTTTTACATATTAGTCGCCGTATGCGCAGTATTGCATTACAGAGTGCTATTTTTGGGATGGGGCTTTCTGCCGTAGGCATGGTTATTGCTGCGTTCGGCTACATTCCGCCCGTGGGTGGCGCCATTGCTCAAGAGCTCATTGATGTGGTCGCGATTCTTAATTCTTTAAGAACTTTATGGAAGCCTAGAAAACTGAGTGATATTCACTATACTCACTATACTTAGTATCTGATTTGAGAGGAAAATATGGAAGAAATTGTAGTCAAAGTCATTGTTGTGTTTGCAGCCTTATTGCTTGTGGGAATTTTATTGACAGCTTATGAATTCCGGGAGCATATTTTGAAACGGTTTAGAAAAAGAAAAAAATGATGAAGACAGCGATCTCCGAGGCTTGCATAGCCTTTTGAGAGATTGGCATAAAAAGTTTATATACTAAAATATATAGTGTGCGTTTTTGGTTACAACACCACGCGATGCAACCGATCGAAAGAGTATATTAACCCATGAACAATACTTTTACGTTGAAACCAGTTCCACCATTCAGACTAGATTATACAGTCTGGGCTTTACGCAGAAGGGCTAAAAACATTATTGATCAATGGGACGGAAAACATTATAAGCGATTATTTGTGATTGAAAATCAGCCTTTATTAGTCACTGCTCGACAAAACAAGAGCATTAGTCATCCGAAAATTGTCATTACTTTGAACAAGAGCGTTAATCATACTGAAAAAACAAAAATAACAGATTTATTAAAAACGATGCTAGGAATCGAATATAATTTGAATAATTTCTATTCTCTTGCTGAGAAGGACTCATTGTTACACCCTATTGTGAGCGAATTCAAAGGAGTCAAACCGCCCCGTTTTCCTTCTATTTTTGAATCCTTGTGTAATGCCATAGCATGTCAATTGCTTTCATTAGAATCGGGTCTTCAATTATTAAATAATTTTTCTGAGTCATATGGGAAAAGTGTTCGATACAAAGAAGAAGTTTTTTATGCCTTCCCAGAACCTGCTGATATCATTAAATGCAAACCAGCTGATTTGCGCAAGCTAGGGTTTAGCATGACAAAAAGCGCAACGATTATCGAAATTGCAAAGATTATTACAAAGTATGGCCTCTCCACAGAACAGCTTGCCAATATGTCGGATAAAGAGATAATAACCTACTTAACTTCATTAAAGGGCATTGGACGGTGGTCAGCTGAATATATTTTATTACGAGGCTTAGGAAGAATTCACTGGCTACCTGGAGATGATATTGGCGTACAACGCAACCTGAAAAATTTTTTTCATCTCAGAGGTGAAATTAATTATGAAAGAGTGTTTATGCTGAAGAAGCGTTGGGATCCTTATGCAGGATTAGTGTATTTTCATTTATTATTGAAAAAATTGGTTGAAAAAGAGATTATTTTTTGATTATTTGTAATAGTCGCGACTTGATGTGACATGAGACACGGAAATGATTGCATTTACCAGAAGATTTTATTTTCCATACAGAAGGATTTTTTGGATACTAAATTTGTCAATAGATATTTGATAAACACAATTAACATATTAATCTTATACAGTTTTTGGATAAAAGATTTTGATGGGTCTTTTTTTCCTATCGATCACTGCAAAAGTTGTTAATTCGTGCTTATGTGTTTTAGTTGAACTCATGATATCTAGCACCTTTATACCGCGAACAACTTCCGCATCGCCCACCAGAGAACGATGACAACGCCACGGAACTGCTTCTGCACACATTATCGTCGTTTTTCCGCCCTTCTTTATAAGTTCATTGAGCATTTTAAGACCTTTAAAAAACTCAGGCGTTTGCATGTAATCCGCATATCCTCGAAAGCTGGCATTAACCCATGCCTGATTGATAGAGTTCTTATGGGTGGAACGCAAACCACCCAATGCTGCTAAATGAACATAGCTAATTTTTTCTTTTAGGAGCGATCTTTTCAATTTTTCCTCATCAAACCAAGGCACATGACGAGACTTAGGAATAGACCGTATATCAATGACTTGCTTAATTTTATACGCATGAAGCAGCTCAATAAAAGCAGATAATGTGCGGTCAGAATGCCCAATAGTGTATAAAGTCGTCATAAAGATAATTAACCAAGTTATATGTAGATATATATAGTTTAGTTTAATAAGGATCCTGATTTATGGTAGTAAATCTTCATTTAAAGTTGCATTTTACATGCAAGTTATATACAATAGGCTAAAATCATCACTTTAGCTGATGATAGTTGAAAATTTTGAGCCAACATTTAAAGTCATTGCAAAAAAACTTGAGCTCGAAGGTGGTAATAAATTATGACCGAACTGACTAAAAAACATATTGAAAATCTTGTCACACATTTCTATCAACGTGTTCAAAAAGATGAATTACTTGGTCACATATTTAACGATATTGCACATGTAGATTTTGCGGAGCATATTCCTGTGCTATGTCACTTTTGGAACAGCATTATGCTGAAAACCAGTGAATATCATGGCAATGCCTATGAGAAGCATGTCTTCATAGGGCAAAAAACAAATATCCAGAAAGCACATTTTATACGCTGGCTTGACTTGTTTCAGCAAGAATCTGTAAAACATTTACCAGCCAAAGCTGCTGAAGAAATTATTCAAAAAGCATCATTAATAGCAAAATCTTTGCAGCATGGAATGTGTGAACCTTCCCTCATTCACGAAGTACTCTAAAATTTCGGAGGACGTTTGAAAAAAGCAATAAAATCGTTGCGTTCACCCTGGAAAGAAATCCCACGTCCTCACAATATCTAACATATCGGTATCTTGCTTCATGGCGTCTGGCAAAGGTGAAAAAGGTGCGGCATTTTTAACGATTTGCAGCGCCAGCGTATCCAGCGCAGGAGAGCCAGAACTTTTTTCAATCACAATATTTTTTAATTCACCTTTTGCATTAATAGAAACACGCAAGCTTAACCGCCCTTTTAACTCAGGATGTGTAGCCAACGCTGCCTTATAAGCCGTTGTTCCTTTGGATTCAATCAGTGTACGCCAAGCGGTTAAATAGTCTGCATCACGAGATTCAAACTGTGTGTCTGATAAAGTGCGACGTTTTAATTTTTGTGTTTTTGTTAAATGATCGGGAGTATAGTGAATGACAGAAGATTGAGTATCTGACGCAACAGGCGTTATGTCCATTTGTTCACTTATATGAAATGGCTTGAGAGATATATTTAAATGTGATTGTTCAACAGGTTTCTCTTGCGTGACTGTCCAGATATTGGTGATCAACATGCCCGCAGAAAAAAGAATGATCATATGTATAGCAGCAGAAAATACCCAACTTACGTAAGTGCTCACCTCTGCCTCCCGAACGGCATAATCGTTCATTGAGATTTTAGATTATCTTCTAAACAATTACCATTATCTTTGGCTCAAGTCTACGCTGAGCGAGAAGAAAACGCGAGCATCATTGTTGTCATACGCTGCTACTGGTTTTGTCAGTGGTTTTGCAATTTCAATTTCCCCGTTGACACGATCAGCAATGGACACACGTATTCCTGCTGCAGAGGATGTTCCGCTTTGTTTTCCGAGATCAAAGCTATCATTTCTATCCCATAAAACAGCCCAGTCATAAGAATAGAAGTATTGTAAACCTTGGAATAATTTATTGCTGGCTTGATTATTGTAGCGAACTTCTATTTTTCCTTCAAAACCATTGTCCCCTACAATTTCTGAAGGGTCGTAAGCAGAACCGTATACTGCGCCCCCGTAACCTAATTGCTCTGGAGCAAGTAAGGAGTCAAACGCGTATTGCCCATTGAGTGAAGCATACAAAGATAATGACTCGGGGTAAGTAAAATATTGAACCCGTGTGTATGTTGTTGTGAATTTAGTGTAGTCCTTACGCCCGCTGCTACGTGAACGCAAGTAACTGGGTTGTGGTGCACCCGATAAAAGTTGGAAGCCCTTCGATAATTGAGCGTTAATTAAGTTCACACCCTGCCAGCCATCTTGTATGTCAAAATTTACGCCTGCGCGTAAAGAATCTATTTTATCAAGATTGAATAATTCCCCAAAGATGTCTGTCTGGCTATCAAGATAGTCGTAGTCGATTGATGTACTTAAATTCATGCGTCGTGAACGAATGATAGGATAACTGTAAATAAAAGCAATGGAGTTACTCAAGCCGTCCATGTCTAATACGGCAAGTGAGTTACCAGGATGGGTGCGATTTTGTGTGAAATTTGAGTTGAAACTTGCGCCGCTTGGTGCAATAAATGCTAAATACGATAATTCATATGAGGTGAATTCTCTTGTTTCTGAACCTGATTTAGCATTGACTGTCGCTTGGCCCGGTGCATTAAAAATATCATTCATGGAAGCAATAAGACTAAACTCTTGGGGGCCAAGATATTTCGTACCACGGTTATCCCAGGTGATCGAACTATCAAATAAATGTTGTTCCAGCAATATTACGACCGTGCTTGCGCCTGGGGTGACTGCGGAAGGCGTCAGTACTGCTTTAGCTTGAATGCCGGGGATATCATTGATGAGCAATAGCGTGCGTTCTAAAGTGTTAATTTTCAGCGGCCTATCTTTCAATACTTCTTCTAAATATTGCTCAATCGCTGTGAGTGTTCCTTTGGTTTTTCCATCTATCAGGTATTTGTCGATAAATCCTTCCACTACCTCCAGTGTTACTGTCCCGCTTGCGTCAATTTCTTGAGGTGGAATAAAAACACGTGTTAAAACATATCCGTTTTCCAAATAATACTTTTCAATGGCTTGAGCAAGTAATTGTAGTTCTTGTAATGTGACTTCTTTATTTAACATATGTTCATAAAGAGGTGCCAAATCTTCTGCATTATAAACGCTATTGCCTGTTAATGTTAATTTTTTAAACATGAATTTAATTTTTTGCGCGGATTCATCTAACGCAGGCTGCGGTGTAGTTGATCTTTCAATTTGCGGTGCCGATTTGTTATTTCCAGGCATTGTTTGTGGCAGCGGAGATTGCCGTGCGGGGTTAACAGTTTGAGGAAGGAGATCATTCAAACTGGCTGCGTGGAGTAGCGCCGGTATTAAACCAATAAGAAGTGTGGTTAGACTTAGTTTGGTTACATTCCGCATTACTCACATCCTTATGAGAAATAATTGATAAGCGATAGTATACGAAACAAGCGGCTATCGCGCAAGACTATATTGAGGCTTTAAAACTTTCCTTAAACGAAAATGCAATCACCCCAGCTATCACCAGTGATATTGCCATCCCCCAAACAGCCGCATTGAAAGATGCGCTTGTATACAGGGGCTGTTGTGTCACAGCATCCGCTACGGTGTGATTTGATACTACTTTACTGAAAACAGCTTGGCAAATAGCATTACCGAGCATTAAAACAGTTGAAACAACAGAGAGTGCGGTGGCTGAAAAAGCAGGCGGGTTGCTTTCTGTTACCATTGGATAAGCGACAACCTGGCAGCTTGAAATAAATCCAACACCAAAAAATGTGATTGCAAGCAATATAACTGATGGGTGATTGAGTATAAATAAGCTTACAAACATTAAAAATGTGGCAAATGCTCCCCACGCCAACACAGCCTTCCGTGTATGGTAGGCATCAGAAATAAAACCTGCGATAGGAGACCCTACCATTAAACCAAAAAAGACCATGGATAGCACCAATGCACCTTCTTCACCCGTGATGCCAAATGTGTGTTCGATATATAAAGAGCCCCAACTGGTTCCAAAAATAATCAATGGTAGATTCAAAAAACATACATATACACCCGTCAGCGAATTTTGTAATTTGCTTACGCTTTGTTTTAAACCCTGTGCGAAAGTTTTCCATTGTGCGTGCTCGTGATGTACCGGCGCTGCAGGATTATCACGGATCACACAGAAGAACAGCACCCATAATGCTACCCCTATCATTGCATTTGCAAGGAAAGTATCCATTATCCCCCATTGAGTATAAAACCATAAGAAAAGCGGCTGTGTGATGGCTCCGCCTAATAGCCCAATGGTAATGATAAAGCTGCTAGCCGTGGCCATTTGGCGGGTTGGGATCCATTGGCTGGCTAATTTCAATGCTGTTAATAAACAAAAGCTGTGAAGTAAGCCTTGTATAAACCGTATTAGTAAGAGTGCAGGGTAATGCTCAACAAAGCGCATGATGAGCACACTGATAGTGCTCGCAGCTAATAGAGAGAGCATCAAAGGGCGAGAGGCGCATTTATCCGCCAACATACCTGCGGGTAGAGACATTAATGCTGCCGCTAAAAGATAGACGGCCCCCAAGTTGCCGAGCTCTTCTGCACTGAGGTTAAAAGTGTGTGAAATGCCTTCTGCAATTGGGTTGAGAAAGGTCATCTGCATAAAATAAAAGGTAAAAAATAATCCGCCGATCATGGCAATGGTCCAAGCTTTTTTCATCGTGATAGCTCCTTACGGGCAAATAATGCTTCAGCAAAAATGGTTGCAACTTGGCAACCTGATCTTGCCTGAATTTCTTTAATGCCGGTAGGGCTGGTCACATTTATTTCGGTAAGATATTCGCCAATGATATCAATCCCTACAAAGTCCAAGCCTCTTTCTATGAAACTTTCTTTTAATGATTCTGCAATAGTTTGTTCAACTGTTGTCAATGGGCGCACCTCGAAAGTGGCACCGGCAGCAAGGTTACCTCGAAAATCTTCTTTTGTGGGAATGCGTACCAACATATGCGGAATAGGTTCTCCAAATACAATCAGGACGCGTTTGTCACCTTGTGCGATTTCTGGGATAAAACGTTGCACCATGCACAGGGTTGTGCCCTGCGAGGTAGCAGTATCGATCAGCACATTAACATTAGGATCTCCAACTTTTATTTGAAATATGCGAGCGCCACCCATGGCGTCCAGCGGTTTTAAAACGCAATGTTGGTGGGTATGCACAAAGTGCTTGATAGCAGCCGGGTGTGAGCTGACGAGGGAAGGCGGACAAAGGGTCGGAAATTGCAGCGCAAAGAGTTTTTCATTACAATCCCGCAAGCTTTGAGGATGATTGCTTACATACACGCCTTCGCGAGCTGCTTGTTCTAAAATATAAGTGCTATAGATGTAATCCATGTTAAAAGGGGGATCTTTACGCATTAAAATAGCATTGAAAGTTGTTAGCGGTAAATTCTCCCCTTCCTCTAATGCATACCAATTCGTGGGGTTATCTAGCAACCGAATGGGCCGACAAAAACCATAGCCTATATTGTGTTGCAAGGATAAATCTTGGGGGGTGAGATAATACAGTTCCGCGCCGCGAGCTTGTAGTGCAGCCATGATGGCCAGTGTGCTATCTTTAGCAACGTGAATATGGTGAAGGAAGTCCATCACAATGGCGATTTTCATGATATCACCTGCCTCAATCTACATGGAGCTCGTATTATACGCGATGGATAGCAAAACGAACATATTATTTTCAAGCCCTGCAGAAAAATTGTGGCAAGCAGCGCAGATGCAAGGTGCAATGGCTTCATCAGGCGAGTCCGTACTTGCTGTTGTTAATGAGTGGCGCGCCATGCAATTTTGGCCGTTATGTACCAGCATGTTGCCGGGTGAACCGCCCGTTTACGAAGCGATAGGAACCGTTGATGATGAGACGCGTTCATTATGGCAAATGGGTTTATTGCACTATTTGAAAAAAGTTGGAACGGGAAAAAGTGTATTGCGCCGTGCCTTGGTTGGTCTATCGATACAACAAAATACATTATTAGGGAAGATGGCGTTATTGCTTGATTATATTTTAATTTCGGATTTTGTGGATGATTATCCTCATGCCATTGAGCAATGTTTTTCACGTTTTGATCGTTTGCTAAAACAATGTGAGTCCGATACGGTGGATATGATGATGGCGCATATGTTGTGGCAAGATTTATATTTTTATGGAAGCGAACATTTCATTAGTACAACAGAAAGCGTGAAAGACTTGCAAAAACGTGTAAAATATGTGGCAAAACAAATGGCGGAAATGTTGGTTGTGCGGGACACAGAAGATACTATAAAGAAAGCGATATTATTTCCATTGTATTTATCTTTAACAGACGGGTTATTATTCTTAAAAAAAGAACAGGTATTGCAACGAACACAATCATTATTTAATGCCATTGAAGAGCCTAAGATGTTATGCATCAGCGTGCCTGTCCAGAAATTATGGGCACAGTGCATAAGCTTGGGGGTGTAAAAATTGACGGGAGTGCGCCATTGGCGTACCATTATGATGGTTATTTTTGAAACAACGTTATTCACACAACAAATACAAGAGGTTATGAGCGATGACGATTACACTTTACTACAACGAGAGTTATGTCAAAATCCTAAAATGGGGGACTTAATCCCTGGAACAGGGGGATTAAGAAAAGTGCGGTGGTCGACTTCAGGAAAAGGGAAGCGTGGTGGAGCAAGAGTGTTTATTATTGGTTTGTACAAGATGAACAAATTTATATGCTTTTTGCTTATCCAAAAAATAAACAGATTGACCTGACAGAGAAGCAGAAGAAAATTTTGATGCATACGGTAATGGAGGAGCTAAGAAATGAACCCACAAGATTTTAATGCATTTTTAGAAAGTATTGTAGAAGCTGGCGAAATTCATCGAGGTGAAAAGCCGGCCTCACGTAGTTTTGTTGATGTGAAGGAGATTCGGGCGAAACTAGGTCTTTCCCAAGAAGAGTTTGCAAAATTAACGCATGTTAAGGTAGCAACTTTAAGAAACTGGGAGCAAAAAAGAAGAGCTCCTAGTGGGCCTGCGTTATCATTATTAACAATCATTAAACATCACCCGAAAGCAGCAATGGATGCTCTCCAAAAAGGATTGTAGGTGGTTGCATAAGTCCTGCTATAAATCGCCGCCCAAATGTTGAAGTATGCTCAATGCAACCATGCCTGCTGTTTCTGTGCGCAATACTCTAGGTCCAAGGCGTACGCTTTTAAATTCTGCGAGATCTGTTGCTAAAGCAACTTCCTCTGGTGCTAATCCCCCTTCAGGGCCAATGAGTAATGTGACACTACCAGTGGCATCTGTTTTTTCAAAACCACGAGAAGCTTCAGGGGATAATAAAAAACGTTTTGTTGTGTTAACTTTCGCAAGCCATGCATCCAGTTTGATGGGGTGATGCAACACAGGCAATGTGTCTCGGTAACATTGTTCGCAAGCAGAAACCATCACGTTGTACCAATGTTCATACTTTTTTTCAACTCTTTCTGCATCCATTTTTAAATGTACACGTTGAGAATAAATAGGTGTGATAGAGGTGGCGCCTAATTCTGTCGCTTTTTGAATCACTAAATCCATGCGTTCACCTTTACAAATGCCTTGAGCAATATGTAATGATAATGGAGATTCTGCGCGAGCAGGCAATTCCGCCAGCAACTTTACTTGTAAATTTTTTTTCTCTATTCGATCAATGAGTGCAGTAAAGGCATTTCCTTTCCCATCAAATAATACAATTTCTTGCTGCGCCGTTAACCTCAATACATGCACAATATGATGATGTGCATTACCTGTCAATATAATGCGTTGACCCTGCATGCCATGCTCAAATTCTGCGTAAACACGAATGGTTCTCATAGACTATTTCCTGTGGCAAATTCAATACTGCTTAAAGTAACGTTGCATAATGTATCTATTTCCGGCAGCGTAACGCAAAACGCTGGCATAAAATAAACTGTATTTCCAATTGGGCGTAATAATACTCCTTTTGAGAGCGCATGGCTATGAATAGCTAATCCACGTCTTTCATGTGCAGGATAAAGTGTGCCATCTTTTTTGCACACATCCATGGCAATGATCATGCCTTGTTGCCTCACATGCTGAACATGAGGATGTTGGCGCAATTCTTTCAAAGCACAATCAAAATATTCTATTTTAGATTGATTTTTTTCTAATATTTTTTCTTCAATTAATGTATCTATCGTTGCAACAGCCGCAGCACAAGCCAGTGCGTTGCCCGTATAACTGTGAGAATGCAAAAAAGCTTTCCCGGTAGCATAATCGTCATAAAATAATGAATAAATAAAATCTGTCGTCAGCACTGCGGATAAAGGCAAATAACCGCCCGTAATGCCTTTGGAAAGGCACATAAAATCAGGCGTGATACCTGCTTGTTCACACGCGAACAATGTGCCTGTTCTGCCAAAACCAACCGCAATTTCATCGGCAATAAAATGAATATTATATTCTCGTGTCAATTCAAATAATTTTTTTAAAAAATAAATACT
Organism: uncultured Gammaproteobacteria bacterium; assembly: GCA_964383495.1. Classification (GTDB taxonomy): domain Bacteria; phylum Pseudomonadota; class Gammaproteobacteria; order JABCZS01; family JABCZS01; genus CAWKDC01. Next base: position 12,285 of record CAYLHG010000008.1, read on the forward strand.
GTGCATGCGCATGCCGGCAGCGCATTGTACAAGCGGCTCCGCAATCAACGCGCATGTTTCATGAGCATGTTTTTCCATAATCAAGCGCGCAGAGTTTAATACTTCATCTGCATAGGCTTCTTCTGAAAGATGATCGGGCTTGTGGCGTGAATCTGCACAGGGAATTTCGATGGGATCAAACAAAAGATCTTGATATTGTTTTTTGTATAAATCTATCTGTGATACCGATAAAGCACCTAACGTTTCACCGTGATAACTTTGGTTCAACGCCATAAACCGGCGTTTCTCAGGATGATTCTGATTGTGCCAGGCATGGTAACTCATTTTCAATGCCACTTCGGTGGCAGCTGATCCATTATCCGCATAAAAAACATGAGTTAATCCGGGAGGCGTATATTTCACCAGACGTTCGGCTAATTCAACAGCGGGTTCATGGGTGAAACCTGCAAACATCACCTGCGATAACAGGTCTAGTTGTTGATGCAAGGCTTTATTGACGCGCGGGTGCCCATGCCCCAAAAGGCTGACCCACCAAGAACCAATGGCATCCATATAATGGTTGCCTTCTAGATCTTCTAAATAAAGCCCTTGCGCACGTTTGATGGGGATAAGAGGGTATGTTTCATGGTCTTTCATTTGGGTGCAAGGATGCCAGAGGATACTAAGATCGCGGCGTGCTAGCTCTTGATTTTCCATACCCCCTCCAAAGCTGCCATTCTACCGCTGACCTACCCCCAAAGCAATGATTTGTAGACGACTGAGTCAGCAGGGTTTATAGTAAGGGATATGATAGTCGGGCTAAAGCCTAGCTATAATTAAAGAAGCTTGGCTAATTTACAAGGTGAAGAGATGATAGATCCCAGTCAACTGCCCCCTCAGCTAGCACAACTCATGCCAGGGGTGAAAGAAAAACAAGCGGAAGAAAAACGCCAGCAACGGTTCACGCACCTTGGCAAAATGACTACTGCGGAAGAGGCTGATGCAAAAAAGGGTGCCGGCGGGACGGGCACGGCTAGCGCTAGCTTGGCTCCTCCAAGTGTCCTTCAAACCAATGTGGGGAAATACGGAGGCAAGGAAGGTTTTTTAACGAAATTAGATGAGGCAAAGGCAGACTGGAAAAAGGCCACTGAAGCCAGAGAAAAAGCTCGCGTCAGCGTGGGCACCGTAGGTTCTGATCCGGGTAACACCATGGCTGAGGCCTACCGCGCGGAAAGAATTGCGCGCAATAAGTATCTTGCTTTGCTTGCGGTGGCTGTCCCCTGCCCTCCCGGCACTCCTCCTTTTTTATCCGAGGGAGATTGGGAAGAATTAGCAAATGAGGCGGGGGGAAAAGATGTAGAAGCGTTCAAGAACTCAGAGCCTTATAAGGGCTTCGCCAACATCATGACTGCAGAGCAATACCAACGCGCAGGGCAGTTGGCAGCAAGCGATGAGCGGGCTTGGTATGAAGTGAGAAAAACGTTAAAAACAGCTGCTGATACATCTACCATTGCTGAGATGTATGATGATAAAGTTGCTGAACAATATTTGCTCAGCTCGCGTGTAGCAGTCATGCTTCCTATTGTCGCACAGCAAGATTTGCACGAATATAATCAACACCACGGTGCTGCTCCAGCACCCATGGCCGCTTTGATAGATGTTACCGACAAAGAAAAACGCGAACAGGCTATCGCAGATGCTAAGAAGCTTTCTGATAATACTGCTGTTGCGCAATTCCATCATGGGATTCAGACTTTTGCGGGTAGTAAAGTAAAAAGAGGATGGTCATCGATACGTGGGGAGCATATTTCAGAGCGGCCAGACGAAATCCCAGAGAGCACTCAAACAGCGTTAGCAAAACGATTGGGTATTCCTTTAGAAGATGGAAAACCGAAAAGTGATTTAGTGGTCAATGGGAAAACATTCAAATCTGTGGTGACGACCTCTATGAAAAGGATCTCCATGGGCTATGTGATGGGTGGTCCACTGGCGTCGATGTTTAATGTGGTGTTTGGCGAAAAAGCCCGCATGCAAAGCATGGAAAACTTCATGACGCAATGGATTTCCGGTATGGCGCAGCACAACGGCGTATCTGAATACGACGTCGTGGACTGCTTTTTCAGTAATGCGGAAAAAAGGGAAGTATGGAGAGAAACACAAGCCTCTAAGGACGCTAGAGGAAAAAAAGGTGCTGATCCTAAACTACAACCTCAATATGAACGGCTAGAAGAAGGTAATGAGAACCTCACCAAGCCTGAAAAACCCGGTGAAAAAGGCAAGCCTATTAACAAATTCCATGTTTCAAGTATCCCAATGACAGGGGGCTCGAGTGCCGCTGTGCGCGCGCTAGCAGATTTATGTGCATTAGGAAGAGCGCTTGAATTTGAAGTAGAAGTGCACACGGATTTGATTGCTAAAAATGCGCAGCAGCAAGCGCGTGGTCAAGAAAATATTACAACCATTGCAAGTAAAGTAGCCGATGAATGGGATCATCATTCGGAGTCGTTAATCCAGGAAGCCTCTGCCCGATTAGAGCCAAGGCTCGATCAGTTGGTAGAAAAATATTTAACCCAGGAATTGAGCGCGAAATACTCAGGCGATGAGTTGAAGCAGAAAGTGGGTGAAGAAATGGCACGGTTGCGCCAAAATCCAGAAGAACTCAAAAGAGTTCGCAAGAATGCATTCATGCTAGAGAAATATGGTCCCAACCGGCAGGTGGAGCAACAGAACTCTGCAGTTCAAGTACAGAATAATACGCCTCCTAAATCGGGTGCCACTGCTGAAGCGACGGAAGCTAGGACGGAGGATGCGAAGAAGGCTGGGGCCGCTCCAGCGCCTTCGCCAGGAAAAGATGCTAGTGGTACAGATGCTTCCCCTGCGCCGAGCACAGCAACAGATGCTGATTTGGTATTCAATACGTCTGTGATAGGTGGCGGTGCTCTAGCTGATCCCGCTGCAGCCCTTACTAATGGTTTGGTATTGGATACGCATGTAAAGAGGACCATATAATTCCCTAACCGTTCAGAGGGTGATCTAAACTTCCGGTGAACGGCTATATTTTAGCGCAAGATGGCCCAAAGAGAGCCGTTCCCGCAGCCGTGCTGAGCGCTTATGAAATTTCTGCTATCTTTAGGACTGACGTAAATGGAGATGCCCTCATGCCAGACGAACATCCCGCTGACTCTTCGCAAGCGTTGGCTGCATTATCAGAAGCGCGCGCCATTGCGGTCGATGCGCTGGATGGCGAAGCGCTGATACAAGCTTTAATGTTTCATTACAACAAATACCGTGGTATTAAAGCATTTTTATTAGATAGCAACCATGCTCCTGTTGCCTTTAAAGGCATTTCTTATTTTTTGGTAGCCATGTCACCTGATACCGATCACTCAGATAAAGACGCTATTGATAAACTGAAAGACTGGATTATCAAAAAATTGGCCGAACTCAACAATCCCAACATCACACTTGTGATTTCTTGCCCAGCCAGCAAGCTTTACCAGTTTGCAGATGTGATTGATCGCGCCACGCCTCCCCTAGCGAACATTGATTTTGCACCTTTGCATGAATTTGAAGAAGTGCTTGCCGATGCACGCCTTACCTATGATATTATGCAGATCGAGTCCCGCACGATCGAGCAATTGGAAGATGGCACAAAAGATTAACGCACTGCTGATGTTTTGCCTGCTATGGGCAATATCCTCTTACGCTGCAACCCCGTTGTTGGGTGCACCTTCATCCGATATTATTCCTCCTGGACAAGCCTTTCAAGTGCATGTGGAAAAAGTAACACCTGAAGCAATCACGCTAGACTTCATCATTGCACCTAAAACGTATTTATATCAAAAAGCATTTTTGTTTACATCCGATGCTGTGCGCGTAGGCGCCCCCGAATTCCCGCCTGCTCAAAGCATTAAAGATCCGTTTTTAGGGCAGACGAATATTTACCGTGAATCAGTGGCAGTTGTATTGCCTGTGACACCGCCTATGACGCAGCCAATAACATTGGATGTGACTTACCAAGGTTGTCATGATGTTGGGTTTTGTTACCCACCGCAAACGGTTCAGCTTTCTGTTGAGTTGCCTCCAGAAGCAAGCATCCCTTCAGTGCCTGCGCCTACTGTTGCGAGCATGCCCGCCTCTACTCCACTTGACGTATTATCTTCGCGTAACGGCTGGGCGTTGTTGGCTTTTTTAGGGTTTGGTATTTTATTATCTTTTACGCCTTGTGTTTTACCCATGATTCCTATTCTGAGTGCGTTAATTTTGGGGGAACAACAAAAACATCATCCCTTAAAAGCGTTCACATTGGCTGCTTCTTATGTCGCGGGAATGGCGCTCACTTATGCGGCATTGGGGGCTATTGTGGGCAGTTTAGGCGCACGTGTGCAGGCGCAATGGCAGAACCCATGGGTGTTGAGTAGCACCGCAGCGTTGTTGGTGTTATTTGCAGTGCTGTTGGTTTACGATAAACCTCAAGCTTTTTTATCGCGATTTTCTGGCGCATTTCATCGTTTCTCACATGCGCTGCCACAAGGCGAATACATCAGTGTGGCGTTGATGGGCGTGTTGGCTAGTGTAGTGATTTCCCCTTGTGTTACGCCGCCTTTGGTAGGTGCGTTGACATTCATTACAGTAGAGGGAAATATACTATTTGGCAGTTTGGCATTGTTTATGCTGGGTTTAGGGATGGGGTTGCCACTTTTGGGGGTGACCTGGCTAGGGACGGCAATTTTACCTAAACGCGGGCAATGGATGGAACGTGTAAAGCATTTGTTGGCATTATTACTGTTAGTGATGGCGATTGATTTACTGACGCGCTTTATCCCTGAGTCTGTTGCATTATTATTGTATGGCTTGTTAACTATGGGCGTGGGTGTGTGGCTGAAGCCTTTTTCGCCTCGTAAAGGGTTGCAGCATTTATGGCAAGTTGTTGCTTGGGTATCCTTGGTATTGGGGGGTATTTGGGTGATTGGTGGAACCATGGGGCATAGCGACTGGCGTTCGCCCTTAAAGCCTGCGGAGAATAGCTCAGCTCAACATGCATTGGCTTTTCAGGTAGTGACAACACCGCAAGATTTGGTACAGGCTTTAATGAAAGCGCACATGGCAGGAAAGCCGGCGTTTGTTGATTTTTATGCAGATTGGTGTGTTGCTTGTGTGCATATGGAAAAAACAGTGTTGATGAATGAAACTGTGCAAGGGTTGTTAGTGCCTTATGATTTAATCAGGGTGGATTTGACGGAGTCAAACAAAGATACGCAGATGCTGATGGAAACCTGGCAATTGTTCGGCCCGCCTGTATTTTTATTTTTTAATGCTCAGGGGCAAGAGCTCAAAATGGCCCGCGTAAATGGTGAGATGAGTGAGGAAAGCTTTATAACTCATTTAAGCAATCTTCCGGAATCTTCTGGAATTAGGACGACATCTCCGAAAAACTAGACAGACACAAAGAATTGATGCATAATGCAGCTAGGTTTATGAGGGAGCTGTCCTTTGTTACATAATTCTTTGTAGTCGCGCATGATATGCGCCCTAGCATAGGATTTATGCAAGCCCCCTTTGTAAAGCTTGGCCCGGACCCGATTCGGGCGGGCAGAATATTGCGGTAGAGAGCCGCAATATTTGGGGGTTTTTAAGATGTGTTCCTTTTTCATCATATTAATATTAAGGTAACTTCATGGATATTCGCAAAGTTAAAAAGCTCATTGAGCTGCTTGAGGAGTCAAATTGCACCGAATTAGAAATCCGCGAAGGTGAGGAATCCGTCCGTATTTCCCGTGCGGGCACAGTAGCTAGTTACATTCCTGCACCCGTGACGGTTGCTCCCGCCCCCGTTTCTGCAGCCCCTGGGGTCTCAGTAGAAGCGCCCAGTGTAACAAGCGTACCGACTGAAAAGCCGAAAGTGAAAGGACATGAAGTGAAATCCCCCATGGTAGGCACGGCTTATCGAGCCTCTTCTCCTGAAGCACGTCCTTTCGTAGAGGTGGGAAGTGTTGTAAAAGCAGGAGATACGTTGTGCTTGATTGAAGCCATGAAAATGTTCAATCCCATTGAAGCTGATACAGGCGGCGTGATAGTGGAGATTCTGATTTCCAGTGGCGACCCTGTAGAATACGGCCAAACGCTTTTCATCATTCAGAAGTGAGAGCTCCATGTTTAGAAAAATTGTGATTGCCAACCGTGGCGAAATTGCACTTCGTATTTTACGTGCATGCAAGGAATTGAACATTAAAACTGTTGCGGTATACAGCGAAGCAGATGTAGATTTGATGCATGTGAAGTTGGCAGATGAATCCGTGTGCATTGGCCCGCCCAATCCACGCGAAAGTTATTTAAATATTCCTGCGCTGATCTCTGCAGCAGAAATTACGGATTCCGATGCTATTCATCCTGGCTATGGGTTCCTCGCTGAAAATGCTGATTTTGCTGAGCGCGTAGAAGAAAGTGGTTTTAAATTTATTGGTCCTAGTGCAGAAAATATTCGTTTGATGGGCGATAAAGTATCTGCCATTCGCATGATGAAAAAAGCAGGTGTGCCGACTGTGCCTGGATCAGATGGCCCTCTTTCTAACAGTGATGCTGAGAATTTAATTCTGGCGAAAAAAATTGGTTACCCCATTATCATTAAAGCGGCGGGTGGCGGTGGCGGCCGAGGCATGCGTGTAGTGCATTCCGAACATACATTATTAAATGCTATTGCCATGACACGTCAAGAAGCTGCCGCAGCGTTCGGTAATGATAAATTGTACATGGAAAAATTTTTACAAAACCCGCGTCACATTGAAATTCAAGTGTTGGCAGACAGTTTTCGTCATGCGGTTTATTTGGGTGAGCGCGATTGTTCTATGCAACGTCGCCATCAAAAAGTATTGGAAGAAGCGCCTGCTCCTGGGGTGACTGAAAAATTACGCGAAGGCATTGGAAAACGCTGTGTCAAAGCATGTGAAGAAATGGGGTACGTGGGTGCGGGCACATTTGAGTTTTTATTCGAAGATGGTAGCTTTTATTTCATTGAAATGAACACACGTGTACAAGTTGAACATCCTGTGACAGAAATGATTACAGATGTTGATATTGTGCGTGAACAAATTCGTGTTGCTGCAGGCGAAAAATTAAGTATTTCACAAAAAGATATTACATTGCGTGGCCACGCAATTGAATGCCGTATCAATGCTGAAGATGCGAAAACTTTTTTGCCTTGCCCAGGCTTAATAGAAATGTTGCACGCGCCAGGAGGACCAGGCATTCGCTTTGATTCACATGCTTATTCGGGTTATAAAGTACCACCTTATTATGATTCTTTAATTGGTAAATTAATTGCATACGGCGAAACGCGTGACATTGCGATTGCACGTATGCGAAACGCATTAGATGAAATTCATATTGAAGGGATCAAAACAAATATTGGATTGCATCGCCATTTAATGGAAGATCTTGCCTTTAAGCAAGGTGGCACAAATATCCATTATTTAGAAGAAAAACTTGGTCTAGGGAAAAGATAATATGCCTTGGCGGTCGCTACGCGTTGCTGTTTCTCGCGATTGGGTTGAACCCATTTCGGATCTCCTCATGGACCAAGGCGCTGTCAGCATTACGCTGACAGATGCGCAAAACGAGCCTTTGCTTGAGCCGGGGCCAGACGAATTGCCTTTATGGGGAGAGGCTTTTGTCACAGCGTTATTCGATATCAACACTTCTTTAAAGGCGCCTAGCGAAGCGTTACAAGCCGTATTGCCTGATGCCAGCGTGAGTATTGAGGACGTTCCTGATCAAGCGTGGGAGAGAGTATGCTTAGCCTACGTACAACCCATGCTATTTGGAAAGCAGTTATGGGTGATCCCTAGCCATTGGGAAGATGAAAAGCCTGATGGGCACGTTATGGTGCTTGACCCAGGATTAGCGTTTGGCACAGGCACACATCCTACCACACGGTTGATGCTTACTTTTCTCGATAACTATGACTGTGAAGATAAAGTGGCTGTGGATTACGGATGTGGATCAGGCATTTTATCAATAGCAGCAGCCATTAAAGGTGCAGCGCAAGTATTAAGTGTGGATCATGATCCACAAGCATTGTTAGCCACCAAAGATAATGCATTAAAAAATAATTGCATCGATGCGATCAGTGCATTTTTGCCAGGGCAGTATCCTCATCTGAAAGCGGATATTGTGTTGGCTAATATTATTTTAGGGCCGCTAGTAAGTTTGCATGATACATTAAAATCTTTTCTCAAACCGCATGGCATTTTAGTATTGTCTGGCATATTGGCAGAACAACAAGAAGCGTTGTTAGCGGCTTATGCAGACATGGAAGTATTGGAAATTAAAAAAGATGAAGAGTGGATTTTGGTTGCAATGAGCTTAGGATTGTAAAATTTTTTTACAAACCCCCTTGGCATTCGGGGAAAAGTGGATTAATATACTTCTTACCCCGAGTGAAAAGACCACATCTTGAAGTAGGGCAGTTCGGCCCTGGTTAATTTAGTATTCAGCACTCTCTGTACTTACCATGCTGATGGTGAAGGGCTTCGTTGTGGTCAAATTTTGAACAAGGACTGATCATTTTTTGAACAGGGTGGCAGAAATATGCACAATTCATTATTATCTTTGGCTAGGAAGTCCGCCGATGTGGCGAATTCCACTGAAAACGGCACGCCGTTGCGTGACAGTGTAAAAGCTTCAATTGAACGTTATTTTACTCACTTGGATGGTCAAGGGATCACCAATTTGTACGAGATCGTCATTGCAGAAGTGGAAGAACCTTTATTGCAAACAGTGATGAGAATCACCGGTAACAACCAGTCATTGGCCGCTAGATTATTGGGTTTGAGTCGTGGTACATTGCGCAAGAAGTTGGAGCAATTTGGGTTGTTATAAATGAGATTTTTTCCAAAACGAGCGCTGCTAAGTGTGTCAGATAAAACGGGGCTTGTGCCTTTGGCATCTGCGTTGCACAAAGTCGGTGTAGAATTGTTGTCTACGGGCGGTACGGCTGCTGTATTACGAAATGCCGGGTTGCCTGTTGTTTTGGTAGAAGATTTAACAGATTTTCCTGAAATCATGGATGGGCGGGTGAAAACATTACACCCGCGCGTGCATGGTGGTATTTTGGGGCGCAGCAGCATCGATGATGATGTGATGGCTGCACACGGTATTCCAAAAATAGATTTAGTGGTAGTTAACTTTTATCCGTTTACTTTAGATCCTTCGATTGAAAATATTGACATTGGTGGCCCTGCCATGGTGCGTGCAGCGGCAAAAAATCACGAACATGTGGCTGTGTTGGCTTCATCGGATTTATACGATGCTTGTTTAGATGCATTGGACGCGGGAGAAATCACATTAGAAACACGGCGCGCTTGGGCGGCTCTGGCTTTTGGTTTAACCGCGCATTATGATGCAGCCATTCATGCTTTTTTGGCAGAAGCACCCTTGCAACAGAGGTTGCCTAATACACTCAATTTATCGTTGGAATGTTTATCTACGTTGCGATATGGAGAAAACCCGCACCAATCAGCAGGATTATATGCGCCAGCAGGTTCACTAGAAGGGTTAGCTGCTGCAACGTTAGTACAGGGCAAACCTTTATCTTATAACAACTGGGTAGACGCAGATGCAGCATTAGCGTGCATTCGTTCATTCCCAGAACCTGCGTGTGCGATTATTAAGCATGCCAATCCTTGTGGTGTAGCGATTGCTGCCACATTAGAAAAAGCCTATGAAAAAGCGTATGAAAGTGATCCACAAGCTGCATTTGGCGGCATCATTGCTTTTAACCGCTCTTTGGATGAGCTAACCGCACGGCGTTTGATTGAACAACAATTTGTGGAAGTGATTATTTGCCCTGCCGTTGAGCCGCGTGCAGTATTGCATTTGCAGACAAAGCCCAATGTGCGTGTGATCACAGTTGATTTGAATATGCCACAAAACCAATGGATGATGCGTTCTATTCAAGGCGCTTTTTTGGTACAAACAGTAGATCAAGAAAATATAGAAAGTACGATGAAAGTGGTGACACAGCGCCAACCTACGGAGCAAGAATGGATTGATTTACGTTTTGCGTGGCATGTGGTGAAATATGTGAAATCGAATGCCATTGTGGTTGTGAAAGACGGCCAAACATTGGGTGTTGGTGGCGGGCAAACAGCGCGTGTGGCTTCTGTAGAAATTGCGTTAGCAAAGGCGGCTGCATTTCTCGCAGTGCGTGATGCAGTGTTGGCGAGCGATGCGTTTTTCCCTTTTTCAGACAGCATTGATTTGGCCGCACGTGCAGGCATTAAAGCCATTATCCAGCCGGGAGGATCTGTGCGTGATGCGCAAGTGATTGCAGCTGCAGATGCACATGGAATGACCATGATTTTTACGGGGGTGCGGCATTTCTACCATTAAAGTGCTCATCGTGGGCAGCGGTGGGCGTGAACATGCGATGGCGATAAAAGCAGCTGCTTCAAAACATGTGGCAGAAGTATTTGTCGCTCCCGGCAATGGGGGCACTGCAATGGGTGCGCCACGTATTCGCAATGTCGCTATTGCTGCTACCGATATTGATAGTTTACTCACGTTTGCGTTAGAAAAAAAAGTGGATGTCACCATTGTTGGCCCTGAAGCGCCACTTGTGCTAGGCATTGTTGATCGTTTTCATGAAAACAATTTACGTTGCTTTGGTCCCACAAAAGTGTGTGCGCAATTAGAAGGCTCCAAAGCTTATTGCAAAGCTTTTTTAAAAAAACATCACATTCCTACAGCGCACTATGAAACATTCGAAGCTTTAAAGCCGGCGTTAGCTTATATTGAACAGCAAACATGTCCTATTGTGATTAAAGCGGATGGGTTGGCTGCAGGTAAAGGTGTGGTGATTGCGCAAACATTTGAAGAAGCACGTGATACCTTGCAATCTTTTTTAGGGGACAACATATTAGGAGATGCTTCTAAAAAAGTGGTGATTGAATCCTTTTTGCAAGGGCGTGAATTAAGTTTTATTGTGATGAGTGATGGAAAAAATGTTGTACCCTTAGCGACATCACAAGATCACAAACGTCGTGACGACGGTGATCGTGGGCCTAATACCGGTGGTATGGGCGCATTTTCTCCAGCAGATAATGTGAGTGATGCGTTGCACGATGAAATCATGCAAACCATTATTCACCCCACGCTAAATGCGTTGCGCGATGCAGGCACACCTTATACGGGTTTTTTATATGCGGGCATTATGGTGGGGACGGATGGTAAACCTTACGTGTTAGAATTTAATTGTCGATTGGGTGATCCTGAAACACAGCCGCTATTAATGCGATTACGTTCAGATTTTGTAGCGCATTGTTTAGCAGCATGTGATGGAAAATTAAAAGAAGAAGTTTGGGAATGGGACCCACGTGTTGCCGTAGGTGTGGTGGTTGCGGCCCAAGGCTACCCCGAGCGCCCTGAAACCGGAAAAGCAATTTCACTCATTGAAGATCAAGATGATTTATCTATATTTCATGCAGGAACGCTATGGAAAGACGGGCAATTACTAACGAATGGCGGGCGCGTATTATGTGTCACAGCGTTGGGGTCCTCAAAGCAAGCTGCCGCACAGCACGCGTATGATGCGCTTGATACTATTCATGTGGAGGGTGGGTTTTTTAGGAAGGATATCGGGAGGTAGGTACTTTAAAAGCCTTCCTTGTTCACTTTATTCCCCTTCCGCAAATATCGCGTGTATTTGAGCTGATAGGCGATAAAGAGGGGCTTTGATGGGGCGCTTAATGGTATTCAAGGAGGATAGGTTTCAGGAGAGATATCGAGTAGTATTATTTTAAAAAACAATGTGTTATAGAATTGGCCTTGACCGTCGAGGCGTTATAGTGTTATGGTTAGCTAACAAATTCAAATTGCTGTTGGGAGGGGTGATATGAAGTACAACGATAACACAGTGGTGTGCACAGCTAGTGCCCTCAGGCTCCTTACTTATTCATGCATTTTACTCCAGGATATTATGGTATTCGCTAAGATACTCCACCCTGGTGCTTTTGAAGAAGACGCTGCTTTGGATTGGTATACAGACGAGATCGCTTATTTGGTCATGCTTCCTGTTATGTTATATTTTGTCGGATCACTAGCTATCGCAGGCACCGGACGAAATCGAGGCGATGAACTGATGTATGTAATGGCGGCGGCGGGCTTGCTTTGCGTAACTCCTCTCGCTTGTTTTCTTGCGGACACGGAGTCTAATAGCGATGACATAAGTAATGGCGCACTTCTTGCTCTGTTCGCTGGCACTATAGCTTTCGTTTTTGCACTTGGTGGTCTGATAGCACCGATCATGTTCAAAAATGATTTGGACAAATTACGGCAGCACGAGCCTCTGCCTCAAAATCCAACAGGGACGCAATTTTTTAGCGATGTATGTGGGTTGACTACTATGAGTTTGAAATATAGAGAGCCCACGGTCTGGCACAGCGCCCGGAATGACTAATGAGGAATATCAGTAGGAGCTGTAGCTCTCAACGGCCTCATTTATACCGCTTGATACTCTCCACAATTTCTTTTTTCGCCGCTGCTGTATCTCCCCAGCCGGCGATTTTAACCCACTTACCTGGTTCTAATTTTTTGTAGTATTCAAAAAAATGCTCGATTTGCGCAATCAACATTTCATCTATATCTTCTTTGCTTTGTACTTTTGAGTAATGGCGAGAAAGTTTATCGACCGGCACCGCCAGAATTTTATTATCATGACCAGATTCATCTTCCATATTCAACATGGCTATAGGGCGTACGCGCACGACCGCCCCCCACATTACAGGAAAAGGCGTTATGACTAGCACATCTGCTGGGTCGCCATCGAGTGCAAGCGTATGCGGGATATAGCCGTAATTACAGGGATAACGCATGCCGGTTGCAATGAACCGATCAACAAACAATGCCCCACTTTTTTTGTCCATTTCATATTTGATAGGATCCGCATTGGCAGGAATCTCAATGACCACATTGACTTCGTCGGGTGCGCGATCGCCGGTAGTTATAAAATCAAGATTCATGCTATTCTCTCCTTCATGTAAAACAGCGGCGCCATTTTATCACAGCTGCACTTAAAAGACACAAAAACCTTTTCTAATAGACTACAATTAGGGCTTATGCAACATGAGGGATAATATGAGCAGCTCAAAAGTCGTGGGATATTGCTGGCATCCAGCCGAGGATGAGGGCCTCCCTTCTGTAGAAGAACAAAAACAAGCCATTGTGGAATATTGTGGGCAAGAAAAGCGAGTGCATCATTATTTTGTTGAAGCGGGTGGAGAGAAAAAACATCGGGAATTTCCTCAGTTTTTACGTGCCATCATGACAGCAAGACAAGAGGACGCTGAATTAGTGGTTGCTGAGCTAGCTTATCTAGCGCGTTACCCAGGGTTTACTGATCCACTATTGGCTTCAGGCGTTCGTTTCAAATGCCTCGATCAACCCCGTATCGATCATCATACATTGATGGCGGTTGTAGAATATGCGAGGTATCATCAAAAAAGACACAGCGAGCGTATTCGGCAAGGGTTAGACCAAACCTTAGCGCAGCTGGGCAATCCCCATGCTATGCAAGAAATTTCAAAAGTAAATAAACCAAAAACAGAAAGCGCTATTTTATTTGCGTTAGTATTAGGGCCTATTATTGGGTATTACCGTGTGAGAGGGCACTCTCAACGCAAGATGATGACATTACTCAATGAGGAAGGTTTTTTGGCGCCCGAAGGGGGGCCTTGGGTGTTGAGCCAATTACAGAAAGTGTTGGAACGGATTGATTTAAATAATTTAGCGTTGGATTTATCTGAAACACTGGATGAGTTCCAGACGAAAGGTTACACGCCTGCCCAAATGGTAAAAGCACTGAAGCTCATGCAAGTGCGAACTATCAGTCGCGAGCAAGAATGGGACGAATATGCGTTGCATAAAGTGGTTGAGCGGCTAGACAATATTCGGGAAATTCTAGATTTTAATCAATTTGTATTGGAGCAATATCCTGAAATGTTGCGGCTACACACGCAAGGGCACACGCTAAAGGAAATGGCGCAACAGTTAACCATGATGCGTGTTCCTCTGCCGCAGCGTTTGGTGTGGGAATTGGAGCAAGATAAGGTTGCAGGAAATGCCATGGCAACGGATTATTGGGACGCTGCAAATGTGAATGTGGTGATGAGGCTAGCACAAAGACGTAAAGAAGACATTGAAAACTATATTCATCCCGATACTCTCGCGCGTGCCGAGGCGTTATTTAGGGAGTTTTTGGAAGAAACGCAACGTTAATGTTATGTAGCGTGCTAGACTGAAGAGTAGTTGTGTAGGGTCGCGAGGATTTTTTGCGTGTCCGTGCGCCCAATGAAGAGGATCGCTATGCCAGATTTATCCCCCAGTGCTGTTGCAAAACATTGGCAGGAAAAGCATGATTATGCGTTGTATCGCATTATCTCAACCATGGAAGCAGTGGAGTCATGGTCTTTGGACGGAGATCCTGAGTATGAGACGCTTCTGAGCGAAATTGCTGTTGCGGTGGATAATTTAACAAAGTTTGCTGTCGGGGAAGAAGAAAGCTTTATTAAGTTTTTCAATTCACTTAAGGCAAGCCGGGCGTTACGTTTATTGCAGGCGCTTGATCAGTTGATGCCAGGTAGTGCGTCGAAATTACTCGTATTTGCTGAGGTAGCCAGTAGTAGTAAGGAAGATACGCCAGGTTTCTTTTTGAATCGAAACCTTGTATTCGAACGGTTGCAGTTATTAGGCCGTATTTTTGCTCCAGAGCGGTTTCGGCTGGTGATGGCAGCGCTGGAAAAGGCGGAATAGGCAAAATAGGCATCTTATTTTTGGTTGTATCTCAGTCTTCCAGCCTTATAGCATGAAAGCTGTGTGGTAATTCAGTTGGTTGAATGGTCACAAATGGGGGTCACGAACAACATGCGCCATATTTTATTAACTATCTTATTAACGAGTTTCATTCCTATGGTATGGGCAGCCAGCACGTCTGTTCCCACGGGAGTTTCAGGGCTAAATGGCCTATTGCAAGGGGCGTTGGCTCAACAAGCTCATGTTGTGACCGGCCCGCCTAAATGCCAACCCAGTAATTACTCCAACACGCCTTACCGTAAGGCATGCCCCTGTAACCGCGCAACAGATGCGTGCGCACAAACATTCACGAACCGCTTAACCGCCCATTATCAAAATGGCATGGCAGGTCATAAGCAGGCTGTAAACCCTTCAGCGCCGGGCGTGGGGGTCACGCCTTCTCCCACACAACCTTGTTATCTCACCCAGGGGTGCGATGGTTTTGAAAAAACATGGCTGCAATTAATGGGTACTACACAGGCCCAAGGGCTACGGACTCGCGTGATTTATTATGATCCCTCTGCGCGTCCTTGGGTAAAATAATGGAGGAAAGAGAATGAAGCAGTTTTTAACGGTCATGGTTATGAGTGGTGTAGTCTGTTTGTTGGGCATGCACACATTACCTATTTATGCTGCCAATAGCAATAATAATTCTTCAAACGGAAGCATTAAAGAGCTCATTGATACGGAAAAATTATTATTTCAAGATTTAAAATATTATCTTGGTGTAGTTTCTGCTGAAAATGCGAGCGCGCAAAATTTATTGTTGTATATGATGCCGCCTTATAATGATATTAGCCAAGCGATGGGTGGTAACATTCTGTCTGCAGAAGAAACAAGCCAGCAAGGGCAAGAGCAGTATTTGCGTGCAATGGCAGATTATAATGCCTACACGCCGCAAGAAACTGACGACACTTTTCTTGCATTGCGTTTAAAATATTGTGGAAAAGCACAAAAAGGTGCAAAAAATATTTGTGAGTACACGTTGCCGGATATAGGAAATGATGTATTAGCATCAAGTTTTATCAATACAATGGCTTATGAAGATGATGCCGATCAAAACGCTGCTTATCAATATATTGCCAGTTTAACAAATCCAGAACCCGAGAATTACGATCCTAAAAAAATCTATTATGATCCTGATGATTTGTCGAAAGGTATTACACCTGATGGCAAAAAATATTTAGTGCGTGTTTTTCGTACCATGCCTTTATTATCCTTGGCGCAAAATTCATTTTTAGCGCTTTACACAGAGCGTTATCGTTTGCCTAATAGTGCGCAGGATTTGCCTATTGGAAAAGACGGTGCAGCCAGTATCATGGAAATGTTGAAATATGAGGCGACACGGCGTTATTCTAATGCCGATTGGTATGATGCCATGAATAAATTATCCAATGTAGGCGTAGCGCGTGAACAAGCTAACATTAATGCTTTCCAAGCATTTATGGCTTTTAAGCAATATGAGCAAATGAGCCGTGTTGAGGCCTTATTGGCAGCGCAAGTAGCATTACTGGTGCAAATAAATTCACAGGGGGCACAAGCAGAAGCTGCAGCTCCTGCGGTTAATACAGAAGAGTTGTCCAATAGTGTGACCGGAGGGTCATGATGAACTTCAGAATGTTGCCAATATTACAAGCGAAACCATTAGCCATGACGATTGTCGCTATGCATGTTGTGCCGCTTATTTTATTGTTGGGAACAGAGCGTTTATGGATTACATTATTACCCAGTTTATTTGTATTGCTTATGCCATTATTTTTTATCTTATATAAAAAGAATCCGCTTTCTGAGGGGCAAAAACCATTGGCGCATATTTCTTGCATCAGCGGAAGCCTGAAAATAATGGTGATGGCATTGCTTAGTTTCTTGTTATTGTTTTTGATTTCTTATTTCAGTTTAAAATATCAGCCACTGATTCCAGAAAACACATCAGGCGCTTTATGGGTTGCGTTGCCTGGAAATGAAAATATTGCTTATGTATTACGTTTGTTTTTACAAATGTGGTTGTTTGCATTAGTGTGTGTGATGGCGGGCCGTTGGTTAACACGCGCGCCACATTTTTCAGGATTTTTATTGCGATTTTATGCCAAGAAAGATATTCTGCCGTGGTTGTTAGATTTCGTTGCCATTGGAGGTGTTTTTGCATTGGTTGGTGTTGTATTAACATTAGCATGCCAACAATTATTTTATTTGATGGGAAAATTCATTGGATTAGAAACAGTTTTCACTTTCCCTCAAATGGGTATTTTCATCTTTTTATTAGCGATCTATATTTTGCATAAAAGCAGCTCCTTTACACAGCGTCTTGTTTATTTTGCAGGTAAATCTTATGGGAGTTTAACGTATGTTTACCTGGCTTTCATAGGTTTTTTAATAGCTGCGTGGGGATTAACTCAAGTTGCCATTGCTGGGCTACCTGATGGGATGGCGGTAGAATTAGCACAAGCGATTGATATTCGTATCGCTTCATTAGATAGCTTTTCGCGATATTGGCCCATTGTTATCATCGGCTGCAGTTTATTTATGGTGGCTCCATTGAGTGTTTTATTATCTCGTGTGTTGCAAGCGTCCTCTGCTTCATTGTTATGGGTTGCGATAGGAGCACCCATCATATTAGCTGCTTGCTTTTTAATTGTATTCCCATCTGTGAATGAAGTTTTTTGGGCATGGGTTCCTTCTTTAAATTTTGCTACCGTGTCTGTGACGGATGCGTTAGTATCACCTCCATTTAATGGATTCAGTATATTACTAATGCTTGTTGTAATAAGCTTGCTGTGTATGGTTGGGGCGAAAAGTGTATGGATAGCAAGCATGGTAGAAATGTCGCCCGATACGTTTGGACGACGTGAGCGTCGCTTCAGAGAAAATGCGGCAAGATTTTTTAAGTGGGTATGCTTTGTGTATGCTGTATTCGGTGTGTTAGGGGTGTATGGATTAGCTTTTAATATTGGTATCTACGTTCCAAGCATGATCACATTATGTGCTGTATTAGTTGGGTTGGCATTGCAACGACGATTTACAAAGTCCTCACCTGTTAAAACATGTATGGAGGTAAATGGATAATGGCTGGATTTTTCAAAAGACGTGTTACTAAAGCAAAAGGTACGCTCAGTGACTGGATGGGGCTTGGGCTCATTGCCGGTGTTTTCCGATTAGTAAGAGATATTTTTGTTACTGTATTTATGCCAGGAAAGCGTGAAACAGAACCTGCAGAAACATTTGAAGAAGCGGTTGTACGCATGAAACTATCAAAAGCAGATTTAGAAGAACGTCAAAAAGTGTTTTTTGTACAGACTATTTTGTATTTAATCATGGGGATATGTATTTTAGGGTACACTGTTTGGTTGGCTTTTACTAAACAATACACGGGGATGTTTCTTGCATTTTTGGTAGCAATGTTGTCTATGGCTTATGCGTTTCGCAGCCATTTTTGGCTTTTTCAATTGAAAAAGAAAAAACTGGGTTGCACGTTTAAAGAGTATTTGAATTCTTCTTTATCTTCATAAAGATAGCGAGGCACATTATGTGGAAGCGAATGTTATTGATGTTACTACTCCTAACACTTGGGGTAACGGCATTTGCTGCGCCTTCGATAGGGACACAATTTCCTAGCATTTTTAAGCCTGCTGCAAACGATTTATCTATATGGTACTTAGGCAACATTTTTGGCAGTGATTTAATTCCAGGTGAAAATGTTCCTGCACAAATGTTGTTATCTCGATTATTCAATATTTTTAACCAGGTGGCTCTGGCGGTAGGGATCATTATTTTAATTTATTATATTGTGGGCGGAACGTTGTTGAGTGCCGCAGAAGGTAAGCCCATGGGAGAGAAGTGGAGTTCATTATGGATACCGGTGCGTATAGCCGGCGGTATTGGCATGTTGATTCCTAAAGCAGGTTCAGGTTATTGCATGGCACAGTATATTGTGGCATGGTTAGTGATTCAAGGCATTGGTGCAGCAGATAATGTTTGGAGCACTATGCTGGATTATTTCAAAGCAGGTGGTGCCATTTACACGCAACAAGCGCCGCCCCAAACACCGACTGTTTATTCTTACGATAATATGAATTACACCTATTCGCTTCAATCAACAGCAGCAATAGGCGGGGGCAGTTACGGTAAAAACAGTAATGAGTCTGTGTCTCTGATGCAAAATTTAGTATGCATGCAACAATATAACATTGACCCTGCACGTCAATTAGAAGAAACGCCTGCGCAATATCGTATGTATGTTAAAAATGTCGTGATGGGTAAATCACCTGCCACATTAATTATTTTTGGTGATCAACAACATTATAAATATACTCCGCCTCAAGGTAATGGTGATTCTGTGCAAGATTTAAAAGAGATGCAAGGCGCAGAGTGTGGTGTGATACGTATTCGCCCAACATCGAGTAATAAGAAACAGACTCAACAAGCTGTGCAGAATGGCCGTATTGTACAAGTATATAGTTTGGCGCTACAAAGAACAGCTGATAGTTTAAATAGAGTTGGATTGATTAAAGACATTGCTGCAGAATCATCTGATATTCGCTGGGATAGATATTTTTTGCCTGTCAATATTGCTACACAAACGTACATTAATAATATTTCGCAATATTACAGTACACTTTATCCTGAAGGTGCGTCATCAACTGCGGCCTCACAACGATCTGGTGCGGTGACAAAGAGTTTAGATACCTTTAAAGAGTATGGCTGGATTTTAGCAGGGAATTATTACACATATTTATCGCATCTAGAAGCAAAAAACATGGAAGCTATTCCAACAACAGAATTTGTGACGCCTTCTCAAGCAAATATGACGATAGATTATGTGCCTAATGGAAGTGATAACCATGAAACAGATAAACAAATTCAAGCATTTTTTTCAGCATTCAAAGCAGATCCAGCTGCCATGTATACAGCACCTGATTCGGAATATGTTCAAGACCAGAAAGCTGCTGTGGCGTCGAAATCAGGAAAATCAAGTGGTAAAGTTTCTTCGCCATTGAAAAATGAGCAAATGCAAGAAATTCAAAAAGCTGTCGGCTCAACTAATAGTGACCAATTAACAGGTGTGACAGCAGATCGTGTCAAAGAGTTTATCAAATATTTATCAGGGGATCAAAAAGGTGCGTTGGTTAGTCAAGACCCCATTTTAGCTGCTTCAAAATATGGCAAAACATTGACCGAAGCTGCTATTGCCTTAATGATCACTTTCGGCTCAGCGATGATGATTAGTGCATTTGCAGCGGCTACCTGTACGGGGCAATTACCATTTTGGCATGCATTGAATGCATTTTTTGCTGTCTTATCGCCCATGATGTTGGCGTTAGGTGCATTTATGTATGCTGAAGGAGCAGTATTGGGAATATTTATTCCTGTCATACCTTATTTGAATTTTTTAACCGGTGTTGTAGGGTTAACGCTACAAATTGTGGAAGCAATGGCGGCTGCACCGTTAGTCGCTGTAGGCTTAATTTTCCCAGGTACAAAAGAAGATATTTGGGGGCGTGCATCGCCTGCTTTAATGCTGACATTAAATTTATTTTTGAGACCTTCTTTGATGATCGTAGGTTTTGCTGCTGCAATGATTGTGACCTGGGTATTGGTAGAGCTATTAAATATTGGGTTTTTAACCATGGTCAGTGGTACCTTTAGAATAGAAAATATGTGGGGATTTGTGACCATCATGATGGCGTACACAGCCATTTTCACATACGTTATTTCTGAAGCTTATTCATTGATCAATGTCGTACCGAATAAAGTATTGCATTGGATTGGTGGTGATCAATCGATGTCCGTCAAGGGTGCAGAAGAAGCTACGGGTGCCGCAAAACAAGGGGCAGAACAAGGTGGTCGTTCAGTGGCTGCAGGCGCAGCATTTGGACAAAAAGCGGATCTTTACCGCTCTTCTGCCAGTGCTAAGAAAGCTTTTGGTGGATCAGATGGAGGTGCAGAGGGTGGTGCTAAGAAAGGAGAAGAGCCATGATCATGATGAGATCATTATTCCTTTTTTTTACACTCTTTTTTGTAACATCGACAGCGATGGCGATCGATTTTCCCAATATTCATTTTTTTGAACCTGTCGATAAAGATTTATCATTATGGTATTTGGCCAATATTTTTGGTCCAGATCTGGTTGCAAGTCATGGAGAAATCCGTAGCCCTTATACGCAATTACTTGCGGTGCTATTCGGTGTATTCAATCAAGTAGTGTTAGTGTTGGGGATTATCATTGTTATTTACGGTGTGGTGGGTGGAACGTTAGTCACAGCCAGCGAAGGAAAACCGTTAGGCGAAAAATGGCATGCAATGTGGTTGCCTATTCGTATTGTGGCAGGTATTGGTTTATTAGTACCAAAAGCAGGCTCAGGGTATTGTTTGGCGCAAGGTATTATCATGTGGTTGGTTATACAAGGCATTGGCGCGGGTGATGCAATATGGTCGGAGATGATCAAATATTTCGAAGAAGGTGGCGCCATTATTGTTACGCAAAAGCAAACACCGGAGAGTGCTTTAACTTACGATAATATGAACTACACTTATTCGCTTCAATCAGATATTGATATAGGTGGTTCACCTTATGGTGCAGCGGGCAAAGAAAAAGCAGGCATTTTAAAAAGCATGGTGTGTGTTGAAGCGTTTAATCAGGATGCGAGCGCAGTAGAGAATGCAGGAGGGAAAATGCGTCAGCCCTATACTGTGCTGGGTGAGAAAGTAGGAAATGTGTATTATTACGCATTAATGTTCGGAGACCGATCTAAGTATGATCCTAGCGCACCATTGAATTCAGCGCAAAAAGGCGCGGAATGTGGATACATCCAATATCAATCAGCCGCAGGGTCAAGCGCTTCATCGCAAGAAATTCAAAAAGACAATCAGCGTGCAGCTATTTATATTATGGGTCTTTATAACATGGCAAAAAGTTTAAATGGGTTAGCGCGTAGTATTGTATCTACAAGCGCACCCGACGATAGTCATAATTTTCCTCGTTATTATGATCAAGTACGGCACGTCACAGAATTATTTATGTATTATATTATTAGCTATGACAATATATTAAATACACAAGAGCAAGATACTAGAAACAATTCTCTCAAGCTCTATTCGCAATATGGTTGGATTTTAGCAGGAAATTATTATACTGTCTTATCAAATTTTCAGGCAAAAGCAACGTTGATGTCTGAAATTTTCGTAAAGCCTGGAAAATCTTTTATACGTAAGGATGCGTTAGATGCCTCAACTATTCCAGCACCAGAAGTTTATACACGTGCTCATCATTTTTATAGTGATGCATATTTAGGTGGAGATCCGGAGTCCCTGTACTCTATTCCCAATTCTGAATACATGCATGATCAGAATCCAAATGCTACCGTAAAAAGCCCAGTGAATCGATCCAAAGTAGAAAAATTACAAAAAGATGTGAGCGAGCAATTTGGAGATGCAAAATTATCGGGTGAAACAAAAGATCGTGTTAATGAATTTATGGAATATCTGACCGGGAAAGGGTCATCCGGTTTAACTTCTCAAAACCCTATTAATAATGCTGCAAAATACGGCAAAATGCTCACTGAAGCAGCGGTGGGGATGATGATTGCATTTGGTGTTACATGGATGGGGTTAACATTAATGTCTTCTGTATGGACAGCTAAATTCCCGATTGCTTATCCGATCTTTCAATTTTTTTCAGATTTGTTAACGCCGATGATGTTAGCGTTGGGTTCATTCATGTATGCGCAAGGTGCAGTGTTAGGCGTGTTTATTCCATTAATTCCGTACGTTGTATTTTTAACAGGTGTCACAGGATGGTTTTTACAAGTGGTAGAAGCAGTAGCGGCAGCGCCGATTATTCCGATTGGTTTAATTTTCCCAGAAACAAAAGATGAAATTTGGGGCCGCGCTGCGCCTGCCTATATGTTGATCTTAAGTTTATTTTTGCGACCAGGGTTAATGATCATTGGCTTTGCTGCAGCCATGATTGTGATGTGGATCATGACGGAAATTCTAAACATTGGTTTCTTAACATTAGTGGCAGGCACATTTCGCATTGAAGATATGTTTGGTTTTGTTTCTATTTTAACAGTGTACGTAACTGTTTTTACTTATATCGTTACAGAATCTTATTCGCTGATTAATGTTGTACCTGACAGAGTATTATCATGGTTGGGCGATCGCTCCATGGGCGTCAAGGGTGCAAAAGAAGCTTTGGGTGCAGCAAAACAAGCGACCGAGTCTGGTGCAGGTGCAGTAGCAGGTGGATTGGAGTTTGGTACGAAGTTCGACATGTACCGTGCTAAAGCTGCTGTAGATAAACATGAAGAAGAAAAACTAAAAGAAGAATTAGCCGAAGCAGGGAATGCTGCTGATCCTGAGAAAGCGAAAGAAGAGTTACTAAAAGATCCGCGTAAAAAAGCGGTGTACGACCGTATGACGGGCGGAGGAGAGGCTGATACTCCTGATTACGTTAAATCACGCGGAGGTAAGCCGGTGTAAGTAATTACGCCTCGCTCTTCAACCGCTCTATATATTCTTTAACAACTCTCATTGCCTGCAATATCTCGTCGCGTGAGACTTGAGGCACAGTATTTCCCGGTGGATATTTTGTAGCAGCACGCAAATCGCGCAATAAGCGCGTTGCGTTTGCACTGGCACGCGCTAATGGCTCGCCAAAATAACGTTCAACACGTTCAATTTCTTTCCGCGCTTCATGCTTGTCTAGCAGCGGGCCAGAGAAGGCCGGCATGCTCAACAATTCCATAGGATTCATGTTTTCCATGTCTATTAAAGAAGGTGAAGGCTGCGTTAAAATATCCATACCTTCTACAGGTGCTTCCAACACAACATCTATTTCTGGCACTGCTGCATGTTCTTTATTGTAATACGTTTTAAACGCAGTGGCAGCACGGGTACTGCCAGATAATTTAGGATGATGATTGACGAAATCAATTAAAAATTGAATTTCAGGATCAATTTGTATTTCAACAGTGCTCAATTTGCTAGGGTTTTTAAATGTCTCTTGAAAATAATATAAGCGATTATTGAGTGACACTAAAGCTTCTTCAGGTGGCGCTTTAATTTTGAGGAATTGATTGACCTTCATGTATTTCACAGGTTTTGGTGCTGCATAAAACATATTGGCGCGTACGATACGGGATTTGAAGAAAATATGCGCTTCCCCTTCGCGTTGATCTTTTAAATCCAATAAATCCACACGGGCACGTTTTTCAATTTGTGCGCTGCGAGTATCTGCATAGCTGTTGCTCACGCTGTCTGCATTGGTTTGGAAGCCGCCCGATTGTGTGACAAAAGCTTCTCCTGCCGTTTTTTGGAAAAATTCCCAGGTTTCTGTGGGGTCTTCTAATTTCATGGCAATTTTAATGTTTGTGTTTGCGCCGATAGAAAGCGCTTCCTCTTTGGAAGCTTTTTGGAAGGCCGGTAAATCTTGCCCTGCAAAAATGGCTGAGAAACCCAAAGAACGTGCCTGCGCAGGCACAACAGCAAACCCTTTCACAGCATAATATCCATATTCGTCGAGCACGCAGACAAAAGGTGTCGGAGAGTTGGTGATTTTGCGTTCTACTGTTTTTAAATAGGTTCCTTCTACTTCCTCACCTAAACCTGATGCCATCATTGCTTTTAAAGAAGCCACAATGATTTTCCCTAGGTTGGCTAATTCTTCTGGTGCTTTTTCTAATGCAGGCAACAATACTACTAAAATACGGCGATTGACGACAACGTCTTTAAAATCTACCTCAGGTAATTCTGTTCTTAGAATGTGCCCGTACGTATCTGCTAGCGATGTGAATGTACGCGTAAGCTGCATGGTAATAAAGCCGTGCTGTTCAAGCGCTTCTGCACTTTGTTTTCCTTTTTTATTCCTGTCAAAACCAGGCAGTGTATTTAAATAGTTTGTCAGAGGTTGTAATACCAATTCGGGGGCATCTTCGATGCTAACAGTACGCTCTTCATCAATAGGAAAACGTTTATCAATAGCAATGGTTTCGAGTTTATGTAGGACGAAATAGTTACGGAATGTGTGCGCATCTAATAATAAGTCGCCACGATCGCGCATGTAAACCAGAATTTTAACAAGCGCTTCAACGAATGCAATGGCTCGATTTTGCCACATATCGCCATTAGCAGAACCTTCATTGCTGCTGGCCATTAATCCTACCACTAGCTGCCCGCACATACCGGATGAACCCATTGAAAAAGGATTCATGGTATTAGACAAACGGCTTTTTTGTGGGCCCATAATATCGCGCGCGCCTGTCATGAAGTTGATGATCAACAAATCATCTTCGCGTCCCATGAACCTTGCCATGGAAAACACTTTGGCAAATAAACTGTTATCCCCTTTTCCATCCACATAAATAAAACCACTGCCTTGTATCAATGCATTAAAAGAAAGAGAGACTAACGCTTCTGTTTTACCAGAGCCCGTAGAACCAAAAATTAAACAGTGTGTCCGCATGTCTTCGTTATTGAACCACAACTCTAAATTTGTATTTTGTTCGTTTCCAAAAAAGCAAATACCACGAGAAAGACGTGGCTTATTTGTGCCAGGAAACGTATCGTTTGGATCAGTAATATGAGCATGTTCCGGAATACGAAAAGGTAATGCACGTTTACCGAATAAGCAAACAATAAAGAAAATAATGCCGCATAGCAAAACAATGTCATTCATTGCTGGAAGAAAAAATGCAGCGCCACCTGTGCCAAATAACATGATGATAGCTGAGCTGGGATCTTTTAAATAATCAATAAATCGTGTAAATAATGGACGCGTGTCTCGGATCAGCTGTTGCGGTCGCTGCTCATGTCGCTCTTCTAAGCCTCGAATGATTTTGGCCATTAATCTTCTTCCCGCGTGTAAATAATAATTTTTACCGCTTCATTCAGCGCTGCAACGGCTTGATCTATCATAGGGCGAACCACTTTACGCTTTAATGCTTTTTCAGCTTTCCAATGGGCAAAAGGCCCACCTACTTCACAAAAAGGTGTGTGCCTTCCTGTGCAGTTGAGTACGTACCATAATTTTCGATCAAGCGGTTTCAGCCATAAAAAATCAGCGCTTGCTAATACACCATTGGTACGCGCATATTCTAACATTGAGATCATCATGGTATAAACATACGCGTGGTTACTAAAAATTTTGGCAATGGGTTTGGTGTTGTAATGTTTTTTCATTAATTCTTGTGCGCCACTGAAATTTGATTTTCCTTCAGCTGAAGTGCGGGCAATTTGCAACAGTAAATCATTGGCGCCTTTCATATCATTGGCAGCACGAGCTGCAAAAATAGCGAACAATGCTTTTGTGTGAATCGGGAGTTGGTTCAAATCATGTAGTACCGCGCCCATTTGCGCAGTAAAAACAGTACGTGCACGATCGGGGATAATTTGTACTTCAATTAAACCACGCTTTGCTAAAAAAGGATCAATAGGTGTGGGCAATTCCTCTATTAATTGATGTCTTTTTGCAAATTCCATGGGGTTATCTGGCATAGCCCAGGGGCCTTCGAAAATATCTTGATCAATAAGATTAAGGTTCATAGTAGGGTTGATCTGCGGCCAAATATTTTTTTCAGATTGACGCAGCTTTGACATGCTGTACACTGTTTTGAATTTTAATAAAGGATGCTTGAAAAAAATAAGTGCAGATAATAATATCATAACCACAGCAATGGGGATACGAAGGTATTTTCCCACATAACCGAGGATTTCTTGTACTTGAGAGAAAGTAAGCACGCCAGGATTATTGTAATAATCAAGAATAGCTTTGTGAGCAGGCTCTAAGGCGGGTGTAAAAAAACTTAACAAATAAATTTCACCTAGTTTAATGGTAAAATAAAATTTCAATAACGGAATGCGTGCAAAATACCAAACAACCAATGCAATGGCTACTATAAAAACAACACCCCATATTAAATCCATGGAGTTGCCATCTTGTTGCTGTTGAGGAGGTGGTTGTCCTGCCATAAAAATACCTTAGTTAATCGTACATTAAATCATCTAAAGGAATGCTGGCTCGGTTACGCGCAGCTTCTGCCAGTTCAAATAAAATTTCAACTGCACACATGAGGCGTAATACATTGGGAACTTCATTATTAAAAACAGCTTTGATGCCTAATTGTGAATTTTCCGCAGGATCAAACGTGACACCCAGTCCATAGCCCATACAGAAATTACATAACCGATCTGCACGGCGCATGAAGGCTGGTAGCAACCCGGTTTCAGCAAAAACGCCTTCAACTGCAACAGGTTTATCGTGCAGGGTAAACCCAATTTTCATTTCCTGAGCCACAAGCCCGAGGGTTTTGCCGAAGTTGACCATGCATGCGTCCTTACTATCTATATACATACCTGATTTTAGCATAACAAATCATTTGATTACCAAAATACGGAGTGTGCGTTATAATTGATATTGCAATCGGAGAGGGTACAAGGACATGTGTCAAAACATTACACACTATATCGTCGCTTTCATAGCGATTATTTGCTTAGCAGGTTGCGGAGAGATGGTGCCGCACACAAAACCTCGCCCCCAAGCTGGCGTCTCGGATCCTGCTTTGGTTGATACAGCAGAAGCCGCTACGTCTGTCAGCCGTGCATTAAATGATTTAGCTCAGGTAAAAAATGCTCAAAACCAACTGATTCGTTCTCAAGACAGCGCAGTGCCCATGGTATTAACACGTTTGATTACTGTTGATTGGGCTGGTCCAGTGGAGCCTATTTTGCAGCAAGTAGCTCAATCCAGCCAACTGCGTTTAAAAGTGATAGGGCACGCGCCTGCCATCCCTGTAGTAGTTTCAGTGGACCGAGAGGAGACCCCGGCCTATGACATTGTACAAGACATACGGGCTCAAATAATGGATAGGGCAACGATCGTTGTTTTCCCCACGTCAGGGGTCATTGAATTGCATTATCTATAAATTACATCCAGTTGTAACCACTAATTTAATAGTAGGTCACCTAAAACGAAGGGTAAAGTGAGATCTTAAGGGGACGTGCAAACCATGAATTATATGCCAAACTTAATAATAGGCGCCTTGGTTATCACAGCCCTGGCGGGTTGTAGCAAGGGCGTTCAGGCGCCCAACCCAATGGCCATAGGATCGATTGAGACACATGTGGTAGATGGACCCCAGGAATTCAAGGAGTTACAAGTGCTGTCTCGGCGAGGTAGCTTGGAGAAGCAGAAGGAGAAAACCAATCACATTCGGCTTCAGGCGATAAGGGATACGGCTTTAAGCATCAGCGCGAGGACCGCGCTGGCAGTGAGAGGCCAGCAGATCAATCAGCTAGTAGCTGAGCAGCAAAGAGAACTGGATCGTGTTTTTAATTTTCAAGGAGTGATGTTGGAAGGTGGCGTTTTGCCACCGGTGATGCTAGAAAGTAGGAATGACCTCAGTCTAGCGGATCCGCAAAACATCCGGGTGGCGGATAGAACATACCGCATTATTAAGCAATCCCGGTTTGTGACACTTCCTCCATCATGGAGAGAATATTTAGTGATGGATGAAACACGGCCTGCGCAGCCAGATCCTTCACTTCTGCCTTCCACAGGAGAAGAGAAAAAAATCTGGCAAGCAAGCGTGATAGAAGGATGGGATAACGGAATTGATCAAGCGAACCAGGTGTATGAAGAAAACCTGGCGCGTTTGAAACGGGACTACCAAGGAATGGTTAGGTACCGGATGTTGTTGGCGCAAAATATGGTTAGTGCGCCACAAGTGGCCCAGAGGGATCTCGGGGTCACAGGCGGCGGTGAGTCGTTGTCAGTGAACGATCGTGTGTTGACGATCAAAGCACTGCCCTCACTGAAGTCGAATAGCGAGGCATGGACGCCCACCATGAGTGATTCTCAGTAGCAAAAACTGGAGTTGTAAATGAAAGCGAGTGGGCTACACGCGGATGATATTGAAAAAGGGTTGCTCTATCCTCACGAGCCTAGCCGTTTTACGTCTTTAGATTTAGATAATCTATTACTATATTGCGTTCGCAATCAGGTTTCTGATATTACACTTCAAACAAATGATAAAGTAGTTGTCGATTTACATGGTCGTATTTACCGCATTACGCAACATAAACTTTCAAATACAGAAGTATCAGAGTTGTTGAATAAAATTTATGGAGCGAATGGTACAGCGCAGATTCTCAGTGGCCGTGATTTAGATACACACTATGAAATTAAACCTAGCCGTGCAGAGCGTTATCGTTTTCGTGTGAATGGGACGGGTTGCCATGTGGAAGGGGTGGAAGGCATTCAAATTACCTTAAGAAGCATTCCTGTTGATCCTCCTTATTTAAAAGATATGAGCTTACCAAAAGGATTACAAGATGCGTTGATTCCTGATCAAGGCATTGTGATTGTGTCAGGTACGACGGGTTCAGGTAAATCCACATTATTAGCTTCCATCATGCGTGAAATATTAGAAAATTACACGGGAAAAGTATTAACCTATGAAGCGCCGATTGAATTCGTGTATGATAACGTTCCGCAACCGCACGCATCGATTGCGCAACATGAAATTCCAGCCAATTTACCTGATTTTCCTGCCGCTGTGCGCAATGCATTGCGCCGCAAACCTACGTATATATTGGTGGGTGAAGCGCGTGATAAAGAAACCATCGCAGCAGTTCTTGATGCCGCATTGACGGGGCACGTCGTTTACACAACTGTGCATGCCAATGGTGTAGCTGATACATTGCGCCGCATGATTGCTGCGTTTCCTGCAGAAGAGCGCTATGGCCGCGGTGTGGATTTAATTGAATTAATTCGTGCCGTCGTGTGGCAACGTTTGATTCCAACAAAAGATGGCAAACGTGTTCCATTGCGCGAATGGTTAGTTTTTGACGACAAAGTGCGTGAAGAATTATTGAAAAGTGAATTTGAGTAGTGTGAGGAGTGAGCAATGAGCAAAGAAAACATGGTTCAAGTAGTAAACGGGTTTCTTACGAATCCTGAGAGGGTCCAAAATGATGAGGCGCGCTCAAAAGCGTTAGCTTATTACATTTTGTATAATGCTGTGGACCCAAATGCCCCGAATGCTCCGGCAGATGCTGGCCCGAACGAGAAGAGAGAAATCAATGCAGGGCAGGTGCTGGTTGATGCAGGTATATTGGGTGATAAATTAAATGTCAGCGCTCAAAGTACAAATAAACTGGTAATCAGCTCCCCAAGTGCAAAAGCTGCAACTGAGCAACCTAGCAACAATCAAACATTAGCAGATCTTAGAGCAAGAATGGCTCCTAAAGCGAGCCCAGCAGATACAAGTTCTGATGCAGCAAGTACTTCTCGATCAGGACCCAGCAAATAAGGACGATATATGGCCAAGGCTCTCAACCCTAACGCACATTGGCGAGACTCCTCACGGCCGGTGCGTTTTTTCTTTGTAGACTATCGTGCTTTATTTCCATTACTGGTATTAATATTTGTTCCTCGACTATGGACGTTTGCATTGGCAGTGGTAGGTATCACATTTTTTATAATCTTAGAGCGCTACGGGTACACGGTGTCAGTTTTCTTACGTTTATTTAGAGGGTTATTTGCAGGTTCTCTAAAGTCTGCACGTCCTTGGTGGTACCGCGCCCGGGTGTGATGGCTACATAAATTAGTGCTATATTCAGTAAGGGGCAGACGGTCCCCGCCCCCTTTAAAGCTTGGCCCGGACTTGATCCGGGGCAGCGCCGTAGGCGCGGGGGTTTTTGAGAAGAGGATGAAACATGATAGATAACCCGGAACAAGGAAGTCCTGAACCCAAGGAACCTTCTCCTAAATCTGGCCGCGCCAAAGGCACGTCAAAAGCTTCTGCAGCAGCGGAAGCCGCTAGTAGTGCTGCGACTGCTACACAATCGCCTGCGGCTAAAACACAAGCAGCGCAACAAAAAGTAAGTGGATTAGAGCTTGTACGTTTTCGCAATTATTTCTATCGTGATGGTTATCGTAAAAGCATGACAGCTTTACTGTTGTCGTTATTGCTCAACATCGTATTAATAGTTGTTGTAGTGGTTGAGTTTATGTCAAAACCAGCACCTGTTTATTTTGCGACACAAACTAACGGCTCGCTGATTGAAATTCAGCCGCTCACAGAACCTTTGGTTGCGCAAGACACTTTATTGACATGGGCAACGCGCGCAGCGGTTTCTGCTTATTCATTTAATTTCTTAGATTGGCAAAATGATCTTAATAATGTGCAACAATATTTCACTGCAACGGGTTTCAAGAATTTTGTTGATGCATTGAAAGCATCAGGCAACTTAGATACAGTGATTGCAAAACGTTTGGTTGTGCAAGCAACAGTAGCAGATGTGCCGCGGATTATTAATCAAGGGTTGATCCAAGGCCGTTACGCATGGAAAATTCAGATTCCGATGCTGGTAAAATACATTTCTGCGAATGAAGAATTACGGCAGCCTATTTTAGTAACCATATTGGTGGCGCGTGTGCCTACAACACAGTATCCGCAAGGTATTGCAATCGCACAGTTTGTTGTGCAAGACAGGCATGAGCAGTAAAACTTGGGTAATTGGGGCAATAAATGGATAGATGTTTAAGATGGACTATCACTATCGCACTTGCATTAGCAAGTGTAAATGCCTGCGCGCAAGCTGATGGCCCCGTGATGCCTTCCTTATTAGATGTGACAGGTGCAGGAATTGCTGCAAACACAACATCTACAACGCTAGCGCCTGTTCCCAATGTGCCTACAGATACTGCGGCACCAACACTCATAACGCCTTCTGCGTTGAGTGCACCCACATCTGAAGCATCAGCTGCTACACCTATAGGCATTAGCAATACACCTCCGCCGGTATTTCAATCTATTTCGGTAGGTGCCGCAGGCGCTGCAAATGTAACACCTGCAACCCCTGCATCTGCTTCAAGCGGTGCGTCGAGCAGTGGCTCAAGTGTAGTGAGTGGGCCCCCCACTCAATTGATCGATCCTGCAGTGATCGGTACCACAAAAGATCCTGCGTTTCAAAATGTGGCAGGCAAAATATTTCCCATGACACCGGATCAAATTCAAGCATTACATGGGTTGCAGGATAATACTCAGCGCGCTATTGCTAGCACTGCCACTACGCCGCCCCGCCCTGTTGTTTCAACACAAAATGTATTATTATCGCCGGGTGCTGTGCCACCGATTGTGCGGTTAGGCACGGGCTACGTAACTTCGATCGTGTTTATTGATCAAACTGGTTCACCATGGCCGGTGGCATCTTATAGCATTGGAGATCCGACGCGTTTTAATATTCAGTGGGATCAAGAAAGTAATGTGATGATGATGCAGGGTCGTGGTGCATATGCTACAGGTAACATGGCGATAACGCTGCGTGATTTACCTACACCGGTGATGCTAACCCTGGTCAGTGACCAACGTGTGGTTGATTATCGATTAGATTTGCGTGTGCAAGGGCGTGGGCCTAAAGCAATCGGTTCTATGATTGCGGGCACATTGCCTTCTTCCAATAGTAATCCTGTTTTGATGAATTTATTAGATGGTGTTGCGCCCACAGACGCAGCGCGTCTAGAAATTGAGGGTGGGCAAGCACAAGCTTGGTTGTATAATAATAATTTACTATTACGCACTTCATTAACTGTATTATCGCCCAGTTGGCAGGCCACCATGAGCAGCCCAGATGGAACGAAAGTGTACCAGCTTTCGCTCACGCCGCTTGTGTTAGTGTCTGATCAAGGACGAACCGCTACCTTACAAATTAAAGGGCTTTAGGGATGAGCATATTTCAAAAACTGGGAAATATGAAAGCACGAGCACTGCTCGTGGTCGTGCTAGTCATCGTCATTATTGCAGCAGGTTTGATTTGGTTGGGAACCCGCAAATTTAGCGCTGATTTACTGCAAGGTGGCGTTGCAACTACTAAAACTATTTCACCCGATTTAGCATCTTTGCCTGGCGCGGGTAAACCTGATGTTACGTATGATCCTCTTATTGCAAAAGCAAATGAAGCAAAAGCGAAAGAGGCTTTGGCGGGCTCAAGCAGCGCAGTTCCAAGTTTGATTAACCAAGGTGATGATGAATATGGACGAAATGGTTTTGGTGATTTAGGCACAGGGCGTTGTGGTGAAGAGTGCTATGACGAAAAAGGGTTTGATCAAGACGGGTTTAATCGAGAGGGTTATAACGCAGCAGGTTATGATAAAAACGGTTTTGATAAAGATGGATATGATCAAAACGGCTTTGATAAGCAAGGGTATGACAAAAACGGTTTTGACAAAAATGGTTTTGATCGGTTTGGTTACGATAAAGATGGTTATGATAAAAATGGATGTAATCGTCAAGGGTTTGATCGTCAAGGTAAACCTTGTGCTAAAAAACTCGGTTTAGATTGTTTTTCTGCAGATGGATTAGATGCTAACGGCTGTAACCGTGATGGTAAAGGCCCCGATGGCAAGTTATGTTACAACAAAGAGGGCTTTAATACACAAGGATATGATAAATGCGGTTACGATAAAGACGGATTTAATAAAGATGCGTTAGATCGCAACGGTTGTAATCACGAAGGCAAAGATAAAACAGGAAAAACATGTTACGACATTAATGGTTTCACCCCTGAAGGCCGAGATAAATTTGGCAGAGATAAAAACGGCTTTGATGCAAATGGGCTTGATAAAAATGGGCTTGATAAAAATGGGTTTGACAAAGACGGGTTTGATAAAAATGGGTTTGATAAAAATGGATGTAACCGTCAAGGGTTAAATCATGCAGGCAAACCTTGTTATGATGCGAAAGGGTATAACGATGCAGGCTTTGATAAGCAAGGTTATGATAAAGATGGTTATGGTAAAGATGGTTTTGATAAACAAGGCTACGACAAAGATGGTTATGATAAAGCTGGGTTTAATCGTAATGGGTGTAATCGTCAAGGCTTAGATCGCCAAGGTCAGCCCTGTGCATTAGGTGCAACTAATAGTTTATTGCCTGGTGTAGCTGGAACTGCTGGTCAAAATGCAGATTATCAACGTTTGATGGCAGAGCAACAAGGTTTGCAAGCGCAGCATAATGCGGAGTTGTTTGCACAACAACAGGCACAAGCATTGGCTGATCAGCAAGCACGTTTGGCTGCTTATGAAAGCATGATGAGCAACCAAGCGCAAGCGATTTTGCAATCTTGGACGCCACCCACTCAAGTTTATGTGCGTGGTACAGAACCAAAAGAAATGGAGGCTGGGCCCTCTGGACCGGAATCAGTGAATGGATTATTGCCTGCAGGCCAAGGTCCTATCATTCAAAAAGCAGGCGATATGCTTTTTGCTGTTGTTGAGACATCTGTAAACAGTGACGAACCTGGCCCTGTATTGGCAAGGATAGTTTCTGAAGGTCCATTACAAGGCGCGAGAGTGATGGGAACATTTGAGCGTCAAGATACAAAATTATTTATTCGCTTTAATGTATTAAGCATGCCAAACATACCACAAAGTATTACAATTGATGCAGTCGCTGTGGATCCTGAAACAGCACGCACCAGCTTAGCAACAGCTGTAGACAAGCATACGTTAGAAAAATATGGTACGTTATTGGCAGCAAGCTTCTTACAAGGTATGGGCGAAGCGGTTGAAACCAGTTTAGGAACGCCGCAGCTTGATAGTCAAGGTAGTGCAACCATTGCAAGCCAAGTGCCCGCAACATCGCGTGATCAAGTACTTGTTGGTTTAGGTAAAGTTGGGCAGGCAATGGGGCAAGATCTTGAAAGCAAGGATATTCAGCCTACGGTTACACTTGACAGTGGTACGGGTGTAGGATTATTGGTGATGTCCGATTTGCGCGTTGAGCAACCCGCTGAGAACGAAAACAATACTCCTTTGCGTCCAAAGGCACCGTTAGCACCTGGTGAACAGCCGCCAGCGGTTCAACCTGTACCCGTCCAAACTGGTAATGCGAATTCCGGAAGTTCTGGTATGTTTGATAGAGCACCAGGAATGCCTGGTGGACCATCAACGTCAACGCCGTTGATTAAAGCGGGACCACCATTGTAAAGGGGTAGGATAGGGAAAGAACTGCTAAACTTATTCATGTTGAAATAGGGCACATTATGTTAGACGATAAAGACGACAAAAAAAATCCTAGCGATGAGTATTCAGAGCTATCGGATTTATTTGATCACAACAGGTCAGGCGACTCGCTTGATAGTCTTTTAAAAGATCACAGCATTGATCTAGGGACTGATGCTGATGTGAATGCTATGCAGGATTTTTCGTTTGCCAGTGACCCTGCAGCTGAAGAAGCTCCGAAATCAAAACGTGGTAAGAAAGGAGCGCGTGCACCGAAAGAAGAACCGCCTTTGTCTTTAGATGATTTTGTGACGCCCAACAATGATAATTTATTTGATGATTCTAGTTTATTCGATGCTGCTGCTTTATTTGAAGAGCCCCCTCGTAAAAATGAAAGTTCTTCTACAAAAAAATTAAGTGAAGAGCCAGCGTTATTTGAATCCACAGCGTTTGATGATGTGAATGCAGACTTCCCTGAGAGTGCTCCCGGAGCAAATATAGGGGAAGATATACTGTTTGAAGATTATCAGCCTGAAAGCGGCGCTTCGCTGGAAGAAGAGAATCGATTCCCGGAAGATGCGGTCGATGCAGGAGGTGAAGAAATAGCACCTTCCCAGAAAAAAGGTGTTGATGTTAAGCGTCTTGCAGCACGTTTTGCGGTCATGGCGGTGCTCGTATTGGTGATTTATGGCGGCTTAAAGTTTTTCTTGGGAAGAAAAACGGAGCCCATGGTAGCCGGCGTAGAGCATCAGCAACAGTTGGCAACCAATAAACAGCCGGTTCATACACAAGAAGTGATCACGACACCGGCAAAACCAACATTACCAGTGAATCCGCCTACATCATCTGAAATGCCAGTAGTAGCGCCACCTGCACCCAATGACATGGCTGCAGCGCCTAGTGCGGATCAAGTGGCTGCTCCATCAAGTGAAACTTCTGGTCAAACAATGCCACAAAATGTTGCTAGCGCTGGTGCTGACGCATCCACTACAGCATCAGGGGTTCCGCATAATTTGCCTGTGCCAGGAAGTGTGGTCTCGGGGTTACCGTCTTCACAAGAATCTGTGACGATTCCTGCGACTACCATGACTACGCCAATGGTAACAAATCCAAGTAGTGTTGCGGAAGCTTCTGCCATGACGAGCGTAACGCCGGCAGTGCCTGGGGATATGACTCAAAAATTGGATAACCTTGAAATGGCGTTGCAAACATTGAATCAACGTTTAGCGCAAGTGGACATGGGGGGTGAGCGCACGCAACGTTTAGAGCGCTTAGGGAATGATGCTCGCACGCCAGAGGTA
The DNA here is from genome assembly GCA_964383495.1 of uncultured Gammaproteobacteria bacterium. Taxonomy (GTDB): domain Bacteria; phylum Pseudomonadota; class Gammaproteobacteria; order JABCZS01; family JABCZS01; genus CAWKDC01. Next base: position 48,408 of record CAYLHG010000008.1, read on the forward strand.
CAAAGTACACTCGAAGCTGCTGTAAAAAAAATGCAGGCATTAGATGTGAAAATTGATCGTATTGCCGCTTTGCAGAAAGAAGTGCGTCATTTAAGCCGCGAAGTGCAGGCGCTGAAAGAAGACGTAGTCACTCAAACCAATATTGTGGGTGAACAACAACGGTTATTCAATGAAAATTTACAAACTGCGGAAATGCAATCACCAGGGCCTGTTAAAATGATGGTACAGGCAGCTATTCCGGGGCGCGCATGGCTACGCTCTGAGCGTGGTGAGTTATTAACGGTTATTCCAGGCGATGAAGTACCGGGATATGGACGTGTTGTAAGTATCGATGCAGCATCGGGCACGGTTGTCACCAGTTCACGCGCTGTATTTCGTGAGCAATGATCAATAGGGGCAGCAGTGGGCACTTTTCAAGATCTTTGGCAAATACTGATCAATTTAGGCGATTCTTTAGAACCTATTGCCGAACTTGTTGCGTCCATTAGTTATGTATCGGGTGTTATTTTTATCATGATTGGAATTAAAAAATTTCATTCCTCTCATGAACAGCGCGTTCAAATGTTCCATCCCATGGAAATGGGCGCCCCTTTAATGAATATTGTAACGGGAGTAGCGCTGATTTGGTGGCCTGTGATGTTGGATGCAGTAACAGCAACATTGTGGGGAACATCAAGTCCCATTGGTTATGACCCTAATATCAACGAACAATACAAAGAAATATGGCAAATTTTGTTGAATATTATGAAAATTGTAGGTCTGATTTCTTTTATCCGCGGTTGGTATTACTTAACTAAGGCTGGCGAACAGGGCGCCCCCCAAGGGATCGCGGGTAAAGGGATAGTTCATATTGTGGGCGGTGTATTAGCCTTCCATATGGATGCCACGATCAATGTATTGTTTCATACATTTGGTTTTGGATAATTGTTTATTTTTTTGAAAAGGAGCACGTCATGTTAACATTATTGAGTAAACGTATTGCATTGAAACATATCTATGCTGTACTTAGTACAGTTTTATTATTTTTAGGAACGGCGCTTATTGCTGCATACGCCGGCGGAGGCGGTAATGACATTGGTCTAGGTGAATTAGCAGATAATGTGAAAGGAAATTTAGGGCCTATTGAAACGCTAATCATTTCCATTTGTTATATCGGCGGGATTGGGTTTGCTGGTGCTGCTATCATGAAATTTAAGCAGTATAAAGATAACCCACAACAAATTCAATTGGGTCAACCGATTGCTTTGGCTTTCATTGCTGCTGCGCTGATTTGGTTGCCACAATTAGTGAAAACTGCAGGTACGACCATTTTTGGCTCTTCCTCAGGTGCGGGCAGCGCTGAGCAATCAAGCGGCATTTTCGAGTAATATTACCGCTATGCCACATCCGTTGATATTACGTGCAAATACTGAAGGCTGGCGCGCATTTATGGCGCGCCGCCATCAGGCTGCTTTCAAAGAAAATGCTCCTAAAATTTGGCAGCGAGACCATTATCGCTGCCAATTTTGTGGTTATCAGAGCAAACGCTTTCAAGAAGTGGTTAATATTGATGGTAATTATCGCAACAATGTGGCCAGTAACTTGGCCACAGCGTGCGTGTTGTGTGCGCATTGTCTTTTTTTAGGTGTGCCAGGTTTAAATCATAAGATTATTTATTTTCCACAAATGTCACAGGTACAAATATCGCAAATGATGCGCGTATTATTTTGCGCTATTGAAAGTGAATCTACATTTGCGGAAACCGCAAAAGCACTGTACCGTAATATGCTAAAATTTTCGGAGCCCATAGAAGAAATTTTTGGGAAAGGGGCAAGCGAATTTGAAGTGTTTGGCCACTCATTATTAGATACATCCAATATCGACGAACAAAAATATATGGATGTCATTAAATATATTCGAGTATTACCCAATTCAAAATCTTTTAGTGAGCAAATACAATATTGGTCTAAAACGATTATTCCACAATTATTATCGAGCGATGAGCCTGTTCCAGGAGGGGAGAATGCCTGATTTCATGGAGCCGATTTTGAGCTCGATTGATGTGTTATTAGAGTGGGTTTCAAGTGCATTGAAAAGCACCACAGCCTCTTATTGTGATTTAGAATCCGTAGATAATCGATATACGTTAGTCACGCGCGATGGAGGCATGCTCAGCATATTTTGCGTCGATGGTGTGCAATTTATGGTAGGCGGAGAAGAGTTTGAAAAGTTGCATCAAGGTATTTCTCATGCGTTGGGCACTGTAATGAAGCGCCCTGGATATGGCGCTCAAATGTTTTTTACTTATGACAATGCTGAAATTATTACAAGCATTCGTAATATTTTTGCAGGTGCTTATGAAACAGCACAACGCTTACAATTAGAGCTGGATGATTTGTTTGAAGAGCGTGAAAAAACAATGGCGCGCTACTGTTCAGAAGAAAAAACATTTTTAGTAGTGTGGACTTTCCCTACCGCGTTAACAGATCAACAATTAAAAGCTGCAAATCAAAAAAAATATGCCACAATTAAAAAAGAAAAATTACCATCCATTCGCTATGCACAAAGTTTGTTTGCTGCGATTCCTGATTTGCGTGAAGGGCATGACTCTTATGTTCGTTCTGTTTATACTGAGTTACAATCTTTAGGGTTAACGATTAAGTTAATGGATGTGCATTCTGCATTAACTCAAGTCCGTATGAGCATTGATTCAGAGTTTACTTCTGAAGATTGGCAACCTTACTTGCCTGGTGATCGTATTCCTGTGCGTGTTTTAGAAGGCTTAAAAAATGATGCATCAGAAATCATGTGGCCTGCATTATCACTACAATTAATGCCACGGGATGGTGAAAACATTTCTCTTAAGTATGCAAGAATTGGAGATAAAATATTTGCGCCCTTATTTATTGAATTATTTCCAAAAGAAGTAAAATCATTCACGCAATTGTTTAATCGTGTTGTAGCTGCCAATATTCCATGGCGTATTTCTTTTATGTTAGAAAGCAATGGAATTGTGTCACTAAATGCAAAAGCTACGTTAGCTGCTATTTTAAGTTTTGCGGGTGAAAATAACGGATTAATGGCTGATTCTAGAACATTGTTGAATTTTATTCAAACCAATACAGATGATGCGGTGATAAAATTACAAGTTGCTTTGTGCACATGGGCACCAGCAGACAATATTGCATTATTGAGAACACGCGCAGCAGAATTAGCGAAAGCAGTGCAAGGATGGGGGCATTGTGAGGTAGCAGAAATTTCAGGTGATCCTTTTGGCGCAACATTATCGAGCGCGTTGGCATTAACATCAAATTGTATTGCAACGCCGTCTGTTGCGCCTTTATCAGATGTTGCTTACATGTTACCGATCACACGACCAGCATCACCTTGGCATCACGGCGCCATTTTATTTCGTTCGCCTGATGGAAAACCATGGCCTTATCAACCCGGTTCCTCTTTACAAACCACATGGATTGATTTGATGTATGCGCGTCCTGGTTCTGGTAAATCTGTATTATCCAATGCTATTAATTTGGCCCTATGTTTAAACCCTGGGCAGCAACGGCTACCGCGTATCGCGATTATTGATATTGGGCCTTCCAGTTCTGGACTGATTTCTTTAGTAAAAGAAGCGTTGCCCAAAAATAGACGTCATTTAGCAGCGTATCATCGATTACGCATGCGAGAAGAATATTCTATCAATCCTTTTGATACACAATTAGGTTCTCGCTATCCTACTCCTATAGAGCGCAGTTTTTTGGTTAATTTTATCGCATTGCTTGTAACACCATTAGGATCTGAGCGTACCTATGATGGGATGACAGATATGGTTGGCATGGTGATTGATGAGTTGTATAAAAGCTTTTCTGATAAGGAAAGCCCAAATCGCTATGCACCTGAGATCGAAAAACGTGTTGATGCATTATTGCCGGGTTTAGGCATAAATATTGATAGCCATACCTCTTGGTGGGAAATTACAGATGCCTTGTTTTCAAAAGGTTATGTGCATGAGGCCATGTTAGCACAGCGGTACGCCATGCCTTTAATAGCAGATGCAGGCACTATTTGCCGCGCCCCTGCTATCAGTGATTTATTTGGCCGCGTAAAGATAGGTACAGGTGAAACATTGGTTGAAGCATTTAACCGCATGATTTCCAGTGCTATTCGGGAATACCCATTATTAGCGCGCCCTACACAATTTGATTTGGGTGAGGCACGCGTTGTTTCGCTGGATCTTGATGAAGTTGCAAAAACAGGAGGCGAAGCAGCGGATAGGCAAACAGCTGTTATGTACATGCTAGCGCGCTACATATTGGCTCGTGATTATTATTTAACGATAGAAAATGTTCAAGATATGCCAGAAACTTATCGTGTTTATCATCGTGCGCGTGTGATGGAAATTCGTGAGGACCACAAACGTATTGTCATGGATGAATTCCATCGTACTGCAAAAGCAAAAGCTGTGCGTGATCAAGTGATTGTGGATATGCGTGAAGGGCGTAAATGGAAAGTGCAAGTTGCTTTGATATCCCAATCTTTAGATGATTTTGACGAAGTGATGGTGGATTTTGCAACATCTATTTATATTATGGATGCAGGCCCCGCACAATCTGTTGAGAAATCTGCAAAAGTATTTGGTTTGTCGGAAACAGCGAAGTATGCGTTGCGTCATAGAGTGCATGGTCCTCGTGAGGGTGGCGGTACATTTTTGGCACAATTTGCTACTAAAGAAGGAATGCATACACATTTATTAACGAACACTATTGGGCCTGTAGAATTATGGGCATTTTCTACCACGGCAGAAGATACTTATATTCGTAATCAATTGTATGATCGTATTGGTCCACGCGTTGCAAGAAGAGTGTTGTCTGCAATGTACCCATCAGGTTCTGTGGCTTCAGTTGTTGAGCGGCGCATGGTAGAATTAAAAGATAGTGGCATGTTAACAGATGAATCGAGCAAAAGTATTTTGCAAAATATTTTGGACGAAATTATTGAAAATTATCGTAACAATCCGCGCTTTTCAGAGTTGCCGGAGAAGAAATTATGATGCGATATATTGCCCCCATTATCATATTATGTTTATTAGGTTGTGCAGGCGATTTTCACCAGGTTGATCCAAAATCTCCTGGTTACCTGCCAGCATTGATTGATGCGCCAGTGAAAGTCACGATTAACCAAGGTGTTGATACGCATCATTATAAACCATTAGTCTATGTGAATATTAAAATGCACGGAGTTTCAAATTGGCATGAATACCAAGATTACATTATGCAATCCATTAAAAAATTAGGTTTTTTCGAACAAGTGATTACGCGTGAGCCTACTGTTTTTATTAATCACCGTGCATTTGATCCTACGATGATCGTGGGTGAAAAGCCTTGGATAGATGTAGATTCACGTATTCCTTATCAAGCGTTATTGAAAGCTTATGGTACTCATTTTTTGATTTTAGATGTAGAATTGTATAGCAAATCAACACATCCAAATGATTTAACAAGCTATACTTTCGAACTAAAAATGATAGAACCAACTTCTCAGCGTGCATTGATGACAGCAGCAAATCAAAATATGTCTAGACAAGCGGGTATCGATAAATCAGTGATTAATCCTGTATTGAATTATACATTAGGATATTTACAATTTTACGATTCAACTTATCCAAAGCCTGTGAAAGAGCCAGAAACATGGTATGAATGGTGGGAGCAACTAAATGATGATTTCGTGGAAGCCATGTTTGTTTAAATTTATTTTTTGCATGATAGCATTCGTGCTCACGGGCTGTGGGGCTGGGCCTTCTATTCAAGTGGAACCTCCTGCCATGCAAAGAGGTGTAACGCAAGGGGTTAAAGTAGAAGGTGAGTCGAATCAATTTGTATCATTACAAAAATACGGTATTTTTATTGCAGATAGCAGAGAAGGCACACATGTTATTTTGCCAGCGGATAGGTTGTTTGTGCAAACAGTGCCTAACATTGTACTAAACCCAGATTTTTATGCTGTGCTGAACGATTTGGTGCGCATTTTAAATGTTTATCCTAAAGTAAAAATTTCGGTGATAGGCCACACAGATAATACAATGAGTGGAAAATTGCAAGCAGAAGTATCGCTAAACGAAGCGCGTGTGGTAGCGGATTATTTAACAGCGGGTAGTGTGGATGGTGGGCGGATCCGTCGCATTGAAGGCATGAGTGATCGCCAACCGATTGCGCCGAATGATTTTGCTGGCCGGCAATTAAACCGACGTGTGGAAGTGATAGTCGGAGCACCGTTGAAATAAAACGAGCCGATCGGTAAGCCGGGTTCTGTCGTGAACAATCATTCGTCTAGGCGTTACGTCGCCGTAACGCTCAAGCGACCAACCCGGACCCAGCACGGGCAGTGCTATAAGGTCCCTATTTGGTCTTGCTCCAGGTGGGGTTTACCCTGCCACATCTGTTACCAGATGCGCGGTGCGCTCTTACCGCACCATTTCACCCTTGCCTTATTTTGCAAGCAAAACAAGGCGGTATATTTTCTGTGGCACTTTCCGTAGGCTTGCGCCTCCCAGGCGTTACCTGGCACCCTGCCCTATGGAGCCCGGACTTTCCTCTGCTTACGCAGCGATTGCTTAATCGGCTCGTGGCTATGGTACCACGCTTAGCGTGCAGATTAAAGGGGCGTTCATTAGGACTTTCATTTTTGAAGTATGCTACACTTTGGCCAAAGACTAGCTAAATAGGAAGACCATGATTACTCGCCCCGCGTTATTGTGTTTGATGACAATTAGTTTCTTATTTTTTATATTTGCTTGGTATGATACTGTTCATGCGCATGCGTTTACGTTTACCTTGAACGAACATATCTATGAGTGGTTGAGAGTACCTCAATACTATGAGATTTGGTTTGTGATTACTATGTTAGGGCATGAGTCAGTGTTTGTGCTCATGACAGGTTTTTTATTATTACACTTATTCCGCAATAAGCAAACAAAAGCGTTTACTTATTGCCTTGTGACAGTTGTGATTGTATGCGCTTTAACGATGCTATTTAAGCATATTGCGCACACACCGCGCCCCATGCCATTTCATGCTGAGCTTGACTCGTTCCCCAGCGGGCACACGACGCGAGCTACTTTATGGTGTGGTATTTTCTTATTTGCTGCGCATATCAGGGCGATTAGATTGCCGCACTATGTAAAATACCTTTTGGTGATTATCCCCATTCTTGTGGCGTTATCTCGCCTTGGTTTAGGTCGGCATTGGTTGAGCGATGTTGTGGGGGCATATGGGTTCACAACAGGATGCTTGGCACTTATGTTTGCTACGCAGGCTGAAACCCTTCCAGCTTCTTCGCAACAGGCTCATTCTTCAAGTGCCGATAATCAGGTAGCCCATTCACATAGGGGGGATAATCCTCACCTTGAATCAAAGGCTCTAAATAATCACGACAAGCTTGAGTAATCCCAAACCCTTCCGAGTTGATGAAATTTTCCGGCATGTGTTTTTCCTTGTTAGCAAGATCGGCCAATGAGGCTTCTTTCACCGTCCACATATACGGGACGGTAGATTGACGCATAATCACAGGCATCACTGCATTTTTTCCCGCAATGGCATATTCTACAGCTGCTTTACCCACCGCGTAAGCCTGTTCCGCATCTGTTTCAGACGCTAAATGCCGTGCGCTGCGTTGCAAATAATCGAGCACTGCCCAATGATATTTGTATCCCAATTTTTCTTTAATCAAGGCGGCGAGGGCAGGGGCCACACCACCTAATTGTGCATGGCCAAATGCATCTTTCAATCCGGTATCACTCAAGAAGCGCCCCTCTGCGTCTCGTACGCCTTCAGAAACCACCATGGAGCAAAAGCCATATTTTTTCACGCATTCTGACACTTTATTCAAAAAAGTTTCTTCTATAAATGGTTTTTCAGGGAACAAAATCATATGCGGCCCCTCTTTCACGGAAGTTTTTGCAAGCCCTGCAGCAGCTGCAATCCAGCCAGCATGACGACCCATCACTTCCATGATAAATACTTGGGTAGAAGAAGAACACATAGATGCAATATCAAAGGTGGCTTCACGAATACTCGTTGCTACATATTTAGCAACAGATCCAAACCCTGGGCACGTATCTGTGATCGGTAAATCGTTATCAATCGTTTTAGGAATGCCAATGCATTGAATAGGGTAGCCCATTTTTTTGCCTAACTGCGATATTTTATAAGCTGTATCAGCAGAGTCGCCGCCACCGTTATAAAGGAAAACGTTGATTTTATGTGCTGCGAACACAGCCATTAAACGTTCATATTCTGCAGGATGTGTTTCTAAAGATTTTAATTTGTAACGACAAGAACCAAAAGCCCCGCCGGGAGTATAGCGTAATGCTTTGATAGCAATGCTGGATTCGCGAGAGGTATCAATGAGGTCTTCATGCAGCACACCCAAAATGCCATTCCGTGCAGCATAGATATTGCCAATTTTGTGGGGCATGGTGCGAGCAGTTTCAATCACACCTGCTGCAGTTGCATTGATAACGGCCGTGACACCGCCGGATTGTGCGTATAGAATATTCTTAGGTTTCATGTGTCGCGATCTCCTAATACATGGTCGGACATAACGAGAGCAGTCGAGATATTATAGGATAGATTCTATTTTGTGGGGAGTATTATTAATGCATATTCATATTATGGGCGTTGCAGGCACCTTTATGGCTGGTGTTGCTCGGCTGGCTAAGAGTATGGGGTATACGGTGACAGGTTCTGAGCAAGCGGCTGTTTACCCGCCTATGAGTACACAATTAGAAAAAGATGGTATTCGATGGATGGCACCTTACGCAGCAGCGAATCTTGAACCAAGACCTGATCACGTCATTGTGGGAAACGCTATTAAACGCGGCAACCCTGAAATAGAAGCAGTATTGAATCAACAAATTCCCTATAGCAGTGGACCAGAGTGGTTGGCAAAACATTGTTTGCAAGGCCGGCATGTGATGGCGGTATCTGGCACACACGGTAAAACAACAACTAGCACTATGCTTGTTTGGATTTTACGAGAAAATGGCATTGACACAGGTTATTTAATTGGGGGGGTGCCTCAACAATTACCAGGTTCAGCATATTTAGGAACATCATCTTTTTTTGTAATTGAAGCAGATGAATATGATAGCGCATTTTTTGATAAACGATCAAAATTCATTCACTATCGCCCTCGCACTGCCATTATCAATAATATTGAATTCGATCATGCAGATATTTTTGAAAATATTGCCGCCATTCAAAAACAATTTCATCATTTAATTAGAACGATTCCTTCAGAAGGTTTGATTGTTCACCCAAGTGACGATCATTTTGTGGATGAAACGTTAAAAATGGGCGTGTGGACGCCGTGCAAAACATTTGGATTAGCGCATGGCGATATGCATGCAATTTTATTAAAGCCTGATGGAAGTGAATTTGAAGTATGGGATCAAGAAAAATCAGTAGGCAATGTTTCTTGGAAATTAACCGGAGAACACAATATAAATAACGCATTATCAGCAATGTCTGCAGCAAAAGCAGCGGGCATCCCGCCTGTGAAAGCATTAGAATGTTTATCAAGATTTCAAGCGCCGAAGCGTCGGATGGAACTGATTGTCAATCGTAACGGCATATATGTTTATGATGATTTTGCGCACCATCCTACGGCGATGGAAAAAACGTTACACGGGCTGCGCATGAAAGTGGGGGAACAAAAAATTGTTGTGTTATTAGAGATGCGATCATACAGTATGCGTTCTAATGTGCATGGTGATTCAGTGATTAAATCATTAATAGAAGCAGATGAGGTATATGTTTTAAAACCGAAAGAATCAGCAAGCGCAGTAGAAGCTTTGGTAAAAACACAGGAACATTGGCGCGCTTACGATGACATTGAACCTCTCACAGCAGATTTGTTACCCACATTAAAATCGGGTGAACATGTATTAATCATGAGTAATGGTTCCTTTGATGGTCTACGTGAAAAATTGGTTTCGCTTTTAGGGTGAATTTTTATCATCTGCCCATTACTCGATATCGTTCAGCGTGAGCTCTTACGCCGGCGTATCCGATTCTGGGTTCTCGTTAGGAAGAGAGTCTACTGAACTTTTGTAAGGCTTGCTGTCGAGATAGTCAGAAAGTAATCCTTTTGCATTTAAGAAAGCGACAGCGTCCATAGCGGTATGCAATGTGTCAAGTTGACCGATTTGGTTAAGTGTAATTACTTTTACATTGAAGATTAAACCTTTAATCGCTACTTTGTAAGCAAACACGCCACCACTGTATACATGAGGTTCTTCTTCTTGTTCATATTGAACCATATTTGTTTGCGTTAACGTTTGCTGTACTGTGGTAATACCTGCAAGGATCTTAGCAGGATCAGCAGGGGTAGGAGGCGGTGCTGGTGGATAACCAGGGTCGAGCACGCCGCAATCTGCGCCACACCAAGCGAGTGTGACGTAATAGTCAGGTAATGTTGTCCAGATAGTGGGGAATTGCCAGTCATAAGATGTAAATGTGGATGAAACAGCCAATGTATTATAGTCACCCGATTGTGCGCCTGCAGAGCTACCGCTGCCTACTGCACTCAATGTAGGATAAGTATTAACAGAATAGAAAGGTGAGTCCAATACACCTGAATTATTGCCCACTAAAGCACCTTGGATGGTGCCGGAACCACTGAGCGTACCCACAGAAAGTACATTGGTAATGGTGCCGCTATTCACACCTGCCACACCACCTGCATTGATACCACTTGCATCCACTGCGCCACCAAACAGGCTGTTATTAATGCTTCCTGCATTATTACCCACAAGACCACCGACATTATTTGCGCCCTCCACAACAGCGGTAGTATTATAGACTTCATCAATATGACCACTTAACAAGTTACCCACGATGCCGCCCACATTACTATTACCGGTCACAGAGCCCGCAAAATGGGAGCGCATGATATTACTATTTGTCATGCTGCCGACCAACCCGCCAACGTTAGATAAACCATTTACTGTACCCAATCCGGTCCATTGACCATTTGTCATACTCGTATCATTCATGCTGCCGATGATGCCACCAACTGCTGTGCCAGTAGGAACATCCACGGTGCCATTGTTACTCAATGTGCCTGTGAAGGTTGTGTCATTTTGCGTTGTGCCGAATAACCCCCCTATGGTATTACTTCCTGCAATAGAAGCGTTATTCGTTATATCAGCACTGATGATGCTGTTGTCTGCTAACCCTGCAATACCACCCACGCTTGTGCTGTTGCCTGAAATATTCGTTGCATTGCTGAATGTGCCTGACAACGTACCCGCCACTTCACCTATGATGGCACCGACATTGGTGGAATTATTTATCGTTAAAGCATTGGTGCTCAAAGTATTAGTAAAGCTTCCGGCGTTCACTAAGCCCACGACACCGCCTACATCTGTACTTGCAGCGAATACAGGATCATTCAAGCTAACTTTGCTTAAATCAATTGCCGCAGCGTCTGTCATTTGGCCCACAATACCGCCCACATCACCCGCTGTTGCCGTCAGGGTGCCTGTGCCATAAGTTAATGTACCGCCACTGCTGATATCGCTGTCTAAAGTACCCATTAATCCACCGACATATTGTGTACCTGTGACATCGGTGCTGTTGCTTAAATCGTTAAAAGCGCCCGTATTGGATGCTAGTCCAATCAAACCACCGACGCTGAGACCGCCAGAAACAGATGCATTGCTGGTCAATATGCCGCTGAAAACAATAGAACTTCCTGAGAGTCCAACTAATTCACCGATAACACCGCCCGTATTTGCAGTAGCAGTGGAAATGGTTGACACCGATACGGTACCATTATTTGTCATGGAAGCAGAGACAGTGAATCCTCCTGGCACTGTTTTATTAAATCGTCCAAAGATGCCTCCGACACCGGTATGAGTCTCCGTTCCCGTGGCAGATACTGTCGCATTGTTTGTCAATGTGGCGGTGGTATTAAAATCACCTCGTGTTGCAGCGCCGCTGACCAATCCAAATAAACCACCGATATTAGTGGTAGTACCGGTCACTACGCTGCCTACATCATTTGATACGGTTCCTGTACGTAAGAATTGAGCATTAGCGCCTACTTGCCCAATTAAGCCACCGATGGTGTTACCTAAAGAACTTTGAACGGTGATGGCACCAATGGTTTTAAAATCGTTAGCATTGGCACTGATCGTGGCACTTGCAATTGATCCTATCAAGCCGCCAATATTATTGCCTGTGCCGGTAACATTGAAAGTGCTGGTCATCGCACCTGCAAAAGTACTTGCAGCAGAAATGTTACCAACCAACCCACCGACTTGGAATGTACCTGTGATGGTATTGGACCCTGTGTTCATCATCGCGCCATTGAATGTTGCTGCACCACAATTATTACCAATAATACCGCCAACATTTACATTACCCGTTACGGATGCTCTGTTTTCCATCGTTCCTGTTGTATTTGAGCTGCCGAAAGTTCCGTTGGAAATCACTCCAGCGATACCTCCCATACCAGTGGATGATCCAGAAACCATGGAAATAGCACCCGTATTGAGCATGGCTCCCAAAACAGTGCCTGTACCTGCAAAGTTACCAAAGATACCGCCAGTACCAATCGAACTACCTTGAGATTGTACTTCTCCATTATTGGTTAATGGACCTGAAAAGCTTGTTATACCTGAGACAACGCCAAATAAACCGCCCGCACTAGAGCCACCCGAAACAGTACCAGCGTTAACAATAGATGATGAATTGAACATACCTGCTGTCACGGAACCAATGATACCGCCGACCATCGTACCCATACCATTACCGCCTACACTAGCAGCATTAGTCATGCTACTCGTACTGCTGAAGGTATTACCGCTCGTACCCGCTAATTTACCGAAGATACCGCCCTCCACTGTGGTAGAACCTCCAGCTACGTGTGAAAGAACACCATTGTTGGTCATGGCCGTATCAATGGTTAACCCTTCTTTATCGAAGTAACCCGCAATACCGCCTACATTAGATGATTGCCCGGTTACTTGCACAGCCGCATTATTCACTAATGCCATGGGATTAAAATCATTTGCATTGACGATATTACCGGAAATAAAACCAAACAACCCGCCTATATTACTTACCCCAGTGCTAACTGCATTTGCCACCGTCACGCCGCTAGAAGTGGAGATACTGCCTGTTCGCGTGAGAACGCTATAGTCCCCTACTTGACCAATTAAACCGCCGATATTGCTTCCCCCGGTGGTAATTGTACCGGCTGTTTGTGTAAAATCAGCGCTGCCAGAAATAGTGACGGGCGCGAGGGAAGAGGCGCCGATAATACTTCCGATTAATCCCCCCGCATTGTTACCCGAACCCGTCACGTTGGCACTGTTTGTCATGGCACCCATGAAAGTGCCTGCGGTAGCCGTACCAATCAACCCGCCGACGGTGCCAATACCCGTGCTTCCCCCAATGGCAGCGCTATTCGTCATTGTTCCCGTGAATGTATTGGCACCAGAGATGGATCCAAAAATACCACCGACATTGGTGAGGGTGCCACCTGTGCGTGTGACTGTTCTAGTATTTGAAAAATTGTAAGCAACCGTGCCACCATTCACCACGCTCGTGATACTACCAATCACACCACCCACATTACTCATCGTGGCACTGCCAGAAACAGCAGCGTTGTTGGTTAAGGTGGTGTTTGCGCCTGAGAAAGTGCCTGTCGTGCTGATTAAACCAAATAATCCACCAATGTTACCGACACCACTAGCACCTGATCCTTGAACGGTAGTGGTTGAAGAAGTTAAAATTGTATCCGTTCTTTGGAAATTCGATGTACCACCTAATTGTCCGATCAAACCGCCGACATTCGATGTGCCTTTGATAGCATTCGTGCCCGTTGTCGCAAACGATGTGCCCGTGCCCGTTGAAATCGTACCCCCTGTGACACTACCCATAATACCGCCGACATTACTCGTCCACGCCAATGTTCCCACACTCGATGTATTAGTAAAAGTACCACTGGCTGTACCACCTGACATCAAACCAATAATGCCGCCCACGCTATCAGTAGCACCACTAGCAGCAGTTGCAACAGCGCCGGTATTACTGAAAGTACCCGATAACGTACCACTACTGAAATTACCAATTAATCCACCGACATTTGTGCTATTACCTGAAATATTCGTTGCATTGCCGAATGTACCTGATAACGTACCGGCTAATTTACCGATAACCGTACCGACATTCGTTGAACCGTTTACGGTTAATGCATTAGTGGTTAATGTGTTCACAAAGCTGCCAGCAGAAAATAA
>CAYLHG010000009.1:0-62339 GCA_964383495.1 uncultured Gammaproteobacteria bacterium
AGGACACTGCCCTTTCACGGCGGTAACAGGGGTTCGAATCCCCTTGGGGACGCCATCATTCGCTAAATGCAATCGTTCAGGAGAGGCTGAAACTCCATCATAATATGATTTTAGTTATCATTTTCGCTTCTTTCCGAAGATGATCTACCTGAAATGCAATATCTTGCCGCAAGGCCTCAGTAAATGCGTTAAACTCCATGCGCGGTAATGCTAAATCCATGCGATCACATAAATCAACTAACTCCCTAGCCACAGCAGCTCGAGACAAATGACAACTGTCCGCGAAATCCGCTAGCTGATAAGCATTCGTTATTTTTGCATTAAACGCATCTCCCAAAGCCATCGCCCACTCTGGTTCAAATTCAGGATAAGCACGAATAGAAATTAAATCATAGGCAGGCGCGAGCTCTATTCCTAATGATGAAATAAAAAAACTAATATTTTTCCCATGCGCATCCCAATTTCCAATAATGACATTAAATAAAACCCACCGAAGTAATTGCTTCTTTGAGGCTGCAGGGTTGCGACATTTTTCACAAAATGAAAACAAGGCAGGAAGGCTCGCGCCGTCGCGCATGTGCGCTACGTCCCGTCCACTTCCTAAATGGCGTTCATACTTGTATTCAGGTAATAAATTAAGCGCTTGACATCCATCGATGACATGTCGACGCATCACGTATTCGTCACCCCATTCCCTGTCAAAACGTTTCACTAACAATGCAGGATATTCATCAAAATATTTCAATTCTACATCCGCCACAGAAAGTCCAGCCGCCTTCGCCAGCTTCATCATTTGAAACTCGTTCATGACCAAATGTTGCTTGGATGAATGCTCAAATTTTAAAATATGTGTTGAACATAATGCTCCATCACCAAATCCAATTTCCTCATTACCTTTCACAACAATATTAATTTTCTGATGCACGCCAGCAAGTGACAATCGCAGCTTTCCATCCCAAATAATTAAATTTCTAACATTATTTTTTTTCAAACGATCTGTTATTTCTTTTGTTTCAATAGAACGAAACTCGTTCTTCCTTGGTAACTCCTGATCGCTTAGTATGACTTGTATTGCTCCAGGCAAATCCAACCCTAGCACTTGAGTGGTAGAAAAAATGTTATACCGACTGAGATGAAAACTTGTTAACAAAATATCTAAATTTTCGCCTTCTGGAAATAAATTTTGAAAAAATACCCTAATAGCAAATTGGTTTTTTGATGCACTATTATCCAAGGGTAAATGGGGTGAGAGAGCATACCCTGCTTGTTGCCATGTTTCATGATAAAAAAAATAAAGCTCACTACCTTCTGTTAATACCAACGCCCCGATACATTGCTGCCCTAAATACACATTGAGCTGATGCTTAAACCCAGACATCTTTTTTATCCTCATCTTCCCACGACAGTACTTGCAATGTTATACCTAGGCCTTTGCAAATTTGTAGCGTACTGCCTAATTGTACTTTTGCATTCCCATGTTCTAAATTCATCAATGTGTCTTTGGAAACCCTACAAAATGCAGCTGCATCTTCTATGGTGAACCCTAGTTGTGTTCTTTTGGCACGTACATATTTACCTAGTAATTCAGGCATCAATGTTTTTTCTGGCTTAGGGGTTTCTAGCGGTTTTACGGTCTTAGACACAATCTCACCTATCCATATAATCCTATTATGACAGGATTATAGAGGATTTTTCAATAAAAAGCAATATAAATCCTTCTGGAGCAGGATTTTAATCTAAAGTTGAGAAAAAAAAGTATAAAATCCTGCTACGGGAGGATTTATTGATTTTTGCTGTTTTTCTAAAGCGTGGTAAATTTTGCTAAATCAGAGGTATAAATCACAAAAAATAACTGCTCACCCCATGAGTAGCGGTCTGATGTTTTCGTCCACAATTTCTCTTGCTCGAAATAATCTTGAACGCACGGTACCCAGCGGGCAGCCTAATTTTTCTGCAATTTCTTCATAAGACATGCCTTCTATTTCTCGTAACTCAATCACCGTCCGCAATTCATCCGGTAACGACGCAATGGCTTTAAAAATTTGCCGCTCAATTTCATCACATAATAAAAAATGCTCAGGCGAACTTAATTCTTCAAACGGATTTCCTAACAACGTTTCCGCAACACTTGTATCAATATCACTATCCGGCGGCCTGCGTAAACGTGCAGCCAAATGATTTTTGGTAGTATTTTGAGCAATACGAAAAAGCCATGAAAAAAAGGCGCTCTCTCCACGAAAATCCTCGATACCACGGTACGCGCGCAAAAAAGTTTCTTGCACAATATCTAAAATATCATTGCGATTATCCACCCAAGGGTATACGATAGACTCAACCCTACGCTGATATTTAGACACCAACATATTAAATGCTTTTGAATCCCCTTGCTGCACGCGACGTACCAATACTGAATCAGCCAAAGCACTTTGAGCTGGATCTAGACGCTCTTCAAATGGCATAACTTCCCTCTGTTCTTTACCACAACACTACTACTATCGGCCCGTATTCATTATTATTCACCCCATAAGCCGAAAAGGGTGACAACAACGCGGCGGCCTAGAACCTCTTGTAGGCGCCATTATACAAGGATCACGCTCGAAGAACGACGCCAAATTAACGTATTTGTAACACATATTGATAGAGACTCTGCCGAATATGCGCAAATTGCATACAACCTACTAATTTATAAGTTAAATCCACCCATAGAAAGCCTATTAAATGCTCATCTAGCCTATTTTAAGCAGCCTCCCCTAAAAAATATCTAGTTTACAAACAAAACCACAGCATGGTATGCTATAGATTATACAATTGACGAGGACAGAGCTATGCCTAAACATCATCATAAGGTAAACATCTCAACAGCTAGCCATCAATTAGACCAACAGACTCAACAAAACCAACGTCCAGACCAAGCAGGGCGTTCAACTCATTCTCCCGCCTCACTTCCGCATATGAGCTCTAAACGAAATGTATCTAGCAAAACCTACGAATCGCAATTAGAGGAATACCGTCGAGAAGCAAGCAAATTATCCACCGTTGAACACAAAATTGAATTTTGGCTAGCGAAAGCAACACAAACTCAGAGTCATATAGTACCTCCTTATGGCTTTGCACATAATTATATACTTCAAACAAGAAGTTATTTACGAGAAGCAATTGCCTTAGGTAGTGTTGAGGCCGCCTTACAGCATGATCAATTAATTCAAAAAGCGATTCAACTAGGTCAGTTCGATATACTGGGAAGTCAGAATACGCTTCGCGACCCTATCACTCAAGCAGTGGCGCGCAGCGCTTCTTTACTGCAACTTTTATGCGCAAGTAACGTTTCTTCTGAAAATAAATCTCGCTTGGAGAGTGCATTAATAGAAGCGCTAGGAACGCAACCTCGTGCACGCGTTGTGAATATCCTCCTTCAAACGGAAGTGGGAAATATCGACACGCGAAATGAAGTCGCAAGATATGTCCTTACTCTTCCACAACCCTCGAACGCTCAACAAGGGCTTCAAGTAACGGCTTATCAGCCTGGAGGATCAAGCAGTCCCAGTAACACAAATGCGGCATCCTCTTCAAGTAGTAGTGCTTCGAATAATAACGCAAAGAATTAATGAGACACAGCGAAAGAGCGCGATGTTTGTTGAGATTTCATGGGTGGGCTAACGCTATTCAGTACATACAGCGCACCAACGCAAATAACCTCGCAAGCGCCGAAAAACGTCGGGCGGCACACTGTCGGCCCAAATCACCGCTTTTTGAGCTCTACTGCCGATCTTAGGCTTAAAATATAAAACACACACAAAAGGCAAAGAAACGCTCTCAGCTAAAAGTTGCATGTTATTCCAAGTGTGATGCGCACTTTCCAGCATGAATAAACCGTCTTTTTGTTTGCGCACCGTATGCACAGCCCTACCTTGGTCTCTAAAAAATAAGGCCATCATCACACCCAGATACAGCCAAGCCCCCACACCCCCTATGGAGAAAGGCATGGACAAACCAAACATCACTGCGACAAACCCGAGCACCATGGCTGCTGTTTTAAAACCACGTGAAACCCTAAG
This sequence comes from uncultured Gammaproteobacteria bacterium, assembly GCA_964383495.1. Classification (GTDB taxonomy): domain Bacteria; phylum Pseudomonadota; class Gammaproteobacteria; order JABCZS01; family JABCZS01; genus CAWKDC01. The sequence goes on from CAYLHG010000009.1 coordinate 4,056, forward strand.
ATGAATGGCTTCGATGGAAATCGCTGATGCGTTGACATATGGATTGAAAGTGTTCAGGTGCGTCTTCATAGGATAACAACCAACGGTTTAAATCTTGATCCGGAAATTCGAGCAAGTCAACGAACTCTTTCTGGAGAGGTGCTGGCAAGGTCTGATAGGCGCCATCAAAAAATCCCAACAATAAAATATCAAGCTCTAACATACCGCGGCGGCATGCCCAACGAATTCTTTCTGGGGGTTGGAGATCCAAGATGAACGCCTCACTGCTAAACGACGTTACATTATACTCCACACCTTCTCTCAATACCATACTTTCGCGCGTTCGCCTTTATATTAATATCACACTATACTTTGCTCATGGCTTACCCAAAAATGGAGGTAATGATGGTTGCGCACGAGTTTTCAATTTGGCGTACTTTCTTAAGTGCCATGGTGTTTGTAAAAAATCACGCCCTGTTATATGTACAAGGATTGTGGTTACCTATTGCGTTGTTTATTGCACTTAATATTCCTGTTTTTTTTATCATTCCTCAAGCTATACCTACGCCTGAAGAAGCCATGACAACGCAAAGCATCTCACTTAATGTTGCTGAGCTATATGTCATGTTCACACCTTTACTGCAAGGGTTATTGCTCGTATGGATGGCAAATATTTCTTCCCGCATTGTATTGATGGGCCACCCTGGCAAACTGTGGTGGAGCATGTGTGAAACAAGAACCGCCATTTGGATGGTACTCATTGCTTTATTGGTAAGCCTTGCGGCAGGCGTGCTTTCTAGCATTCTCTATTTTATATTATCATGGTTACCCATTGATCCAGCAATGTCCATGACAGTTTCTATTGCTGTATACAGTATATTAGCCTATTATCTTTTATCACGGCTTTCACTACTATTTCCAAGTATTGCTATTGACCACGCAATGCGTTTAGAAGATGCATGGAAAATGTCAAAAGGCGACGGATGGAAACTAATGATCTTATTTGCAATATTGCCTGCAATTATAGGAATTGTTACATTTTTGTTTTCATTGCTGGGGCTTCCCTTAATCACAGCAAATGCTGTGATATGGTGGGCAATTTTATTGCAAATCGCAAGTGCAGTATTATTTTGTGCTAATATCACGGTAATTGCATCTGCGTATAAACAATTGAGACAAAGGCAAGGTAAATGGGATGTCATGTAATGCATTAGGCGTTATCCACTGTACGGGCATGGACGCAGAAAAATTTTTACAAGGTCAGTTAAGCGCTGATATTTCTGCTCTCACGCAAACACAGGGTGCATTGGCGTGCTATTTGAATTTAAAGGGCCGCGTAGTAGCATGTATGTTTATTATAAAACGGCTCGATGGTTTCTGGTTGGTCATGCCTACTGAGATTATCCCTGTTTTGCTGCATAAACTTCATAAGGTCATTGCATTTTCAAAAGCAACACTGGCGGATCTCAGCAAACAATTTAACGTAGAAGACGATGTCACTCATCCGCTTTCTGTCCCCGCATATCATGTGGATATAACAGATGATGTTGTCACTTTCTGTGTTCAACCACAGCACGGTATTTCAATCCGCATTACTCCTGCAACAGATGGGCCGTTTAAACTACCTGATGACTTTTTGAGAATATTATTAGAATCTCGTTTTCCTTGGATTGGAAAAGCACAAAGCGAAAAATTTTTGCCTCATTATATTGATTTAGTGGCATTGCACGCTATTTCTTTTGATAAAGGATGTTTTGTAGGGCAAGAAGTGGTAGCACGCATGGAATACCGCGGACATTTAAATAAAAAATTAGCCGTGATGCGCATGCCGCTGGGCACAGAGCTTGATATTGATGGGCCTGTGATGAAAGACAACAAAACCATTGGGCAAGTAGTTAATATGATCGCAGACGAGGACCAACTATTAATATTAGCCAGTGTTGGGTAAGTAGCACGGGCACGTTATTTGTAGTAGCCACGATCATTTTATGTCCCATGGTCGCCACATCAGATTGCGGCTACTACACGTTATTCAAAATGCCCAGCCGCATACTCATGTAAAATGCTTGCAATGAAAGTCTGATAAGGTAGCCCCTTATATGCCGCTTTTTGTTTTAAACGCGCCAGATCACTACTTGCAATACGAATATTCACTCGAGCGTCTTTTCTAAGATAACTTTCAGCTGCTTTTTTTGCAAAAGCTATTTCTTCTTCAACATTATCAACAGTTTTCCATTCTCCATTCTCAATAGATTCTAATAAATTTTGCTCTTCTGCATCAAGCCTCCCAGAATCGTTACGCTTCTTTGTCATCGTGTCCTCTCAAATATTTTTTAGTTAATTTCCGGCTTGGGAAGATCGTTTTTAAAAATACTATATCTTCACTCTTTCTGACAAATGGCACTACGTACACATATCCATTCAAATTTACAATATACATACATTGATCGGGGTACCGTTTTTGATCATGATGGTCTAGGATATCTAATAACCCTCCATCGGATAATGCAACAATAATATCTTCAAAACTTACGCCCCTCTCATGGATCAGCTGGTTATTTTTATCTGCTGAAAAATCATACTGAGGCATTCCCTCCTCCTTACCAAGTATGGCACATTGTGTGCCCATTGTACAATATTTTAAAAAACAATATTGGCTTTGATAATGAAATTATTTTATAAATCAAGTCATTACCTTCCGCATATGCGGAAACAAAATCACATCCCGAATAGACGGAGCATCGGTAAATAACATCACTAAACGATCAATACCAATACCTACCCCCGACGCAGGCGGCATCCCATACTCTAAAGCGGTGATAAAATCTTCGTCATAAATCATTGCCTCATCATCACCGGCTTCTTTGGCTTTAACTTGCGCTAAAAAACGAGCAGCCTGATCTTCTGGATCATTTAATTCTGAAAATCCATTGGCTAATTCCCTACCCATGATCATTAATTCAAAGCGATCTGTCACAAAAGGATTTGTTTCATTAGCTCGCGCTAAAGGAGACACCTCTGCAGGGTATTGCATCACAAAGGTTGGTTCAATCAGCTCATGCTCAACTGTCTTTTCAAAAATTTCAATTTGCAGCTTACCTAAGCCATCTGTAAGCTTCACTGTAATACCCAGATTTTCACAGATCTTTCTAGCACCTTCTAATGTATTTAAATCTGCTGTCGTCACTGTCGGATTGTATTTTAAAATAGAATCAAATACAGTAATACGATGAAAAGACTTTGCAAAATCCAACCGTACACCTTGATACTCAACATCCAACGTTCCTAGCGCAGCCAATGCTGCATGACGCAATAATGCTTCCGTAGCATTCATTCCATCTTCCACGGTGGCATACGCTTGATAAAATTCGAGCATAGTAAATTCAGGATTGTGACGAACCGATACACCTTCGTTTCTAAAATTACGATTGATTTCAAATACGCGCTCAAAACCACCGACCAGTAAACGCTTTAAATATAATTCCGGCGCAATGCGCAAATACAGTGCCATGTTTAATGCATTATGGTGCGTCACAAATGGACGAGCCGCAGCGCCTCCGGGCATCACTTGCATCATCGGTGTTTCTACTTCAATAAAACGATCATTCACTAAAAATTCTCGGATCGCTGCGATCATTTTACTACGGATCATAAATGTTTCGCGCGTTTCAGGATTCGCAATTAAATCTAAATAACGTTGACGATATTTTGCTTCTGTATCCGTTAAACCATGAAATTTATCAGGCAAAGGACGAATGGCTTTCACCAACAACGCAACAGCCGTCGCCTTAATCGATAATTCTCCTGTTTTTGTTTTAAACAATGTGCCTTCAATCGCAACAATATCACCCAAATCCCACTTTTTAAATGATTCATATTGTTCTTCTGGTAATGCGTCCGATCTTAAATAAGCTTGCATCTGGCCCGTCATGTCTTGAATCGTCACAAAACTTGCTTTACCCATTAAACGACGCAGCATCACTCGACCAGCCATTTTCACGGCAATATGCTTGGATTCTAGCGTATCATGATCTTCAGCATCATGCGCTGCATGCAAATCAGATGCAAAAGCATCGCGTTTAAAATCATTAGGAAATGCTTCCCCTAACGTGCGCAAATGCGCTAGCTTAGCTTTGCGTTCTGCCATTAAATCATTTGGATTGACATTCATTTCTTGTTCAGTCATTTTATAACCCTTGCTTCAAACTTGCCTCAATAAATCTATCTAGCCTGCCATTCAATACTGCAGTAGTATCTGTATCTTCTATATTCGTTCTCAAATCTTTAATACGGGATTGATCCAATACATAAGATCGAATTTGGCTTCCCCAGCTGTTATCTGCTTTTGTAGCTTCTACAGAATTTTGCTCTTCGCGACGCTTTTGCTCTTCCAGCTCATACAGTTTAGCTTTGAGTTGCTTCATTGCCTGCGCGCGATTTTTATGTTGAGAACGATCCGATTGACATTGAACCACAATCCCTGTGGGTTCATGCGTGATTCGAATGGCTGAATCCGTTCGATTCACATGCTGCCCCCCTGCCCCACTGGCACGATAAGTATCAACGCGCAAATCCGCAGGGTTGATTTCAATTTCAATATCATCCTCCACTTCAGGCGATACAAACACAGAGGCAAAAGAAGTATGACGGCGGTTGCCCGAATCAAACGGAGATTTTCGCACTAAACGATGCACTCCCGATTCCGTACGCAACCAACCAAACGCATAAGGACCCTTCACATGCACCGTCGCGCTTTTAATCCCCGCTACATCTCCTGGAGAAACTTCAACCAATTCGACATCAAAACCTTTTGCTTGTGCGAAACGTAAATACATGCGCAACAACATTTCTGCCCAATCTTGCGCTTCCGTGCCGCCTGATCCAGAGTTAATGTCTAAGTATGCGTTGTTAGGATCCATTTTGCCGGGAAACATACGACGAAATTCAAGCTTTTCTAATTGCGCTTCATGTTCAGATAAGGCTTCCTGTAGCATATCGAACATAGTGGTATCATTTTCTTCGATTGCCAGGTCAAATAATCCCTGGCAATCTTCCAATCCTGAAAATAATCCTCTTAACACTTCTACCACCGAACCTAACGCTACGCGCTCTCGCCCTAGGGCTTCTGCACGCTCAGGAGTATCCCATAATGTAGGGTCTTCTAATTCGCGCACTACTTCCTCTAAACGTTCGGCTTGAGCATCAAAGTCAAAGATACCCCCGAATATCTTCTGCACGTTTTTTCAACGTAATAATTTTATCGCGAATGCTATTAGGCTCAATGGTAAGCGTAGACATGCATTATTTCCCTAAACACGCGTTCACAAAATCCCAATTGACAAGCTTCCAAAACGCTTCCACGTATTGTGCGCGTGCATTACGATAGTCAATATAATAAGCATGTTCCCATACATCGCAAGTGAGCAAAGCCGTTTTTCCAGAGGTCATGGGTGTGCCAGCATTAGGGGTGCTCATCAACTCCAGCGTCCCCGCTTCATTTTTAATCAACCATGCCCAACCAGAACCGAATGTCGTCAAAGCAGTTTGTGTGAATTGCTCTTTAAAAGCTGCGAAAGATCCAAACGCTTCGTCAATACCCTTGGCAACAGCACCTGTCGGCTCACCGCCCCCATTGGGAGTTAAACAATGCCAATAAAAAGTATGGTTCCACACTTGCGCTGCGTTATTGAAAATACCGCCCGAAGCATGTTGGATAATGGATTCTAATGATTGATGCTCTTGCGGCGTCCCTGCAACAAGCTTATTGAGGTTATCGACATAAGCTTTGTGATGTTTTCCGTAATGATACGATAAAGTTTCTGCAGAAATATGAGGTTCCAACGCGTTTTGTGCATAGGGTAATGCGGGTAATTCGAACATAATAATGATCTCCTTAAAAATCAAGCCTAGGTTATGCTAACACTTTTATGAATCTTTCGACAAAATAATCCACATGTTGCTTTTCAAAAATCAATGGTGGCACGATACGAATAACTGTTTCAGCTGTCACACTGAACAAAATGCCTGCCTCCAACCCTTTATATAAGTAGGGTCGTGCGGGTGCATCCATTTCAATACCTATTAGGAGCCCTTGCCCGCGAATATCTTTCACATGAGAATGCCCTTTTAAAGCACTGCGTAATGCACTTAAAAAGTAATCTGATACTTTAACAACACTCTCTAGCAAATTGTTTTTAATAATAGTATCGAGCACCGTAAGCGCAACTCGACACGACAAAGGATTGCCTCCAAATGTTGATCCATGGCTTCCCGGCGTAAATAAATCTACTGCTCTGCCACCCGCTACACAGGCCCCAATAGGAATGCCCCCAGCTAATCCTTTCGCCAATGATAATACGTCAGGTTTAATGCCTGCGTGCTCAAAAGCAAACATTTTCCCTGTACGCCCAATGCCTGTTTGCACTTCATCTACCATTAACAGCCATTCGTTCTCATCACAGATTTGCCGTAAGCCACGCAAATACTCAGGAGACGGTACATGCAGCCCGCCCTCCCCTTGAATGGGCTCCACTATTAATGCCACGATATGCCGCTCATGCTTAGCAATGGCACGAATAGCCTCGAGATCATTGAAAGGCGCACGCACAAAGCCTTGAACCAGCGGCTCAAACCCTGCTTGCACACGCCGAGAACCGCTGGCAGAGATAGTTGCCAAGGTTCGTCCATGAAAAGCGCTTTCCATCGCAATAATGCCTGGCTCCAAAATCCCTTTCTTATGTGCATACAAGCGTGCAAGTTTGATCATACATTCAACAGCTTCAGCGCCCGTGGAGCAAACGAACACTTGGGAAAGGCCGCTTAAATCCACTAATTTTTGACCTAATTCTGTTTGATAAGGAATTTCATATACATTTGAAGTATGCATCAATTGAGAAGCTTGATCAGAAACCGCCGCAACAATGGCAGGATGTGCGTGGCCTAAAACATTCACTGCAATCCCTGCTAAACCATCTAGGTAACGTTTTCCTTCTGTATCATAGAGCCATACACCCTCGCCACGCGTAAAAGCAATAGGAAGGCGATTATAGGTATTCATTAAGGGACCAGCCATGATTTATCCTTTGTGCTGAGCAAGCGCTGAGTTTTACAAACTCAATAAGGTTTTCAACTCGCCACTTTCATACATTTCCAACATGATATCACTACCGCCCACGAGCTCCCCTCGCACCCATAGCTGAGGGAACGTAGGCCAATTGGCTATTTTAGGAAGTGTAGCGCGAATATCCGGGTTCTCGAGCACATTTACATGCGCAAACTGTGTAACGCCACATGCCCGTAATATTTGCACCGATCGGCCTGAAAACCCACATTGTGGGAAATCTGGTGTGCCTTTCATGTAAAGCAAAATAGGGTTGTCAGCAATTTGCTGCTTAATCAAATCTTCCGTCGTCATAATGCTCCTTGCGGCATTCTAAGGTAAGGGAAGATCCTATCAAGAACTTTAAGAAGGCGCAAGGAGAGTGCGGCCTACCTTAAAAAACAAAAATAACACGATATAAGCATTTATCCCCAAAAACTGTGGATAACTATGTGGATAATCATTGAACATCTTGGAAAAACCCACGAAAATAAAGGGCTAAAGCCACTTGCTCAAAAAATAATCAAAAATATTTTTATTATTTATCAAGTAGTTACAAAATAACACCCCTCCAGGCACGCTTTCATTGACCTCCAAAAACAGAATTTGGTTAAAAAACTCATATTTGTGCATAAGTTGTGAGCTTGCTTTAAAAAATGTCTAAAAAATAATCAACACTGCACCATCTCCCTGATCTGTCAGCAAAAAATATTATCCGCCTCGGCATAAAAGAGTTACTCAAATTACATTTTGCATTTTTTACCAAAAAAAATTTTTGCTGTTTTTTAGTAAGCAACCTCTCGATATCTCTAACAATTTTCAGAAAGGCATGAATATGCACATTTTATCCACATCATACCCACACACATTCCCCTTGTCTTCTGTTAAAATGCACGCTATCTTGTATACATGAGCAAAACAAATATCTACATATTGTGTTTTTAGCTTTCAACACGGTACAAGGACGTACGAAGGGCACGCCCCTTAGAGGAACCACGGATAACACTTTAACTCACTAACAATATTGTTTTGACGATCGCCTTCGGAGGGGCATACTCACCATGACAGACAAGCAAGTCCAAATGCAACCTACGGAATCAGCTGTACCCCATACCCCCCCTGCTGAAGAAAGGTTCAGTAATGCGGATGTCGCTATCACCCCCGGCCAATTACGGGTGATCAAGCGCAATGGCCGAGTGGCCCCATTTGATGAAAGCAAAATCAGCATAGCCATCACCAAAGCTTTCCTCGCTGTAGAAGGCGGCAATGCTGCTGCCAGTAGCCGTATTGTAGAAACCGTTAATAAACTCACTCACCATATTATTCAGGTATTTTGGCGCCGTGCCCCCCGCGATGGCACATTCCACATTGAAGACATCCAAGACCAAGTGGAATTAGCACTAATGCGCGAAGGCTTACAAAAAGTAGCGCGCGCTTATGTATTGTATCGGGAAGAGCGTCGCCGGGAACGTGAAGCTGCCCTGGCTACTCAAGGCACCACCCAATCTAACGCATTACATGTAGGCATGCCAGATGGCCGCTTGATACCGCTCCATCAAACAGGCATTAAGCAGATGGTTGAACACGCTTGCGAAGACTTAGTAGAAGTTTCCGCAGAAGCCATTTATGCAGAAACAGAACGCAATATTTTTGAAGGCATTTCTTTAAATGATGCATACAAAGCAGTGATCATGAGTGCGCGCACCATGATTGAAAAAGAGCCTAATTACAGCTACGTTACAGCACGTTTATTATTGCGTGATTTATACAGCGAAGCATTAGATTTTCTCGAAATCACTCATGATGGTCGGTTAGACACCGCTCACAACACTTATGCAACTGCTTTTTCAGTGTATCTCAAGAAAGCTGTTGCTTTAGAATTAATTGATGCTAAGTTATTGACATTTGATTTAGATCGTCTTGCCGCGGCATTACTCCCCGAGCGCGATTTCAAATTTACCTATTTGGGCTTGCAAACATTATACGATCGCTATTTTATTCACCACCGTGGTGTACGTTTTGAAATGCCACAAATTTTCTTCATGCGCGTAGCCATGGGACTTGCCATTAATGAAACTGAGCGCGAAGCACGTGCCATCGAGTTTTACCAATTGCTTTCAAGCTTTGATTACATGAGTTCTACTCCAACACTGTTTAATTCAGGCACATTACGTCCTCAATTATCCAGTTGCTATTTAACCACTGTTCCCGATGATTTATCAGGGATTTATAATGCCATTCGAGACAATGCATTATTATCCAAATATGCGGGTGGACTAGGCAACGACTGGACGCCTGTGCGTGCCATGCGTGCGCACATTAAGGGTACGAATGGCAAATCTCAAGGTGTTGTGCCCTTCCTGAATGTAGCGAATGCCACGGCCATTGCTGTGAACCAAGGTGGAAAACGCAAAGGTGCTGTGTGTGCTTATCTCGAAACATGGCATTTAGATATTGAAGAATTTCTAGAGTTGCGTAAAAATACAGGGGATGAGCGTCGCCGCACCCATGACATGAATACTGCAAATTGGGTTCCTGATTTATTCATGAAACGTGTGATGGAAAACAAAGACTGGACGCTCTTCTCCCCTGATGAAGTGCCGGAACTGCATGATGTCTACGGTGATACTTTTGAATCACTGTATGCTGAATACGAACGCAAAACGCAAACAGGTGAAATTGAAAACTTCAAACGCATTCCTGCTGTTTCATTATGGCGTAAAATGTTAGGCATGCTATTTGAAACGGGGCATCCTTGGATTACGTTCAAAGATGCATGTAACTTGCGTTCGCCACAACAACATGTGGGTGTTGTGCATAGCTCGAATTTGTGCACAGAAATTACATTGAATACATCGATTGATGAAATAGCTGTGTGTAATTTAGGCAGTGTGAACTTAGCACAACATATTGAAAATGGTGCGCTTGATCGTGAAAAATTGTCTAAAACCATTCGCACTGCAATGCGCATGCTAGACAACGTGATTGACTACAACTTCTATTCTGTGATACAAGCACGCCGCTCTAATTTACGTCATCGCCCAGTAGGTTTAGGTATCATGGGCTTTCAAGATGCGTTGTACCAATTGAATATTCCTTATGCAAGTGATGCTGCTGTTACGTTTGCAGATGAATCGATGGAATTAATCAGCTATTACGCGATTGAAGCTTCTAGCCATTTGGCAGAAGAACGCGGAGCTTATGCGACGTTTGAAGGATCATTATGGAGCAAAGGTGTATTACCTATTGATTCTATTAAATTGTTGGCACAAAGCCGTAGCCAATATTTAGAGCAAGATACAACGCAACGTTTAGATTGGGAAACATTGCGCCAGCGTGTCATGACAGTGGGTATGCGTAATTCCAACACCATGGCCATTGCCCCTACTGCGACGATTTCTAATATTTGTGGTGTATCACAATCCATTGAGCCTACTTATCAAAACTTATTTGTAAAATCCAATTTGTCAGGTGAGTTCACAGTTGTGAATCCTTATCTTGTGGCAGAATTAAAATGCCGCGGATTATGGGACAATGTGATGGTGAATGATCTCAAATATTATGATGGTAGCGTACAAAACATTGATCGCATTCCTGGCGATCTTAAAACATTGTTTGCAACTGCCTTCGAGCTTGATCCAAAATGGTTGGTTGACGCCGGTTCACGCCGCCAAAAATGGATTGACCAAGCACAATCATTAAACTTATATATGGCAGAACCTTCAGGTAAAAAGCTCGATGCTATTTACAAACACGCATGGTTACGTGGTTTGAAAACCACGTACTATTTGCGAAGCTTAGGTGCAACTAACGCAGAAAAATCCACTGTGAACGACGGTGCATTGAACGCGGTAAAATTGCAACCGACAGATGCAGCGCCCAAAGCGTGCTCCATCGATAACCCTGATTGTGAAGCTTGTCAATAAAAGGAGTTGTTATGCGTAATGAGACCGAAGTGAAGACATCTGAAATGAATACACCTAACCAAAAAGGTGCAACAGGTTTAGAAAACATCAAGATGAATGTAGCAGCGCCGCGCGTGGATGATAAGCGCATCATCAACTGCTCTGCTGATTTAAATCAACTTGTACCTTTCAAATACTATTGGGCATGGCAAAAATATTTAGATGCCTGCGCAAACCACTGGATGCCTAATGAAATTCCCATGGCACCCGATATTGCTTTGTACAAAGATCCCAATGGGTTAACCGAAGACGAGCGCTTGATCATCGAACGCAGTTTAGGGTTTTTTTCAACGGCAGATTCATTAGTAGCGAATAATTTAGTATTGGCCATTTACCGTCACATTACTAACCCTGAATGCCGTCAATATATTTTGCGCCAAGCCTTTGAAGAAGCGTTACACACACATGCGTATCAATATATTATTGAAAGTTTGGGCATGGATGAGTCACGTTTATTCAACATGTATCATGAAATCCCCTCTGTGGCACGCAAAGCCAATTGGGCGTTGAAGTTCACACAAAATCTTGCTGATCCTATGTTCAACACAGGCACACCCGAAAATGACCAACGTTTACTGCGTGATTTAATTGCGTTTTACATTGTATTCGAAGGCATATTCTTTTACGTAGGGTTTGCACAAATACTTTCGATGGGGCGTCGTAACAAAATGGTAGGCACCGCTGAGCAGTTGCAATACATTTTGCGCGATGAATCAATGCATGTTAACTTCGGCATTGACGTAATCAATCAAATCAAGATTGAAAACCCACATTTATGGACAACAAGTTTTCAATCAGAAATGCTAACGATGATCCGAGAAGGCGTTGAATTAGAATGTGAGTATGCAGCAGACACCATGCCACGCGGCATTTTAGGATTAAATGCTTCTGTATTCCAAGAGTATGTGAAGTTCATTGCGAACCGTCGGTTAGCTCAAATTGGATTACCAGAGCAATATCCTCAAGCCAAGAACACATTCCCTTGGATGAGTGAATTGATGGATTTAAAGAAAGAGAAAAATTTCTTTGAAACACGCGTCACGGAATATCAAACAGGCGGAACGCTTTCTTGGGATGAGTGAAGGGCACATCAACAAACCCGCCCTCTTTCAAAGCTTGGCCCGGACTTGGTCCGGGCGGGGCAGCGGCTAAAGATCGCGGGGATTTTTGAGTTGCGGAAAACGGAGGACGAGCAGTCCTGCCCGCCTGATCGCTACGCCGATGCTCTTAGCGAGGGTAAATCAATAATATACCCAACACCTCGGATCGTCTTGATGATATCTGCTTTCAACTTTTTCCGTAAATTATGCACGTGTACTTCAACTGCATTGCTTTCTACTTCGACATCCCATCCATAAATGCATTGGGATAATACTTCGCGTGACACCACTTCGCCTGCACTGTCTAATAACTTATTCAACAATGTATACTCACGGTGGGAAATAGAAATCCGTTCATCTTGAATATAAACAGAATGTGAGCGTGGATCTAAACGCACGCTACCATACGCAACTGTCGATACCGTACGGCCCACACTGCGCCGCTGAATAGCACGTAAACGGGCACACAATACTTCCACAGAAAAAGGTTTGGATACATAATCATCTGCGCCTAAATCTAATCCTGCTGTCATATCTTCTGCAGAACCACGCGCAGATAACAACATAACAGGCACTTTCACACCTTTGCTGCGCACATTTTTCAATACTTCTAATCCATCGCGCTTGGGTAAACCGATATCTAATATTACCGCGCTAAAATCTTGTGATAATAATGCTAACTCTGCAGCTTGTCCATCTTTTAGCCAATCTACAGCATGATTATGTTTAGCTAATGCTTCGCAAATAGCTTTACCGATCATCTCATCATCTTCCACGAGTAAAACACGCATTGTCATTCGATTGTTCCCCAAAAAAAATCACGTATAAGTGTTTGATGTGTGACATTGTATGAGGATGGAATAAATTATACAAGAGGTTTTTCAATATTTTTTCGTAACTCAGGTTGGATCAGCGTAATATGCCTTTTTTACGGCGAAAAACGCGATATAAACCTTTTAAACCACGACGTCTTAGAAACCATATTGGCCCTGATGCAGCATAACTCGCAAAAATAATAAACAACATCGTAGGAGGATCGACAGAAATGCCTACAAATATCAGGACGACTAGCAATAACGCGACAAATGGCACGTGCGCTTTCAAATCTATATTTTTAAAACTGTAATAACGCACATTACTTACCATCAGTATTGCAATAAACACAGTTAATAACGCGCCGATAATACCTACAATGCTCGCATGCACGCCTAAATCATCTAAAAACCATACATATCCTGCAATCACACCCGCAGAAGGCGTTGATGCTAACCCTACAAAAAAACGCTTATCTACTTTTGCAAGTTGAATGTTAAAGCGTGCTAAACGCAATGCAGCTGCAGCTGCATACATAAACGCCACAAGCCATCCAAACTTTAATTCACTTAAACTCCACATATAAATTACTAATGCCGGCGCTGCACCAAATGCAACCATGTCTGTCAAACTGTCATACTGCGCACCAAATGCACTTTCAGTGTGCGTCAAGCGTGCAATGCGCCCGTCTAGCATGTCCATCACCATGGCTACATAAATAGCAATAGCAGCCATATCGAAATGGCCACGTGTTGCAGCCACAATGGCGTAAAAACCAGCAAATAAGCCTGCTGTGGTGAATAAATTTGGAAGTAAATAAATACCTTTACGGCGATGTTCTAAGATCGGTTTCATCTAATGCCCTCAAAGCCTCTAGCTTTTCTTTAATTTGGATTTCCAGTCCCCGCGGAACAGGGTGATAAAAGCGTTTTTTTGGCATTTTATCAGGAAAATACTGTTCGTTGGGAACATATGCGTTCGCCATGTCATGCGGATAGCGATATGCTTTCCCATGTCCTAATGATTTTAGCAGCTCAGTCGGCGCATTGCATAAATGTATGGGCACAGGCAACGACCCATATCGTTCTGCAGCCTCTTTGGCTTCCCCAAATGCTGTATACACTGCATTACTTTTAGGCGCACACGCTAAGTAAACAATAGCCTGTGCCAACGCCAGCTCCCCTTCGGGTGCTCCCATTCTTTCCATGGCTTGCCACGCATTCATGGCCACGTCAAATGCTCGTGGATCTGCATTTCCAATATCTTCATTACTCATACGCACAATGCGCCGCGCTAAATACAACGGATCACAACCACCTACAAGCATACGTGCTAGCCAATAAAGTGCTGCATCAGGATCAGAACCTCGCACTGCTTTATGAAGTGCAGAAATTTGGTCGTACCACGCATCCCCTTGCTTGTCGAAGCGTAATAACGTGTTTTTAACTACCTTCGCGACGGTGGCTTCTGAAACACCCTCTCCTTCTGGCGTTAGGTTTAACGCCATTTCAAGCGTGTTCAACACGCGTCTGGCGTCTCCATCTGCTGCACGTGCCATCAATGCGCATACTTCTTTAGTGAGTGGTTTTGGGTTCTCTGCAAACTGTAAACCACGCGCTAAAATTTTTTCGAGCGCCTCATTTTCCAAAGGTTTCAATACATACACGCGCGCACGAGACAACAATGCGTTGTTTAATGCAAAAGAAGGGTTTTCAGTGGTCGCCCCTATTAGAGTTATCAAACCTGATTCCAAATGAGGCAGCAACGCGTCTTGTTGAGACTTATTAAAACGATGAATTTCGTCCAAAAACAACAGGGTTGGTTTATCACATTGCTCAGCCGCCAAAGCAATCTCCCGGATATCTTTCACACCCGACGTAACGGCAGATAAGGCAAAAAATTGGGCATGAAAATGCTGCGCAATAATATGAGCCAAGCTCGTTTTGCCTGTGCCTGGGGGTCCCCAGAAAATCATGCTATGCAGCTTGCCAGCTTGTAAAGCTTGCCTGAGCGCTCCTGAGGGGCCTAATAAGGCTTCTTGACCGAAAAAATCGTCCAGAGATTGTGGACGAGCGCGGGTGCTAAGGGGTGTGGCGTTCATGGGGATGAGTGTATCATAATCCCCTACGAGAATGGAATAAAATGATGGACAATGGACAGTTTTAAAGCTATCATACGGCTCATCTAACATATTGATTGAGTAAGCGTTCTATGACGAAGGAAGACTCTCACAGCAAACACATCATCATTGAGGGTGTGACAGAAACAGGGGAAACCTTTCGTCCCAGCGATTGGGCGGAGCGTGTGAGCGGGCCTTTGGCTACCTTTCACAACCATAGAATTACTTATTCACCTCTCTTAAAGCCAGGCATGAAAGATGGTAATAAGTGCGTATTCGTAGATGAAAAATTGAAAAGCACGAACCCTGACGTATACAACCAACTCATTGAATTTGCGAAAGCTAATAAACTCAAAGTGGGTGGAAAAACAGAAATAGATCCTGAATGATCAGGTGATGATGCATGCTTACAGGTGTACACCCAAAGTAAGTGAAACTTCTACCCTATTCGTTTCTTTTCTCAATATAATCACCACTAACAGGAAAATATAAACACAATTTTACCGGTTTATTTTCTAATGTTCTCATTGCAGCTGCATAAGATTCCAGTTGCTCACGATATTGCGCCCACATAGATTCACTATCAATAAAATTTGCAGTTTTATAATCCACAATCACACGCACACCTTCTGCATCTATGAACGTTCTATCCATAATATAAGTTTTTGTTTTTCCTTTCAATGATACTGTGATTTCATATTCACTTTGTGCATCTTGATGTGGGCTTAATAAAAACCGTGCTGTTGGATCTTGTTGAACACGTGTCATCACTTTTTGAACCCAATCTAAATGATGTGCTGGCAAGGCAGCTTCACGCAGCATCATCATCCAACGCTGAAAATGTTTTTCTATAGGTTTATCTATCAAGCCCGGATGTTCTGCCCAATAATATAATTCTTGATGGATGAATGTGCCTAAGGTTTTTTCATCGTACCGAGAAGGGAGAATGAGATCATGATCAATAGGATTTTCAGAAAGCAGCGTTTTCTCTATTATTTCCTCTCTCCCATCGCACAGCTTCTGTCTTCCATCCCCTACCCTCTGATTTCCAAATGGATTTTTCCAGGATGGGTGCAATCGTTTCAGAATGTAAGATAATGGTATCATTTCTGTGACACTGCTATCAGCATCATCTTCATTTTTTTCTATCCGCTTATCAGCCACTGGAAAAGCCGATGAAAGCAATGCTAAGAAACTATTCTCGCGCAGTTTTCCTGGCTCAGAGAATAAATATAATTGTTTTTTAGCACGCGTTAACGCAACATACAATAAGCGCGCAGCTTCATGTTTTTCACGAATCTTATGTTTTTTCCAAATAAATTCATAAATAGGGTCCCTCTCTTCCTTCGTCGCATGAACAGGCGCTAGTAAAAAAATATGTTCCATGCCAATAGAACAAGATTCCCACAATAACAAGGGCTTTTCTGATGCTTTAGGTTGTTTCTCTAATGAGGGAATTAACACAGCATCAAACTCCAATCCTTTAGCACGATGAATAGTCATCACCTGTATTTTAGAAGCAGCAAAAGCATTTGAATATAATTTGTTTAATTGCAACTCAAAATCAATAATATTTAACGTGCCACCCTGATCACAACGATGCAATAAATCAAAAAATGGTTTTGCATCCGCCAAATGATACACATTCGGCAATGCTGCTGGCCCACCTAATGCTAGCCACGCACCTTCAATAGCGCGCGCTAAAGGCAATCTGTTTTTTTGTGCCATCCAAGCGATAAAAACAGGCGCAACCCTACGTAAAATATGTTTCCCAACATCAGATATCTCAAGAATGGTTTCCCATTGCAACAATGCCTCCCAATACGTAGTTGCTCTATTTTTTAAATAGGTTAAATCTGCTAAAGACAATCCACAATAAGGGGACATCAATACAGATAGCCATGCCTCACTATTTGCAATATTTAAATAAGCGCTTGTGAGCTGAAATAATTGTCTTACGCAGGGTGTTTGCGTGATTTTTTCAATTTCCACTGCCTGATAAGGAATATTGTTTTTTCGTAATACAGGCAATATTTCCTCAATATGACCACGGTTTCTTACCAAGATAGCAATAGATTGGATTGTTCCATCATCCAATAAAGGGGTAAGTGTTTTTAAAAAAGCCTCACCAAGCCCTTCTTGTTCATCCAAGCTCTTCAGAAAAACGCCTGCAGATGGATGATGATCAATCTGCGCCTCAAAAGAAGCGTAGCTAATTGCACCTAAGTAAATATCCTCTTTTTTTGAAAACGCTGACGGCATGTATTGATTAACAAAATCAATGATTGGCTTCTCTGATCTAAAATTAGATTTTAAATGCAAGCTTTCAAGACGTATAGGCCCCACACCAAATTGTTGAGCCTGAAGAAACCCTCCTACCTCCGCTTGACGAAATCGGTAAATAGATTGCATGGGATCTCCCACGAGAAATAATGTTTTCTCAGCATTGTTTTCCCAATGACATACTAAGCGTCGAATTAATTCAAATTGTGGTGCAGATGTATCTTGAAATTCATCGACTAAAATATGATGCAGTGCATGATCTAATTTTAAATCTAAATCAGTAGGATCATTATCACCGCCTAACGCTGTTAATGCACAGCGAGAGATCGCACTAAAATCTGTTTCTCCGCGAGATTCAAACAACAAATATAATTGCTCTACCGCCCTGGGCAATATATGAAATAAGGCTTTCAATACATCCCACTGCTGATCAGTATAAAAAGGATCGGGCAAAGAGGTAAGCTCTTTAATGGCTTCACAGGCTTCATCATTTTCACGCACATGATCCAACCAAGCTATAAAACCCTCTTTCATGTTTTTAGCGTATGCAGCGGCTTCTTTGTCTTTCATATTGCTCGGCGCCGGAAAACCCTGTTTTTTATCCACTGTTTTGCGAAGTTCGCCTTTAACGGTACACAACCATTGACACAACGAACGCCATTTTTCAAAATCTTGCATATCATCTGATAAGTGCATCCAGCTACGCACTTCGTCTTGTTGAGATGAAGTATCTAAATGATCAGCTGCATAGGATAAATATAAAGACAACCCATCCCAATCTACACTCCATGCTTGCTGCATGGAAAGATCAAAACTATTTTTTAAAATCTTTAAAATACTTAACTCAAGTATGGCACGCAATGTTTTAAGGTTTTCTGTATCATGAGAATAGATTAACCCAAGCCATTGCTCCCTCAAAGATAACATGTTTGCAATAGCACGGCATGCGTTTTCTTGATTATTATTTAAATGCAATAATAATATTTCTATAGCTTCATTTTTTTCGTTCAGTAACGCGTTAATAATATTTTGAGCAGCTTGCTTATATAATGCTTCTGCATTTTCAACACAGCTGGGATTTGCACCCATCCGAGAAGATAGCGGCAACTGATGTGTCACACTGCTGCAAAACGCATCAATGGTCATTATCCGTAACCGCTGAGGATTTTGCAACAAATCCCATTTTTTTTCTTGATCAACTTTTAAAACCACGCGTGCCAATTTCCATAAAGCCAATTCATGCGCGTGCGCAGGCGCTTCCTTTTGGGCAAGCAATAATGCGCTGATAACACGGCGCTTCATTTCTTGAGCGGCCTTGCGTGTAAACGTAATGGCTAAAATAGATTCAGGCTTCTCAACTCGATAGGCCAATAAACTCAATAAACGCAGCGTTAATAATTGAGTTTTACCTGATCCTGCGGGGGCCTGTACAATAAATGATTTGTAAGGATTTAACGCTTCTTTTCTAACGGCTTCATCGTTCATAAACACCTCCCGTGTGCAAACGACATCCTGCTTGCAGTGCACATGTTTCACATGTGCTCGTCTTATATTTAGGATCCAATACAGCATATCCCGATTTTATTTCTGAAGCAATTTTTTCAAGCCTGACACTAAATGTTCGCAATAAGTCTTCCCAAGAATTCTCATCTATCATTTTCATCCCTGGATCAGATACAGTCCCCACCCCATTGAAAAACAATTTATCCTTACTGACACAAGCATATGCAATACCTGACGGAGGATTCTGAAGCGAAACAGCATATAAAGGTAGTTGCGGATCATCCATCCGATGATCATCCCATGCTTCTTTAACAACCTCTCCTGTTTTATAATCAATCAACAAATACTGATTTTCTTTTGTGCGATCTATTCTATCAATAGTGACATTTAATTTTAAATCAGCCAACACAACTTCTACTCTTTTTTCAAGCGAAACAATACTGAAGGAAGATCTTGATTTTTCAACTTCCAACCAAGCACATATAATTTTTGTTAAACGTTTTATTTCTATATGCTGATTCGAAACCGCAATGCTTGGCTTCCAATTTTTTAATACTGCTTGAATAATATTAGATAGAAAATCTTCGATACTTTCTGAATCCATGGCTAACAAAGCAGAGTGTGCTTCTAACTGCTCCCAGCATTTTTCTAAAATGCGATGCACTAAAATACCTTGCACTCTTGCACTTAAGCCGATCACAGGAGTTACCGGGGAAGTAGCCATTAATCGATATGTTAAATAGGCGCGATGTGGGCATGCAGCATGATCTTTTAATACACGGCTGCCTCCTTTAAGATGCATGTCTTGTAAGGGAAGACCAATATGATCTTCGTATTCATGCATGTTTTGAGAAGCTGCAATAGTCATGGCAAGAGGCTGTGAAATCGCTGCAATATCATCTATTTGCTCAGGCAAAATAGATGAAATAAATGGGCTTTCTAATTGCAATTCCCCTGCTTCATCATGAAGTGCATAAGAAACAATCAGATTTGTTGCTCCCTTAAATAATCGATCTAATAACCGTTCCGCCACACGCACTTCACGTGAAGGACTGCTGTGAGGCATATCTCTTTCTATTTGAATATGCGTTGGAATAAAAGGATGAGGGGAAGATTTTGCTGGATAATTTTCTGACGTCAAACCTACTATCCAAATACAATCAAACGATAATCCAGCCGCTTCCAATAAGCCTAATACTTGAATAGGCTTGTCTTGCGTTTCTATCTGGAACAGTGTGTTTTTCAGCACATCATATAATGCATCTTTATATTCTTGAAAAGTGTATGAAGGCTTTAATATATCTAAAGAATAAAGAGAGGGCAAAATATCATAAAATGATGCTACGCATTGATATTCGGCACTACTTAATGTGCGATCAGCACTCCATCCCAATATTGAAATCCACTCTTTTAACCATAGCATCCAATCTCGCATGGATCTTTGCTGAAAAATCGATTGTTTGTAACGTTTCACCTGCTTTAATTGTTCTGAAAATAATACCGGAATATTGGAGCAATCATTAACATACTCAATAGACAAAAAAAGTGATTCCGTTTTTGCTAACTCAATATAAAACAATGAACGTAATCCAATTTCAGTGCATCCTCCTTTTAGAAATGGCGAATGCAATATATTATTCCATGTCTGAATGCTTATTTCTTTATCTAATACCTTCAATGTCTCCATTAGAGCATAAATAACCGGCTGAACGTATAAAGACTCGCCTGATGAGATGTTATAGGGGATGTCCATCTCTTCTTGCCCAGGAAAATAATAACCAGGCTTAAATGTCTCCGAAAATTGCTTCTCTATATTGCTCCATTTTTCTTGCAATTTAGGAACAACAACAGCAACTGTCTTATTGCTTTCCATCATTTTTTTTGCATAACATGCAGCGCGATATAATTCTTCTTCAGGGTTCAATGCGATTACTTTTTTTGCATTACCTTTTAGATCAAATTGATTGATATATTTTATTTCAACACCCAGAGATTCTAAATAACTCATTAAAACTTGCTGAACAGGCATCCACTCATCAAAACCATAACAATAAATTTGGGAAGGCAATATTTCTTTTTTTAATCCATGATCCAACAACATTTCGATCAAATTAGCCTGCGTGCAAGCCTGCATTTCCTGACATTTTTCTTCAAAATGCTGCATGGCTTTTAAAAATAAATCTGCATCCTCTTTATATCCTTTTAATGTTTCTGGCTTGAGCTGATAATTTTTGATAAGTGCATAAGCATCTTGTGCGCATTGGATAGTTTTTTCACGCGAAAATCCTAATGTTTGGAAATCCGACATGGCATTTGCCCAAAGCCTTTGTGCTTGCAAATCTGACAAACGCCAGAGAGGAACAGGAAAATCAATGCGGTGTGATTCAAATAAAAATGTGACAAAATCATCCCAAACAATTATTTTTTTTCCAACCGAAAGCGGATCTTTTCTTAGCGCTCTTCCTAAACGGCGATTAACAGTGAGCAAATAAGTAATGCGTCCTTTCATCACTTGGGAACTCCAATGATTATTGCTAGGTATTATGTTTGAGCTGAATTACCCATTTTCTCACCCTCAAGCACTTTCAAATAAGTTGATGAAGGCTTCCAGGCTCTGTAAACATTCGTTACATGCCCTTGGATAGTATCTTTATAACCATACAATAACGCACCCAATACCATACACCCAAATCCAAGAGCCGCTAAACTAGCTACACCGGCTTCAGATAATTGAGGAAGCTCATATTCCATACCAGATTTATTCACGTATTCTTGTATTTGAAATAAATGTTCTGTTAGTAAAGGAATGAGTGCCAGACAAACGCCTAATACAAGCCCAGTACTACCGCCCAGCATAGCCCGATCTATATCAAATGTATCATATAAAACTGGAATAGAGCCACCAAGCTGAGGATGGTTGAAACTTCCTCGCTTTACAAGAGGTCGCGTGTTAAATGAAATGATGACAGGCGCTACTAGACAAGCCACTGTCAAACACACAACTGAAGCAATTTGAGATGATTCTGTTTCATAATTCAACTCATCTACAGGTGATCCTGCATCCCAGCCAAACAGGACTAAAGCCACTGCTAACGTATAAAGAGGAAAGCTTAATAGCCCTGCGTAACATAAACGTTCCACATGAAATTTTTTATCATACTCTGGCGTAGAAAATATTACTTTTGATGGATTAGGAATAGCATGATCTGCTATCCACGATTGTATCTCTGTTGCATGAGGATCTCCATCGATAGGACGATACTGATGTAAATTCCAGTAAAATTGGTGGAGTTCTTTTTTAAACTCTTTTAGGCGCGAAAAGCTATATTCAGGCGCTGGCTTCGACCCACTGAGATTATTGGATTCATTATCACCAGAATGAAAAGAGGCTTGGCTATTATTTGTAGATTCATACCAATCTTGATATTGAACTATATCCTTAGAAGAAGTGACAGTACGCGCTCTATCAAGAGTATATTGTGTTCTTTTTGTTTCCAGCAGAATAGGATCGGTTAAGGGGGACTTTTTTTGCTTATCCTCATCCTCGAAAAGAATGCTTTCTATAAATGCTTTAGAGGCATTGAATTTCGCAATATTGGCTTGCGCTTGTTGGCTATCGCCATACTGATTCGCAGATGCGATTGCTGCTTTATAAACATGCAATTTCTTAGCAAGGGTTGCTATGCCCTCACCCTTTATTGACTCTAAATACTCCTCTAAACACTGCGCAAACTCTTCAAAAAGCTGAAAGCCCGTTTTATTATCTTGTTTTCGCTGATGTTGCCACATATCTGTATCTACCTGGTAAAGGCTCTAGGCCACATGATAGCTTAGGAGGGGCTCTCAAAGCAAGAATGAATTGTCTGCGCGAATAATTCCTTGCTGTGGCCAACATCAACAAGTCAGAGAAGAACCAGGGCGGCTTTGCCCACCATTAGCTTCTGTATCCGCTCCTCCCGGGACTTCACTAGAATCTGGAGCATCTTTTGTTTGCGCCAATGTTGCAAACACATCATCATCAAAGTATTGCCTATTATCTGCTTGATTGCAGACTAGGGATTTAAAACTATTCATCATTGTATTCATTGTATAATTAACGCGACCTTGAATAGAATCTTTGTAGCCATATAATAATCCGCCTATCAGCATCAACCCCAAACTTAATACACTTAAACAGATTACACCTTCATCAGAGTAATCAATATATTCTTCAGGCCCATACTGCGATTTCTTTTTATAAACTTGCTCTTCTATTGTTGCAAGGTTAAGCTCATGGATTAAATATGATGCAATAGAAATTCCCAAACCTAATCCGATTAGCCCACCTTTTAAAACACGCCCTGCGTCAACAACATCATATAATACAGGATCAGATCGTCGTCTTACAAGCTCAGACATCTTCGCGTACGCTACTACAGCAGCCACTATAAAAACAACGCCAATAGCGACTTGGGCCATCACACCGTCAGCACTGTTAACCCAATAGTGATAAGCAACGCCGTTATCTTTTACACCCTCTTTTTCTTCTAGAGCGCCATCCCACCCCTGCTGAAGAATATCTGTACTTACCAATGTCAACACGCCGAAAAACAAAGCATTCAAACACATCCGAGTGTTACTAATTTCATACTCATAAACTGCGTGTTCGAAGTATGCTGACAATACTACTTGTTGTTTTGACTCATCAAGCTCTGCAGCTGTGGGCGGCTTACCCTCTGGCAAGGTCAGGAGAAAATCATCTTTATTAGAGCTATTATCGCATTTGTGCCAATCCATGTAAAATTTATGTAATCGCGCTTTAAAACCAGGCAAATGCTTAAGATATGGTTCATATCTCGTATCCTGCGTATAAAAAGAATGAACTGGAAGAAGACCAGTAGGGGTTCCGCTGCGCTCAGGCATTTGGGTTAGTAATACGGGGGTTTTATAATACTCTTTCAGGATTGTAGCATCATATATCATCTCATGAATAAACGCTTTATAAGCCTCAAAACGCTCCTGATCGGTTTTGGCAGTGCTAATCGCATCATCATATGTTCTTATTTGGTCAGCAATCTTTTGGTAGCTTTCCCGTTCCAGCCTAGCAAAGTATTTTCTCAAATAGAGCGCAAAATCTCGAAATAGTACATATGTTTCATCTGTTTGATTTGAAACGCCTAAGGGCTGTTCAACTTCTTCTGGTACTTTCATCGTTCTTATCTCCTAGCATCTCGTCAGCCCTAGCCGAAAATATTGTCATCTAGTAAAGTCTCTAGCCCATATGATAGCTGAAGTCTTCTCTCCAGAGCAAGCGTGAAAACGTGCTCAAGTAAGAGTTACAGCCATTTTCAGTGTATAATCCCCTTTCAACCCAGGAGACCGCATGCCTACTGCCCCTAAAGCCACCCAACACCCCTATTTCCATGAAGAGCACGGCATAAAACGTCCTGACCCCTACCACTGGCTTCGAAATAAGGAGAGTCCAGCTGTCCTTGAACACTTACAAGCCGAAAACGCTTATACAGAAAGTATCCTAGCTCATCATGAGCCATTAAAACAGGCACTTTACCAAGAAATCCTCTCTCGCGTCCAAGAAACAGACCAAGATTACCCCTGGCTCTACGGCGGCTACGAATATTATTTCCGCACACAAGCCGGGTTACAGCATGAAATTTTTTGCAGACGTCCAAAAAATAGCACAACAGAAGATATCTTATTCGATGAAAATACACACGCAAGCCTGTTTGAGTATTTCGACGTTGGACAGTATGCACTTAATATCGCTCAACAAAAACTAGCCATTTCCATCGACACAAAAGGCGATGAACGTTACGATGTTTGGCTATTAGACGCAGATAGTAAAACGCTCCATGAGCCTCGCGTACGGGATGTCTCAGGAAGTATTGTATTTAGCGCAAATCACAGAGATCTCTGGTATTGCCGTTACGATGATACACAACGTCCTTATCAAGTATGGTGCCATGATATTGAAGGCGAATACCCCGACATATTAATGTACGAAGAAAAAGATGAGCGTTTTTCTGTGAGCATTTACCGAAGCATGAGTGATGCCTATTTAATTATTCATGTTTCCAGTAAATTAACCAGCGAATCTTATTTTACATCTGCTAATACGCCTCGTGGCGATCTCACTTTATTCCGTGCTCGTCAACCTGAACACGAATATGATATCGATCATCATGGCAATTATTTTTACATTCGTACCAACGAAGATGGTGCCAACTTTGCTTTAAAGCGTTGCGCTACTGGAAATACTGCATCATGGGAAACAATCGTTCCACTTGACCCTAACACTCCTCTGAATGGATTTTCTGTTTTTTCTGATCACATGGTTCTGGAATGTCGGCGCCAAGGCTTATCGCAACTTTCTGTGATGAGTATGCAAGACTTCAGCCGATATTGGATTGAATTTGATGAACCTGCTTACAATGTACATTTGGGTGAAAATTGGGAATTCAATACGCACCTATTACGCATTGATTACACATCGATGACAACCCCAAGCTGCGATTTCTTATTTGACATGAACACGCGCGCCAAAACCTTGCTTAAACAATCGCCCGTTTTAGGTCATTTTAATGCAAAAGATTATACAACGGATCGCATTTTTGCAACAGCAAAAGATGGAACATTGATTCCTATTTCGCTCGTGTATAAAACATCACTTAAAAAACCTCATATGCCTTTGTTGCTAAATGGATACGGAGCTTACGGGATTGATAACGATCCTTATTTTTCTTACTCTCGTTTAAGTTTATTGAACCGTGGCTTTATTGTGGCAATTGCGCACGTACGTGGCGGCGGTGAATTTGGCGATGCATGGCACGAAGCGGGAAGGTTTTTACATAAAAAAAATACGTTCACTGATTTTATTGCTTGCGCGTCACACCTGATTGAACAACAATATACCAGCACAAAACAATTGGTGATTACTGGCGGCAGTGCAGGAGGATTATTGATCGGCGCCGTACTCAATGAAGCGCCAGCTTTGTTTGGCGTGGCTATTGCGCAAGTTCCTTTTGTCGATATGCTCAATACCATGATGGACGATACTCTCCCACTCACTGTTTTAGAGTATGAAGAGTGGGGAAACCCTCACGATAAAACGTATTACGAATACATGCAATCTTACGCGCCCTATGAAAATATTCGGCCACAAGCTTACCCTACTGTATTTACCACCGCTGGGTTACATGACCCTCGCGTACCCTATTGGGAAGCTGCGAAATGGATTGCACGTTTACGCGATAATCAATTAGGCACAGCACCATTACTGCTGAAAGTACAAATGAGCGCGGGTCATCAAGGTCCCTCCGGACGCTACCATGCCATTGAAGAAGTGGCGGAGGAATTTGCTTTTATTTTGGGATATTTCTCGCTAAAATAGCGAACAGAAAATGATAGGAACTTTTAAATATGGCAACTACATACGATCCAAAACTTGTTGAAGCTGAAGCACAAGATTATTGGGCAAAACATCATACTTTTCGCGCAAATGACGACAATGATTCTCGTGAACGTTTTTTTTGCCTTAGCATGTTGCCATACCCCAGCGGCCATCTCCACATGGGACATGTTCGTAATTATACATTAGGGGATGTTGTTGCGCGGTTTCAACGTATGCAAAATAAAAATGTACTGCATCCTATTGGTTGGGATGCCTTTGGTTTGCCTGCTGAAAATGCTGCTATTGAGCGCAAAGTAGCGCCTGCAGCATGGACAGAAAAAAACATTGCAACGATGAAAGCACAATTCCAACGTTTAGGATTTTCATTTGATTGGTCGCGTGAATTAACAACATGTGATCCTGAATATTATCGTTTCGAGCAATGGTTTTTCTTACAGCTTCTAAAAAAAGGTTTGGTTTACCGGAAAACAACTTTGATCAACTGGGATCCCGTCGATCAAACCGTATTAGCTAATGAACAAGTTATTGACGGGCGCGGTTGGCGATCAGGCGCTTTGGTTGAGCAACGAGAAATTCCTCAATGGTTTATTAAAATCACTGATTATGCGGAATCGCTGTTACAAGACATCGATGAACTAAACGGGTGGCCTCAACAAGTGCGCACCATGCAGCGCAATTGGATCGGAAAATCAATTGGATGTGAAGTAACATTTGATGTCCCTGATCACACACCGCTCACCATTTATACAACAAGATTAGATACTATTTTTGGCGTTACTTATTTAGGTATTTCTCCGCAGCACCCATTAGCATTAGAAGCGGCTGAAAAAGATATTGATGTCAAAAAATTCATCGAGCATTGCAAAAACAGATCAGTAGCTGAGGCAGATTTAGCCACAGCAGAAAAGGAAGGCATTGATACGCATTTATTTGCAATCAATCCACTCACAAACGAAAAATTACCTATTTGGATTGCCAATTTTGTATTGATGGATTACGGTAGCGGTGCTGTGATGGCAGTACCAGCACATGATGAACGAGATTTTGAATTTTCACAGCGCTATCAATTACCTATCCGTGTGGTAATTGATACCAATGTATTACACGATTATTCTCAAAGCGCTTTGACCGCAGAAGGCACATTGATTGAATCGGGTGATTTCACAGGTATGAAAAGCGATGAAGCACGTCTTCACATCGCTGAATTTCTGAAATCGAATCACCAAGGTACACCCAAAACGGCTTATCGTTTACGTGATTGGAGTGTTTCTCGTCAACGTTATTGGGGAACCCCTATTCCCATTATTTACTGCAACACTTGCGGTGCAGTCCCTGTTCCAGAAACTGATTTACCTGTTGTGTTGCCAACAAATTTATTTCCCGATGGAAAAGCATCTCCACTCACTAAAGATCCTACATTTTATGAAGCCGCCTGTCCGCAATGCAGCAAACCCGCCAAACGTGAAACCGATACATTTGATACCTTTGTAGAGTCATCGTGGTATTATGCACGTTACACATGCCCCGATGCTAAAACCATGCTGGATAAACGTGCAAATGCATGGCTCCCCGCAAACCAATATGTGGGCGGTATTGAACATGCTTGCATGCATTTGCTGTATTCACGCTTTTTTCACAAAGCGATGAGAGACCTTGGGCTGATTCACAGTGATGAGCCATTTGCCGCATTGCTGACACAAGGCATGGTATTGAAAGACGGATCTAAAATGTCTAAATCCAAAGGGAATACTGTCGACCCTGACGCGCTAGTTGAAAAGTACGGTGCAGACACGGTGCGATTATTCAGCTTATTCGCCGCACCGCCCGAACAAAGCTTAGAGTGGAGCGATCAAGGTGTTGAAGGCGCACATCGTTATCTGCGGCGTTTTTACGGATTAGCGACACAATCTTTTGATATCCAACCGTCATTGGAAAACCTCTCGACAGAACAAAAAGCATTGCGCAGACAAGTTCACCTCACCATTGAAAAAGTGACAGATGACGTTGCCCGCCGACAAAGCTTTAATACAGCGATTGCCTCCATGATGGAATTAACCAATGCATTAATGAAAGCACCCACAGAAAATGCGGGAGATGTAGGCATTATGACAGAAGCAATTGATGCGATGATTCGCATGCTAGAGCCCTTCACGCCTCACATTGCACATCATTTATGGACGTTCAGAGGCCAAACAACCCCTGTGGCCTTAAGCGCATGGCCAACCGTTGATCGCAGTGCTCTGACACAAGAAACACGTATTTTGGTAGTGCAAGTGAACGGAAAATTGCGCGACCAAATTGAAGTATCTATTCACGCAACAGATGAAGAAATTCAATCCATTGCATTAAAAGCACCTAAAGCACTCACTTATATTGAAGGCAAAACCATTAAAAAAATAGTGGTTGTACAAAATCGTTTAGTTAATATTGTAGTAGCGGAATAAAATGGTTTACTAAAAGGACTTACGCAACATGGTCAAATGCAATCAACAGGACACCCACAAAACGTGGATCGCGAGGCGCATTTTGCATAAGTCCTGTAAAATTTTAATAGTATGTTTAGTCTTTACCATCACAGCATGCGGCTTCCATTTACGTGGCTTGCATAAAACGGACACTCAAGTGAAAGTTTTATCTATCCAACCTGATAATTCTACAGAATATTTTCAACGCGTGTTTCGCCGTTATTTGCGTGATATTGATGTCACTGTTTCACCCACTCAACCTGATTTATATCTTATTCGCTTACAACCTGAGCATTATGTCCGCGAAGTATTGGTTATTGGTACAGATGCAGAAGCAAAACAAGAATACATGTTATACACTGTTTATTTTGAAATTGTTTCTCCTGTTTCAGGTCCATTGGGGCAACAGTCTGTGCAAGTAAACCGCATGCTGAACCTGGACCCAAGCCATATTTTGGGCCAAAATCAAGAAGAAACGGTGATGATTGCTGAAATGCGCGAGGAAGCAGCCATGCAAATTTATTATCGTTTAAATGTAGTTGCGGGAAGAGAGATGAAAGAACAGAATAGGGACGCCATTCAGTAGCGGCTCATAATAGGAGGATAAGCAATGAAAGCACAATGGCAACACTGGTCTAAGTTGATGCAATCTCCTCTTAATTCTTTTTATTGGATTAGCACCGACGATTTACTTTTACAAGAAGAAGCACTACAAAGCTTACGTGTAGCAGCCAAATCCCAAGGATTTGAGCGAGAAGTGCTGCATTTAAACACGGCGAATGATTGGGACCATTTTGCTACGCAACGCCAAACACTTTCTCTTTTCACTCCAAAACCTTTTTACGAATGCCATATGAATGAAGCTAAATTCAAAGATGGCATCCAAGCACAACTGCAAGCGTGTACACAGCTTTCTGAAAGCAATATGTGTGTTGTATTGGT
Source organism: uncultured Gammaproteobacteria bacterium (assembly GCA_964383495.1). Lineage (GTDB taxonomy): Bacteria > Pseudomonadota > Gammaproteobacteria > JABCZS01 > JABCZS01 > CAWKDC01. The sequence goes on from CAYLHG010000009.1 coordinate 33,732, forward strand.
TACCCCTAAAATTGAAAGTGCTACACAAAAAACAAAATGGTTTGAAGCATTATTGCAAGAAATGATCTGGTTGCCTTTGTGGCCATTAGAAGGGGAAGCTTTTAAACAATACGTCTTCACTCTGGCAAAAAATGCAAATCTAGCATTTACTCAAGATGCATGGTCCTTATTTTTCGCACAATGCGACGATTTATTATCAGCAAAACAAACATTGATGCGTTTATCACATTTACCTTCTCAAATGATCGACATCAACACATTACAATCTTACTTGCCTGATACTTTACCTTGTGAAGTATTCGACTTGTCTGATGCATTACTCGCTGGGGAAACCACGCGCTCCCTTCGATTGTTTGACCAATTACAGGCTCAAACAGACATCAATATCTTAATTTTATGGTCCCTCACGCGCGATATTGAAACGCTGATAGCTTTACACGCTCACAAAAACCCGCCCATGCTACCTAAACGAAAACCCTTACTCATGAAAACGTTGCAACGCCTTGATAATAAAACGCTTTCCACCCTTCTTAAAACCTGTGCGCAGTTAGATAGGGCTCTCAAGGGAGGGATAGACGGCGGATTTGCGGTCGATGGATTGTTAGATTTATGCGTCGCAGTTTCAAAGGGGATCTAGCATTTATGCCTGCCTCCAGTATAATTAAGAAGTCTCTTACCTAAACACTGAGGTGCACATGCCAGAAACCCTAACCGACGCTATCGTCCATGTTCTCGACGAAGCAAAAGCTCAAAATATTACCGTTCTTGATGTTCATCTCCTCACTGATATCACCGACACCATGGTTATGGCCACCGGCGGTTCTAACCGTCAAGTCAAAGCCTTGGCAGATAAAGTCATGGAAGCTGCACAAAAAAAAGGCGTCCGCCCTCTTTCCTGTGAAGGGATGGACGAATGTGAATGGGTGCTGGTCGATTTAGGAAACCTATTAATCCATATTATGCAACCTCGCATTCGCGATTATTATTTCTTAGAAGGCTTATGGGACCCTTCTCGCCTCAAAGATGGTAGTACATGTCCCTAACCTTGGTTGCTGTGGGCGAAAAAATGCCCCGTTGGGTAACAGATGTATTTCAAGAATATGCCAAACGTTTGCCGCACGAATATCGTCTACAGTTACTTGAAATTCCTGCGCTTAAACGTCATAAAAATGCAAATAGTACTTACCTAAAAACAACAGAAAGCGATAGAATACTAGCGGCCCTTCCTAAAAGCGCTTATGTGGTTGCATTGGACGAGCATGGCAGGTTGCACACCAGCGAACAATTGGCTCAACGTTTGGACCGTTGGCGCAGCGAGCATGCTCATATTTACTTTGTGATAGGCGGGCCAGATGGCTTAAGCGAAGCTTTATTGGCACGGGCGCAAGAAAAATGGTCGTTATCGCCCTTGACATTACCGCATCCTCTAGTCAGAGTGATAGTAGCGGAACAATTATATCGTGCATGGAGTATTTTGCAGGATCATCCGTACCATAGAATGTAATATTTTGGCGAACGGCTTTTTGAGTATCGGGAATCATGCCACAACACTTTATTCGAAATTACTTCCGGGAAACCCGGTTATTTAAATCACGCCTCTATATTGGCATGATTTTAATTGGCATTGTTTTTTGTTTATTATTCATTCGATTATTTTATTTACAAGTATTACAACACGATGTGTACACTACACTGTCCGACCAAAATCGCATCACGGTATTACCTATTCCACCTAATCGTGGTCTTATTTACGATCGAAACGGTATTCTGCTTGCCAATAATATCCCAACATTTTCAATTCACATTGTGCCAGAACAAACGGACAATTTAAAAAAAACGCTCAATACGCTCAGAACGTTGATCAAACTGACAGATGAAGACATTGCTCACTTTCGTAAAGAAGGGCGGAGGCGGCGCCAATTTGAAGGAGTTCCTTTATTATTAAATATTTCCGAAGCAGACGCAGCCGTTATTTCCGTTAATAATTATCGGCTACCAGGTGTCAATATTGTAGGCACATTAATGCGAGACTACCCTTACGGGCATGAATTTTCACATTTACTTGGTTATGTTGGGCGCATTAATGAAGAGGAATTAAAAACACTTGACCCTACTGAATATCGCGCTACATTATATGCAGGCAAAACAGGTTTAGAAAAATATTATGAACATTTATTGCACGGTGAAGTCGGTTACCAAAAAGTAGAAACAGATGCACGCGGACGTGTGCTGCGTATTTTGGAAACAAAAGAACCTGTACCAGGTGCAAATCTTTATTTATCGATTGATAGCCACTTACAAATGGCAGCAGAAAAAGCATTTGAAGAAGGCAGAGGCGCAATTGTAGCGATCGAGCCTCAAAGCGGAGAGGTACTGGCATTCGTGAGTGAACCGGGTTTTGATCCCAATGTTTTTGTGCGCGGCATTAATCATGCAGATTATAAAGCACTCTCTACTGATATGGATCAACCTTTGTACAATCGTGCATTGCGCGGCCTCTACCCTCCTGCGTCCACTGTTAAACCTATTTCTGCATTGCAAGCTCTCGAAAAAGGCATTATCACACCCAGCTTTAGTATTTGGGACCCAGGATTTTATCAATTGGGTGGAAAAGGCCGTCCCTATCGTGACTGGGTTAAAGGAGGGCACGGGCGTATGAATGTGCATACCGCCATCATGCAATCTTGCGATGTATTTTTTTATACTGTGGCACACAATATGGGCATACGCACATTGGGTGATGCCTTTAAAGAGTTTGGGTATGGCACCCGCACAGGGATTGATATTTTTGGAGAAGCTGCCGGGTTGGTTCCTACTCCTGAATGGAAACAAGGCCGCTACAATGAGCCTTGGTACCCTGGCGAAACATTGAGCGCAGGCATAGGACAAGGTTACACCATGGTAACGCCTATTCAAATGGCACACGCCATTGCCACCCTGGCGAACCGAGGTCAACGCATCCGTCCACACACCGTTGCTACCATCGGCTTCCCTGATGGAAGCCTCATTAACCCGCCCCCTGTCCTGCTTCCTCCCGTTGTTGCGTCAGATGCCAATTGGGATATTATTTATAATGGCATGTTTGATGTGGTGCAAGGCTCACGCGGCACAGCGCGTTATATTGCTAACCCGCATTATCATATTGCAGGGAAAACGGGTACCGCACAGGTATTTAGCTTGCCCCCCACCGCTAAATATCATCCTGATCAAGTAGCCGAACATTTACGTGATCACTCATTATTTTTAGGTTTTGCGCCTGCAGAAGATCCTAAAATTGCCGTAGCAGTAATCGTGGAAAATAAGAAAAAGAAAAGTGGTGCGATGGTTGCTAAAGATGTTTTTGACGCTTATTTAGTACCTAAAGAAGTATTAGCTGATGAGGCTGCCATTAAAACAGCAAAAACAGCGCCCGCGGCAACAGTTTCAAATGCACCAGCACCTGTTGAAGCGGCCCCTGAACCTCCTGGGAGTGATCACTAATGGCTTATACGTTTAACCCCCATGCTCCACGCACCGCGCCTGGCTTCAACAAAAAGTCTTTTTGGGAAAAATGCCACCTAGATGGCCCACTGTTAGCATTGATTTTTATATTAATCAGCATTGGTTGTTTCGTGCTATTCAGCGCAGCCAACCAAAATGCAGGCATGTTTGAGCGTCAATTACTACGCTTTGCGCTAGCGCTGAGCGTCATGACAGTTCTCGCACAAATTCCACCTCGTTATTTTTATTCGCTTGTGCCCTTCGTATACACTGGCGGTATTATTTTACTGATTCTTGTATTACTGATGGGAGATGTGGGCAAAGGCGCTCAACGTTGGTTAGACTTAAAATTCATTCGCTTTCAACCTTCTGAATTCATGAAAATTGCTGTCCCTATGATGGTGGCCTATTATTTTGCAGAAAGACCGCTTCCCTGCACACTTAAAGACACGTTCGTAGCCAGCATTATCTTAATAGTTCCAGTGTTAATGATTGCCAAACAACCTGACTTAGGCACAGCGTTATTAATTGCTGCCAGCGGTTTTTGCGTATTATTTTTAGCAGGGCTACCGTGGCGTTATTTGTTCGGTGTATGTGCATTAGTAGCCATGACAGCGCCCATATTGTGGCATTTCCTTCATGAATATCAGCGCAAACGTATTTTAATGTTTTTAGATCCCGAATTAGATCCATTAGGAGCTGGGTATCATACCATTCAATCTAAAATAGCCATTGGTTCTGGTGGAATATTTGGAAAAGGCTGGTTACAAGGGACACAATCTCATTTAGAATTTCTACCTGAACGCTCCACAGACTTTATTTTTGCAGTATTATCTGAAGAGCTAGGGTTAGTGGGCGCATTGATACTTTATATCGCATATTTTGCGATTTTATGGCGCATGATGAAAATCACTGCTAATGCGCAAAACACTTTTACACGGCTACTTGCAGGGAGTATCACCTTAACGTTTGCTATTTATGTCATCATTAATACAGGCATGGTAGCTGGTGTACTGCCTGTAGTAGGAGTGCCGTTGCCTCTGATCAGTTACGGAGGGACATCAATAGTGACTTTAATGGCTGGGTTTGGTATCCTAATGTCTATTCAGACCCATCGTCAACTGGTATCGGGTTAACTTAAGTAAGGCAACAACTATCATGATCAAACGCGTTTTACTCATTTTTTTGATGCTCCCTTTGTTCGCATTTGCAAACATCAGCGCCCGTCCTGATGTTCAACAGTTCATTCAAGAAATGGAAAAGCAGTATCAATTTTCACCACAAACCTTAACACAACTGTTCAAACAGGTGGATATTCAGCAAAGCATTATTGATGCAATGAATCGTCCTGCAGAAAGCAAACCATGGTATTTATACCGTCCTTTATTTGTAACACCCAAGTCGATCAATGACGGTATTGCCTATTATGAAACCCACAAAAGTGCCTTGCTGCGCGCTGAAAAAGAGTATGGTGTGCCTGCTTCCATTATTGTAGCCATTATTGGTGTTGAAACACGCTACGGTAAAGTGACTGGAAATTACCGAGTAATTGATGCATTAAGTACATTGGCTTTTGAATATCCAAAACGTGCGCCCTTTTTCCGTCAAGAATTAGTAGAGTACTTGCTACTCACACGTGAGCAACGTATTGATCCTTTATCATTAAAAGGCTCCTATGCAGGTGCAATGGGTATTCCGCAATTCATGCCAAGTTCTTATCGAAAATATGCTGTAGACTTTTCAGGCAACGGTAAGCGTGATTTATGGACAAACAACGCAGATGCCATTGGCAGTGTTGCCAATTACTTTAAAGGATACGGTTGGCAAACAGGCAACCCTGTAGCCCTGAAGTTGAGCCAAGTAGCAGACCCTTCTGTAGGTTTAGATAATGTGCAACCCACCACTCCTATTGGTACGCTGCGCCAAGAGGGTATCAAAGACTTAGGTAAATTGAACGATCAATGGCTAGGCACTGTTTTGGGCTATCAATTGCTTCATCATAAAGAATACTGGCTAGGTTTACAAAATTTTTACGTGATTACGAAATATAACAAAAGCCCCCAATATGCCTTGGCGGTTTACCAACTTGGACAGGCTATTGAGCAGAAAATACCCTAGATAATAGACGCGCCGCTCATATATGGTCTCAAGCACTCCGGCACGATAATCTGCCCTTCTGCTGTTTGATAGTTTTCCATCACTGCGACCAGCGTACGTCCAATGGCTAACGCCGAGCCATTTAACGTGTGCACCAAATCTGTTTGTCCCTGCGCATCTCGATACCGCGCTTGCATGCGGCGTGCTTGGTATGCTTCAAACACTGAACAAGATGAAATTTCACGGTAACGGTTTTGCCCGGGCAACCACACTTCAAGATCGTATGTTTTTGCACTCGCGTTTCCCAAATCACCGCTACATAATGCCACAACACGATAAGGCAATTTCAATTTTTGCAAAATAGTTTCTGCGTGACTTGTTAGCCGCTCTAGCTCTGCGCTACTTTCTTCAGGTTTAGTAAAAACCATTAACTCAACTTTTTCAAATTGATGTTGACGAATCATCCCACGCGTATCTTTTCCATAACTACCCGCTTCACTGCGAAAACATGCGCTATACGCCACGTAACGTAAAGGTAACTGAGCACCATCAATAATTTCACCACGAAACATATTTGTTAACGGCACTTCAGCTGTGGGAATTAACCATAAATCTTTTTCGCCTTCGACACGAAACATATCTTCTGCTGCTTTAGGCAATTGCGATGTTCCATAAGCGCTATCACTGTTCACTAAATATGGCACATTCACTTCTGTATAATTATGTTCGAGTGTATGTACGTCTAACATAAATTGCCCCAAAGCACGATGCAAGCGCGCCAAGGGCCCTTTCAATATTACAAATCGCGCCCCTGCAATTTTTGCACCACACTCAAAATCAATACCGTTTAAAGCAACTCCTAAATCAACGTGATCTTTAGGTGCAAAATCAAAAACGCCAGGAGTACCAACACGGCGCAATTCTACATTGTCTTCTTCCGAGCGCCCTTCTGGCACACTATCTTGAGGGATATTAGGTAAGCGGTCTAAGTACTCTTTCAAACGTGTTTGTATATGTTCAAGCTCTGCTTCTTTTTCAGCGAGGCGATCGGCCAGGCCAGCTACTTGCTTCATTAACCCCGTGCTCTCTTCGCCTTTTGCCTTGGCTTTGCCTATTTCTTTAGACAGCTGGTTACGTTCTTGACGCAACGATTCTGTACTGGTTTGTAAATGCTTGCGGCTCTCTTCTAGCTTTGTTAATAGCTCCAAATCAAGCTTGAAGCCTCGTTTAGCCAACTTTTGGGCTACTTGCTCCGGGTGCTGACGTAATAATTTCATGTCTAACATAGTAGGCCTAATTTCAATGGGTTAAAGTTGATTTACTATATGCTCAGCCCTATAAAATAGCAAGCTTTTGTCACTTCAGCCTATTGCTTAAATATGAAAGATATGAGATAGTTAGCTTTATATTAAAAATATAAATAGTTAACTTAATCTTATACGGATGGAGCTTAGTAATGGTAGATGCAAATGAACTTGAACCGTTCTTAATAAACGAAAATGCAGTACGTCAAGCTGCTATTGATGCTATGGCACACGAATTAAAAGCCCTGCCCGTCGCATCGTGGAGTGAATGCATAAAAGCTAAAGAGGGACTTCATGACATCATGATAGAAGTTGAGGAGCTGGTCTATTTGATCACCCAATTTGACCCTATTGCATGGACTCCGTTGATAAAAGCGCTAGAATCTTATTCTGATGAGCCTGGGGAATTCTTAGCAATAATCATTGGACAAAACGTTAAAAAGCTATTGAAAACGATACCCCCTCTACGCTGGAAAACCCTGGTAGACTCCATGAGCCTTGCCGGCCTCTCCCGGATATTTAACTCTTCTGCCACGATCGACAACCTAACCACAGAAGATGAGGATGAAGATGAGGATGAAAATTACGCACCCATCACACCTGAGCAACAAGCTGACTTTACTATCAACATCCTACCTGCTAAGGTTTTAACGAATATGGTAGAGCCACGGGAAGATGAAAATGTTTTTTATAATCTCCACGCTCTTCTTGAAATCATTTTGGGAGAGCAACGTTTAAATCTTATCCATAAATTAGGATCAGAATTAGAAAATAACCGAACGGCGGCTGGCTATATTAAGCACATCATTGAGCGCACTCCATACAATGAGCGAAATGCTCATCATATTGCTTCTCTGTTGGTAATGCTATCTTATGCAGAAAAAGTTGATCTACTGAATATGTTAGGAAATGAAGATATCAATACGGGCATTCGCTATCTTATTGAGCAATTCCCTTTTGATAATCGTAATAATTTAGCATGGTTGTTATATAGTTTGGAGGAAGATGCATTCAGCCCTCGTATTCAGCACATGCTTGGCAATCGGCTTGCGGTTATCAGACGTACACCGTATGAGGATGACCCGCTCTTAGGAGAAAATAATAGTCATATGCGTGGGCTGCTTAATTATTTTTTTCAAGAAGTAGACCATCGCAACGGTAATGATGATGATGATGAGACCATAGATAATCCGAGTGTTCACTCTGAGACTGGTTCGAATCTAATTGGCCCAGACGACGATGACGACGCTCCTCAGTCTCCTGTTCCAACAGGTTTACATTTGCAATACTCTAACCCTAACAACGTTAATAGCTCCCCTCGAGAGCCCGTAGCTAAACGCCCACGTCTGGATTAGTAATCGTTCTTCCTAGCTTACTCTTCAATGACGTCCACACCTTCTTTAATAACCAACGTAAACGCTCCTTTTTCTAACGGGGCGTTTATTTGCAAATCAATAAATTGAATATCCACGACTTGATCTAACGTATCGTGGAACCGCATAGATTGTAAGGCGCTTCCCTGGTAAGCCAATTCAATGGACTTTAACATACTCTCTTTATCTTTCGGTATTAACACAAAAACATCTTGAAATGTTCCCAATGAACTATGGCGCACATTGAAATCTTTCGATACGTCGCTCGTTTTCCCAATTAATAACAACGCTGGCGCATCTTGCACACTACTCATTAATGGGCGAATCACCACTTGATCCAAGTCTTGATCGTCAATGTAAAATTTTTTTCCATCTGATAATAGTACTTGATGATACGGTTTCTCTACCGTCCAACGAAATTTATTCGAGCGCTCCATCACCACCTTCCCCGATACTACTTTTTTCTCGCGCAAACTGGCATCATAAGATGTTTGAATATATTTTGCTTCTAGCGTATGTAACAATGATAGGCGCTCTTGTAACATTTCAGCTGGGGTTGCTGCCCAAGCCACGCAGGACACTATGATACTCATTAAAAAAAACAATATACGCATTGATACATACCTTTTTCTCTTACGACGAATGAGGCACTAACACTTCTCTGCCTCCATTCGATTGCATTGCTGATACCAACCCTGCTGCTTCCATTTGCTCAATCAAACGTGCGGCACGATTGTATCCAATCTTCAATTTTCTTTGCACCATGGAAATAGAAGCACGGCGCGTTTCTAATACTACAGCAACCGCTTGATCATATAAAGGATCCGCTTCTGCGTCACCTTCGTCTTCATCACCATCAAACCCTACACCATGCAAACCCGAGCCAGCATGCCCAGAAATAATACCTTCTTCAAATTCAGGCGTACCACGCCGTTTCCAATCTTCCACGACAGCATGCACTTCTTGATCCGACACAAACGCTCCGTGCACCCGCACAGGGATCCCTGCCCCTACAGGTAAATAAAGCATATCCCCTCGTCCTAATAATTGCTCTGCACCTTGCTGATCCAAAATAGTGCGCGAATCAATGCGAGAGGCGACTTGAAATGCAATTCGCGTAGGCACGTTTGCTTTAATCAAACCCGTGATCACATCTACCGAGGGACGTTGCGTTGCTAAAATTAAATGAATCCCTGCTGCACGTGCTTTTTGCGCAATACGCGCAATCAATTCTTCTACTTTTTTACCCACGACCATCATCATATCAGCAAATTCATCAATCACAACAACAATGAAAGGCAATGTTTGTAGTGGCGGTGCAACAGCATCAGGATCAATAGATTGAAATAAAGGATCATTGATAGGCGTATTATTTTTATCTGCGTCACGTACTTTACGATTATACCCTTCTAAATTTCGCACACCCAATGCAGCCATTAATTGGTAACGACGCTCCATTTCAGCCACACACCATTTTAGTGCATTCCCAGCTTCTTTGACGTCTGTCACCACAGGTGCTAATAAATGCGGAATATTATCGTAAATAGCTAATTCTAACATTTTAGGATCAATCAAAATCATTCGCACATCATCAGGGGTTGCTTTAAACAAAATACTTAATAACATTGCATTTAACCCAACAGATTTACCAGAACCCGTTGTGCCTGCTACTAATAAGTGCGGCATTTTTGCTAAATCAACCACAACAGGCGCGCCGGCAATATCTTTTCCTAATACTAAACTTAAAGGGGATGAAGATTTCACATACGCATCACTGGCAATGAGTTCACTCAAACACACCATGTGCCTATGCGTGTTTGGCAGCTCCAGCCCGACATAAGGTTTACCTGGAATAATTTCCACCACGCGTACGCTCACAATGGCTAACGAGCGCGCCAAATCTTTCGCTAATCCTGTGATTTTACTTGCCTTCACGCCCGCGGCTAATTCCAGCTCAAAACGCGTAATCACAGGCCCGGGATGCACTGCCACCACATGCGCATCCACACCGAAGTCTGCTAATTTTGTTTCCACCTGGCGGGACATTTCTCTCAATGCTTCATCGGTATAGTGTGCTTCTTGTTGCACTTGAGGGGGGTCTAGTAAAGACAAGGATGGCATAGGGCCTTCTGGGCCTGCACGAAATAACGGCACTTGCGCGTGTAAAGAAGGCTTCTTAGCAATGATTTTTAATTTTGATGTGACAGGGGCTTCCACTATTTTAGCCAGTGCACGTGTTGTTGTTTTCAACGGCTCTTCTATCCAGTGTGACAGATCCATGGTGGGTGGCTCAATACGCACTTTTTCCCGCTTAGGAGATAATACGACAGGTTGCGATGCACGATATTTTTGAATAACAGCTACCCATTGCTGCGCTCCTTTCAAAACACCACGACCTACCCAATCCATCATTTTTAGCCATGAAATTCCGGTTGCAAATGTTAACCCCACTAAAAAAATGGCCAGTAATAAGACGGTAGCACCTGTAATATGCAATGTTCGCAAGAGTAAAATACTTAAGCTTTGGCCAATGATGCCACCGCTGCCTGAAGGGTAAGGGAATGAAATATCTGCAAAATATAAATGTGCTAATGTACATCCGGCTATGAGAGCCAATAAAAAACCCCCAACACGCAAGACAACCAAAGACCATTGCAAAGGTTCTTGCGTATCAAAACGATGTCGAAATAAATATGTAGCGCCTAAACCTACCATCCCAGGAAAGCCATAGGCCAACACGCCAAACAAGGTAAATAAAATATCAGCACAAAATGCACCAATAGGACCCGTCACATTCAATACCGCATGAGATGCGCCGCTTGAAGACCAAGCAGGATCATTTGGGCTGAACGTCAGCAAAGCTAATATAAAAAATAGTGTTAAAGACAGTGATAAAATAAACAACCCTTCACGCACGCGCAACATCAGGTTTTGTGCGTTACCTGAGCGGGGATGTTGAAGTTGTGACTTGCGTGCCATCGGGTTCATCCTTATAATATCCCTCAAGTTTAGCATATCGCCTATGAAAAAAGGGGAGCAGATAGATGTTTAAAAAAGCAGTATTCTTAGGTCTATTTGTCTTAGCGGCATGTTATTCTCAACCTCGTGTTGACACGCCTACCACGAATGCTGCTGCTCATTTACACGTGGACCCTCTACCCGCCCTTCCTCAACCTCTTCCTCACCCTGATTTTAATGCAATTGTGGAAGTGGAATCTGCACGTCTTTTAAAAGGAAAGCCAGGCGAATTCACACTTGTGCTGCAAAACTCCAATGGTACAGCAGCGCTTTATAGGGATTTTGAAAAGACGCACGGAAAGCAAATTCACGTCATGGCCATTGATGCGAGCCTCACCGATTATCATCACATTCATCCTGCGCCTACGCGCAAAGATGGGCTGGCGATTTATACTATCCCTTTCACGCCTGCACAAGGTGGCGACTATGTATTATTTGCGGATGTGACCCCGCAACGTGATCATATTCAGCGTTTTTTAAGCACTGATTTTACAGTAGCAGGCTCTGTTGCTCCGCCACCTCAATTTGCAACATTGCTACCCGGAACTATCACACCGAGTGCTACAGTAAATAATCTGGTTTTTACCACAGAGGTCGACCCACTCAAACTGCATGCGGGCAAAGAAGCCATGTTACACATCACAGTAAAGGATGAGCATGGGCAATTGTTCCGAGAATTGGAGCCCATCATGCAAACATTCGCGCATTTAATAGGCTTTAGTGCACATCGAGAATACCTTGTTCACACACATCCCACAGGACGAGCTGTCACCTCTGAAAATGCTCGTGGCGGGCCTAATTTAATGTTTCATGTTACATTCCCTGTTGCAGGTTATTATCGCCTCTTTTTACAAGTGCAAGTGAATGGTAAAGTATTAGTGGTACCTTTTGATGTTTCTATTGCCCCTTAAATCGCTGGAGTGATGCATATGCCGAGACATATTTCTTTATTAATTTTAGGCTCTGGGCCTGCTGGCTATACAGCGGCCGTTTATGCGGCACGCGCTAATTTAAAGCCAGTATTACTCACGGGAATGGCGCAAGGTGGCCAATTAATGACGACCACAGAAGTAGACAACTGGCCCGGCGACGCGTTTCATTTGCAAGGACCCGATCTAATGGAACGCATGAAGCAACATGCTGAACGTTTTGAAACAGAGATTATTTTTGATCACATCAACCAAGTAGATTTTTCGAAAACACCTTATACTTTAATAGGTGACAGCGACACTTATACGTGTGACGCTTTAATCATAGCAACAGGTGCCTCGGCAAAATATTTAGGCCTACCCTCTGAGCAAGCTTTCATGGGCCGAGGCGTTTCTGCTTGCGCCACATGCGATGGTTTTTTCTATCGGGGCAAAGAAGTAGCGGTGGTAGGCGGAGGAAATACGGCAGTAGAAGAAGCTTTATATTTATCAAACATTTGTAGTAAAGTTACTTTAATTCACCGGCGCGATACCTTTCGTGCTGAGAAGATTTTGGTTTCTCAATTGATGAAAAAAGCAGAAGAAGGCAAAATTGTCTTAAAATATTTTTATGAAATAGATGAGGTGCTCGGAGATAGCAGCGGGGTCACAGGGGTAAAAATTCGTCACACTAAAGATGGCTCAACGGAAACCCTTTCTTTGCCTGGATTATTTGTTGCCATTGGGCACACGCCTAATACAAGCATTTTTGAAGGACAATTAGAGATGACGAATGGCTATATTGTGGTAAAATCAGGAACAGCGGGCAATGCAACGGCCGCCAGCAAGCCTGGGATTTTTGCAGCGGGTGATGTGGCGGACCATGTATACCGTCAAGCCATTACCTCTGCGGGAACGGGCTGTATGGCCGCGTTGGATGCTGAAAAGTTTTTGGACAGCGCGAAGTAAATCGCCTCCCTTGAGGGGGCAGCATATTGCGGTATAGCCGCAGCAATATGCGGGGGTTTTGAAATACGGTATAAAACAGGATAAACACATGGCAAAAGAAGACGTCATTCAAATGAATGGCTTGGTAATTGATACATTACCGAACACCACGTTTAAAGTACAACTTGAAAATGGGCATACCATCGTAGCGCACATTTCCGGCAAAATGCGCAAGAATTACATCCGCATTTTACAAGGAGACGCTGTTGTCGTTGAAATGACACCTTACGATTTAACGAAAGGACGTATTATTTTCCGCGGTACAAGCAAAGAGAAAGATCGAAACAAGGAAGCATAGGAAAAAACCACTCTCTTAGGGGCGCATCATTCCGAGCCAAGCTCGGGACAAGCATGCGTCCGTCAGGGCAGCGGCTAGCACCATTTCCGATCCATGACACGATTCGCACAACCGCCCGCTATCGCGCCAACAACGCCAAAAGCACCTACAAATACTGCTGTTTTTTCAACCATGTTCATTTGATGAGATGCATTTTCGCCTTTGCATAAATCCGTTAGCCATGACCCGAGCGCCTTTTTAATTTCTTCTAATGCATCTATTTCCAATAATGCCATCACAATACTCGCAGCTACCACAGCGGTGAAAAAACCTATTATTACATCAGGCGCAACACTTCTTTCACGCAAAATCCAAAAAGCGTTTATCGAAGCGTGCCGAGAAGGAGAAGGAAAAGGGAGTAAAGGGCTCGGGGGTCGTGATCGAGGATCGTCATCAGAGGGATAGTTATCATCACCAACCAGGGTAAGATTAATAGGAGAACATGAAGACCTTACCGCCGCTGCACTATCCTCCATCGGAGGCAGTGTATCGTCGTCGCCCGATTTAGTAGAAGTATCCGTACCCTTTTGGACCTGCTTTTCTTCCGTTTCCGGGTACCCCATATTTTAACTCCACCTTTGTCTTCTTCAGGATGTTTGATAAGTTAGGTTTACCTTACCATTTAGTTATCTTATTTAACAACCTTCGAATTGTAACAAAATGACAACAAAATACCTATATTTAAAATGTTTTTATATTTTAAGTAGTTATATAAAGTCTCGGGTTCTTCTGTTTCAAGTTTTGCTTTGGTAACAATTGTTTTCTTTCTTTAAAAACCCTATAGCGTCACCTAAAATTTGCCACGGTATACCCCATAACCCAAGCCTAGCCCGCCGCCTGTTATACCTCCCAACGTAGCCCCAAAGAACAGTAAGCATGCTTTTTTGGCAGCGCCCATGTTGGCCACCTCTTCTGTGCCTGGCGTAGTATCTCGAAAGGTCCATATGGACTCTAAAAATTTATTCAACGCGTCGTCTTTTTCGTCACAATACATAGCTGTTGCCACGATCGCTACGGCAATAACACCCACTAAACAGCCCCAGATAGCGTAGGTGCTTTTTTGATTCATGTCCCTCTGGATGACACGCTCTTCAATAGTGTTCCAAACCCAAGTAAACATAGCTACTCCGTATGTTTGGCGAGGGGAAAAATTTTTCTCCCTCGCCCCTCAACTACCCCTCTACCATTACCTCATTGCAGACGCATTGTAATACCAGTTTATCACCCTGGCGTGTCACATGCGCATGCCCACCATGCGCTAGTTCACCAAACAAAATTTGGTCAGCCAAAGGCAGTTTCAATTCCTGTTGTATTAACCGCGCCATTGGGCGTGCACCCATGGCTACATCATAACCCTTTTCAGCCAACCAATGCCGTGCAGACTCATCCACATCCAAGGATACACCTTTTTGGTCCAACATGGCTTCTAATTCTACCAGGAATTTATCGACCACGTTCACGACGATATCCGGTGTTAATTGGTTAAATTGAATAATCTTATCAAGACGATTACGGAACTCAGGTGGGAATAAACGATTAATCGCTTCCATACTATCAGAGGTATGGTACGAAGATGTAAATCCAATACCACGTTTGGCTAATTCCTCTGCTCCAGCGTTCGTTGTCATGATCACAATCACATGACGAAAATCTGCTTTCGCACCGTTATTATCCGTCAATGTTCCATTATCCATCACTTGCAATAATAAATTAAATACATCTGGATGTGCTTTTTCAATTTCATCTAACAATAATACTGAGTGAGGATTTTTAATCACTGCATCTGTTAATAGACCACCTTGATCAAACCCTACATAACCAGGAGGCGCACCAATTAACCGGGATACCGTGTGGCGCTCCATGTATTCAGACATATCAAATCGTAACAACTTCAAGCCCAATAATTGCGATAATTGGCGTGTTACTTCTGTTTTGCCCACACCGGTTGGGCCTGCTAGTAAGAAAGAACCAATAGGCTTTTGAGGATCTCCCAACCCTGCACGCGCCATTTTAATGGCTGCTACTAATGTGGTGATAGCCATGTCTTGGCCGAACACTAACATTTTTAAATCACGCTCTAAGCGACGCATGATGTCTTTATCCGTGCTCGAAACTGTTTTTGTTGGAATGCGCGCCATTTTAGAGACGATATCTTCTACTTCCTTCACACCAATTGTTTTTTTACGCTTTGAAATGGGCAATAATCGTTGATACGCGCCTGCTTCATCCACAATATCAATGGCTTTATCAGGCAAAAAACGATCATTAATATAACGCGCTCCCAATTCAGCTGCTGCTTTTAATGCACGCACAGAGTATTTTACTTCATGATGTTTTTCAAATTGTGTTTTCAAACCTTTTAAAATTTCAAACGTTTGATCTACAGATGGTTCAATCACATCAATTTTTTGGAAACGTCTTGCTAATGCACGATCTTTTTCAAAGATGCCACGATATTCTTGATACGTCGTTGCACCCATACAACGCAAATCACCTGAAGACAACAAGGGCTTGATTAAATTCGACGCATCCATCACGCCGCCTGATGCAGCACCCGCGCCAATAATGGTATGAATTTCATCAATAAATAAAATGGCGCCTTTATCACGTTTTAATTGGCTTAACACTGCTTTTAAGCGCTTTTCAAAATCACCGCGGTATTTCGTGCCTGCCAATAATGCGCCTAAATCTAATGCATAAACCGTCGACTTTTCCAAAATAGCGGGCACATTTTTATCTTCAATCATTTTAGCAAGGCCTTCTGCAATCGCAGTTTTACCCACGCCTGCTTCACCTACCAACAATGGATTATTTTTGCGGCGACGACACAAAATTTGTACCACACGCAACACTTCATCTTCACGGCCAATTAGCGGATCAATATAGCCCGTTTTGGCACGCACATTTAAATTGGTTGTGTATGCCTCTAGTGGAGACTGGCTTGCGTTCTCTTCACCGCCTATTTCATCTTCTTGGTGAGGCGCTTCATCTGGCGTTTCGTCTTCCGCTATTTTTGAAATACCGTGTGCAATATAATTCACAACATCTAAACGTGAAATATTTTCTTTTTTGAGGAAATACACCGCTTGAGATTCTTGCTCGCTAAAAATAGCAGCTAATACATTTGCACCAGTCACTTCAGATTTTCCTGAAGATTGCACATGAAAAACAGCGCGCTGTAAAACACGTTGGAAACCTAACGTTGGCTGTGTTTCACGGTCAGTATCCGTCGCGGGGATATGCGGCGTTGTTTCATCAATGAACGTTGCGAGTTCATGACGTAAACGCTCTGTATCACTGCCACAAGCACGCAACACAGCTAAAGAAGCAGGATTGTCTAGCAAAGCCAGCAGCAAATGTTCCACTGTCATGAATTCATGACGTTTTTCTCGAGCCTCTTTAAAAGCAAGATTTAATGTAAACTCTAGTTCTTTGCTTAGCATGTGTTGTCATCTCCTTGTTATTCGTAGGGTCGTGCCCTACGTTATTTATTCATCATTCGGACAAGGCTTCATATCACACATCAAAGGAAATTCGTGTTGACGTGCGTAGTCCGTCACCAATGCTACTTTGGTTTCAGCCACATCAAATGGGTAAACTGCGCAAGCAGCCTCCCCTTGGCTGTGAACCTGAAACATCACGCGCTGCGCTTTTTCGAGCGACATATCGAAAAAAATCTGCAGCACTTCTATCACAAAGTCCATTGGCGTAAAATCATCGTTTACTAAGAAAACGGTATAAAGCGGCGGCCGCTTTAAAGCCATCTTAGCTTGTTCTGCAACTACCGCCACGTCCTTGTCGGCTGCATACGTTCCATACATACTGCTCTCCCTCCGTGTACTTTATAAGTTTAGACAAATTTCTGGGATTCGCCCAAAGAATAACATATGTCATCTATCAAAAACAAGCTAATATAGCTATAATTCTTTCTTATTTATTTGATTTCACAGAAAATTTTTACACACAATATTGACGAGTAGAAAAATCGTGTGTATAAATGAAAAAGGTTAGGTCTTTTGACCGTAGTTCAACAGATTAGCGAGAAGGAACGTGGTATGCCAATAGGGACTGTGAAATGGTTTAATAACGCTAAGGGGTACGGTTTTGTCCGCCCCATTGACGAGCAAGGTGAAGACATTTTTGCTCATTTTTCTACTGTCATGATGGATGGGTATAGAACCCTAAAAGCTGGCCAACTGGTTGAGTTTGAAATTTGCCAAGGCCCCAAAGGGTTACATGCTATTAACATCCGACCCCACGTGAGCGAACAAGCACTTATTGAAAATGCTGGTGCGCTTGCTGCTCGGAACATTACTGCTCAATTTATTGCAGTAGATGAAGGAAAAGTTGCTGAGCTGGTTGAGGATTAAAAGATAGGGGGGTAAGCAATCTTGCCCCTACTTTCTTGTGAAACTTGAATCTCACTCTTTTTTAGGGTACCCTTGCGCCCATGGTTACCCAAAAAACTTGCATTATTGTAGGCATGTCCGGAGGGGTGGACTCTTCCGTCACTGCTTTATTGTTAAAACGCCAGCACTTTGACGTGCAAGGCGTTTTCATGAAAAACTGGGAAAAAGACGATACGGATCTTTACTGCCATTCTGCTCAGGATGTATTTGATGCTAAGCGAGTTGCAGACCGTATTGGCATTCCCCTCTCGAGTGTCAATTTTGCGCAAGAATATTGGGACAGGGTTTTCACCCACTTTTTATCGACATACCAAGCAGGACACACGCCCAATCCCGACATTTTATGCAATACAGAAATTAAATTTAAAGCCTTTTTAGATCACGCAAAAAGCTTAGGCGCAGATAAGATCGCCACAGGACATTACGCGCGCGTCAAAGAAACAGACAATGGCTTTGAGCTACACAAAGCCTGTGATCTTCAAAAAGATCAAAGTTATTTTTTGCATGGACTCACACAAGCTCAACTCAGTCAAGTATTGTTCCCTCTGGGAGAAATGCACAAGCCTGAAGTACGCGCGATTGCAAAAGAAGCAGGTTTTGTGAATGCAGATAAAAAAGATTCCACAGGCATTTGCTTTATTGGTGAGCGTGGCTTTAAAACGTTTCTAAAAGATTATTTGCCTGCACAGCCAGGCGATATTTTCACCGTCGATGGCCAAAAAATAGGCCAACATGATGGATTAATGTATTACACGTTAGGCCAACGTCAAGGGTTAGGCATTGGTGGCAAAACGGGGCACGCAGAATTGCCTTGGTATGTAGTACGTAAGGATATGGCTAATAATCATTTGATAGTGGCACAAGGAAGTAACCATCCATCACTCTTTACAAGCAAATTATGGGTTTCTCATATACACTGGATTGGTACAGCTCCTGCATTGCCCGTTGCATGCATGGCAAAAACGCGTTATCGTCAAGCAGATCAAAGTTGCGTGATTACCTCTTCTAAAGAACGTTACTTAGTCACTTTCGAAGTGCCGCAACGTGCAGTAACACCCGGGCAATCTGTGGTATTTTACGATGGCTCCCACTGCCTAGGGGGCGCGATCATTGAGGATATAGAGGATTGAGAATGGACATACGAGCGCTTTCACCCCTTGACGGACGTTACAGTGAAGCAGTTGATTGCTTACGTGATGTTTTCAGCGAATATGCGTTAATACGCTATCGTTACCGCGCCGAGATAGATTGGTTTTTATTGTTGTGCGATACACTCAATGTTCCTGTACTTAAAGCAGTCACCGCAGATGATAAACATTACTTACAAAAATCTTGCGATGAGTTTGATATAGATGATGCCGAAGCGGTCAAAAAAATTGAACAAACAACGCGGCACGATGTGAAAGCGTTAGAATATTACATGAAATCGCAATTTGAAAAACGCCCTACTCTACAAAAAGCGCAAGAATTTATTCATTTTGCATGCACATCTGAAGATATTAATAATATGTCTTACGCTCATATGACAAGAGATGGGCGAGACGTATTGATTGCATACTACGAAAGCACTGAAAGAACGTTAAAAAATTTCGCTCACATGTTTTCATCACAACCCATGTTATCACGCACACATGGACAAAGCGCCACACCTACCACGGCAGGCAAAGAATTTGCAAACATGGCTTATCGGTTATCACAAGGGATATTGCGGTTAAAAAACGTGGCAATTTCCGCTAAAATGAACGGCGCCGTAGGCAATTTTAATGCACATCGTATTGCATACCCAGATGTTCATTGGCCGCTTATCAGCAAACAATTTATTGAATCGTTAGGATTTAAATATCACCCTTTTACAACACAAATAGAGCCACACGATCACTTATGTGAAATGCTGGATGCCATTGCAGCATTAAATGTCATATTAATCGATTGCGCGCGCGATATGTGGGGTTATATTGCATTTGATTATTTCAAACAAAAATCTATCGAAGGAGAAGTAGGCTCTTCTACCATGCCGCATAAGGTTAATCCGATTGACTTTGAAAATGCGGAAGGTAATTTTGGTGTTGCTAATGCGCTGGCACGTTTCATGAGCGATAAATTACCAATTTCACGCTTCCAGCGTGATTTAAGCGACTCTACTGTTTTGCGCAATTTGGGTGTGATATTTGGGCATACAGTACTGGGACTTACTTCGCTTATTCGCGGGCTAAATAAAATAGATATTCACCACGCTAAAATAGAAGCAGATTTAAACGCGCACCCCGAAGTATTGACTGAAGCCATACAAACCGTGATGCGCTGCCATGGATTAGAAGCCCCTTATGAGCAATTGAAAGCGCTTTCAAGGGGGAAGGCTCTCACCTTGGAAGATTTGAGAGCCTTCATTGAGCGCCAGCCATTACCCGAAGCAGACAAACAGCGCTTACTTCAACTGACTCCGCAAAAATATCTGGGTTATGCTGATAATGACAAAGATTAGCAAATTATGCTATTATTTGACATAGAGAGGCACCTATGAACATCTCACTAACTTTTGAATTAGAGCGGTACGTACAGGAAAAGCTTGAGAGCGGGCTATATACCTCCAACAGTGAGATAATAAGGGAGGCTTTGCGTTTAATGCGTGCACATGATGAATTACAAATAAACCAAATAAATCAATTAAATAAAGTAATCCAAGTTGGATTAGATCAGTTGGATGCGGGAAATAAAGTTTCCGCCTCCACTTCTTATGAAAAATTAAAGAAAAAAATAAATAATATGTCTAAGGAATAAGGTGAAAAATTATTTTCTGTCAGCTACTGCTGAACAAGATATTGATGAAATAATCTCATACATCGCAGAAGGAAACAAAACAGCCGCGCTCAAGCTGCTAGACGTTTTATACGATACACTGGATATGCTTGCTGCAAATCCCAATATGGGCTACAAAAAACCATTTTTACAAAATCAATCAATCCGTTTTTGACCCTTCAAATGGCATTATCTCATCATTTACAAAGATTGCTCCCCCATTGAAATCGTCCGAGTTCTTAGCAGCTATAGAGATCTTTCAAACTTATTGAATTAAATAAAAAATAATAGTTACAGTTCCTTTCCCCTCCGCCGATACTTAATGTGAAGACCTAATGTTATCGTAGGAGGAAGTACCATGACAACCCGAAAGCATGACGTTGAAAGCGAAGCCGAAAGTTTAATTCGTGAAATCAACGAAAAAGCAGAAACCATTGAAGATGAATTGGAAGCTTATACCAAGGCTACGACCAATTACATCAAGAAAAACCCTGTGAAATCAACCGTTATTGCAGCAGTAGCAGGGATAATCGTTGGAAAATTATTAGGATAATATAATGAGAGGCAACGCTTTAGAAGACATCTGTAGCGCCAGCGTCGCGCTGGTTAAGGAACATGCCTCTCTTTTTTCATTGGAATCTGCTTTAGCCAGACAAAGTATTTTCCCTTTTGTATTGAGCTTATTTTGTGCCAGCCTATTATTGCTGAGTGCATGGTTATCCTTAACGGCACTAGGCGCTTATGCTTTTTATTTGTTTACACACAACATACTCATTAGCATTGCTAGCATTACTGCTATTCAAATAACCGCTTTGTTACTAGCATTATACGCTGCATATCAATATCAGCAGCGGTTAACATTCAAATACACCCGCGCACATTTAAAGAATTTATGGGGAAAAGAAGATGAATAGCAGCCGAACGATTTTACGCGCCATCAAAAAAACAAATACAGATATTAAACATCATCAACAACAATTACAAAATGGTTTAGATGACCTCATTCCTTCCGCACCCTATTTATATGCAATGCCTGTAGTCGCATTTTTATTAGGTTTGAGGTATGCTAAACTTTGTGCGCGTTTATTATCTTTGCCGTCCTTACGCACGTATAGTATATTTTTACCTCCCTTATTCAAGGAATGATTTGTGCTCGACACGCTACGCCATGATCTCAAAACGATTGTTAACATCAACAGCCACACATTAAACCCAGCCGGTGTTCGTGCCGTAGGAGAATACCTTCAGCCACGCTTTGAAGCGCTTGGTTTTCAAACAGAATGGCACCCTAATACTGATCCCCAATTTGGTGATCACTTATTCGCCACGCACACAGGCGAAGGGCCGCACATTTTATTATTAGGCCATTTAGACACAGTATTCCCACTTGATAGCCCTTTCCAACATTACACAGACACATCAGAAAAAGCCAGTGGCCCCGGCGTATATGACATGAAGGGCGGGTTACTTGTTATCTTATACACATTAGAAGCAATGCACAAAGAAGGTTTATTAAAAAATCGCCATATCACGGTTGCACTGTTAGGCGATGAAGAGCATACATCACAACCTTGGGAAATCAGCCGCAACACCTTATTAAAAACAGCGAAAACAGCTGATTATGCGATTGGGTTTGAATTTGCACGCGCCCCCAATGTGGCGGTGATTGAACGTCGCGGCACCACCAATTGGACATTAGAAGTGCATGCACCAGGCGGGCACTCATCACGCATCACACACCCTGAAGTGGGAGTAGGCGCTATTTATCACACCATGCGCATTTTGCAACATATGCGCGATGAAATGAAAAAACATGTTGGATTAACGTTAAATCCTGGGTTGATTGCCGGCGGTAGCGGGTTGATTTTCAATTCAAACGAAATAGAAGCTATTGGCGCGCACAATATCATTGCCACACAAACCATGGTGCAAGGTGATATTCGCTATACAAATCGCGAGCAGTTTGAAGCGGTGAATGATGCATTACAACGTATTTTAAAAACGCTTGATGATCCTCACATGCATGCGACACTGACTTTTTTATCACCTAAACCTGCCATGGAACGCAAACCCGGCAATGAAAAATTACTATCATTGTTAAGTGACATTAATATATCGCTAGGTGGCGAGCCCATGCATGCAGTGGATCGCATGCTTGCAGGGGCTTCAGATATGAACATGGTCAGCGCTTACGTCCCAAACTGCATTGATAGTTTAGGAGTATTAGGCGGCTGCGCGCATTCCGAGCACGAATGGATGAGCCTAACAGATTTTCCGTTTGTGATGGAAAGAGTCAAGCGGTTGATTATGGCGCTATGATCTAGGCGTAGGGGCGCACAATATGCGCTCTACAGTATACAATGCTGCATTATCTCTTCCACCCTCACCCTCTTCTGCTCTAATGTATCTCTATCCCTCACCGTGACGGTATCTTTTAAAGCAGGATCAGAATCTGATGCGCCAATGGTATCAAAATCCACTGTCACACAATAAGGCGTTCCAATTTCATCATGGCGCCGATAATTTTTACCAATATTGCCTGAATTTTCCAGCACCACCCTGCCGCGAATTTTCTGCCGCAACGTGCGCACAATATTTTCAGCATACTCCACCAATTCTGGCTTATTTTTCGCCAACGGAACCACCGCAATTTTAATGGGTGCTAAATGTGGCTTCAATTTTAATACAGTACGTGTTTCGCCGTTTGGCAACACCTCTTCATGATAGGCTTCTGCCAACACTGCTAATACACCGCGGTCCACTCCCGCAGAAGGTTCAATCACATAAGGAACAAACCATTCTTTCGTTTCAATATCTTGAACTGCTAATTTTTGGACACTGTCATTATTCGGCAATATTTTTGCTTTGATATTTAAGGTCTCCGGCGATTTTGTATGCGAACCTAAATCATAATCCGTACGGTTTGCCACACCTTCTAATTCTTCCAAACCATGCGGGAAGCGATAGCAAATATCAACCGTTGCTTTAGAATAATGTGCTAAATCTTCAGGTTTTTGCTCCACACGCTCCAAATTTTCCACACTCAACCCTTGGTTCAACCACCAATGGTAGCGTGACTCTACCCAATACTGGTGCCACGCATCATCTTCGCCTGGTTTTACAAAAAATTCTAATTCCATTTGCTCAAATTCACGCACACGAAAAATAAAATTGCGCGGTGTAATTTCATTTCGAAATGCTTTACCTATTTGCGCAATCCCAAAAGGCAATTTGGGCACAACGCTGTCCATCACGTTTTTAAAATTCACAAAAATACCTTGCGCCGTTTCAGGACGCAAATATGCAAGCGCATCATCATTCACAACGGGGCCTACTTGCGTACGAAACATTAAATTAAACGGCCGTGGCTCGGTTAAATCTTTTTTACCACACACCAAACATTGGCCTTCTTTCACAAAATCAGCACGAAAACGTGATTTGCATTGCTTGCAATCCACCATAGGGTCACTGAAAGTATCTTCATGACCAGAATGGCGCAACACGGTACGCGCCGTAACAATGCTGGCATCCAAACCTTCTACGTCATCCCGCTGATACACCATGGCATCCCACCATGCTTGTTTGAGGTTATTTTTAAGCTCCACTCCCATGGGGCCATAATCATAAAAACCTTGCAGGCCGCCATAAATTTGGCTGGAAGGAAAAATAAAACCCCGGCGCTTGCATAGTGCGACCAAAGAATCCATTGAAGTTGCTGCCACCGTTCACCGCCCCTGTTTGAAATAATCCAAAATGTTACCATGATTTGCCTTTCTTTTGCGCCTTCTTTCCCTTAAAATGCCCTCATGAAAACATCCTTAGAAAAGCTCCTAGAGCACATCCCTCTCTCACAACTACGTGAAGCGGCTGAAACACTTTCACAACGCTATCGCCACGGTGAAAAGCCTTATCTTACAGAAGAATATCATTATGCAGCTTATTTGGCTGTGCGTTTTCCCGCTACGTTTCAGGCTATTTCCCAAACCTTTCAACAGGTTAATCCTGAAACTATACACTCTTTTTTGGACTTGGGCGCAGGCCCTGGCACAGGCTTTTTGGCTGCCCAAACCTATTTTGAAGGGCTTACTCACGCTACGCTCATCGAAACAGATCCGCACTTTATTAGCTTGGGCAAACAGCTTACTGGGCCTTTAGCAACATGGAAGCGGGCCACACTCCCCTGCACACTGCCCCCGCATGATCTTGTCTTACTTTCATACAGTTTGAATGAAATGGCCGAGCCTGAAAAAGTAGTAAAAGCTGCCTGGGCAGCAACGCAACAATTTTTAGTGATCATTGAACCAGGCACACCAGCAGGTTACGCGCAGTTGATGGCCACGCGTACCTTTTTATTATCTCAAGGTGCATTTATGGTAGCGCCTTGCCCGAATGCATTGGATTGCCCCATGCAAAAACCGAATTGGTGTCATTTTCCTGCCCGCGTAGAACGTAACCGGTTACACCGTTATCTGAAACAAGGAACTTTAGGGTTTGAAGATGAAAAATACAGTTATTTAATTGTTTCTAAAACGGTGCAACCCTTGCCTAAAAACCGAGTGGTAGCGCCGGTGACATTCAAAAAAAATCAAGTAATCTTACCGCTATGCACAGAAGGACAGCTTAGCACAATCACCGTCACCCAAAAAACGAAAGAGCTTTATAAGCGGTGTCGCAAGCTGAGTTGGGGGGATGAACTGTAAGCCCACCGGCATTTTAGATCGGCTTTTACATTAACGCCGCTTGGGCAGGACAGCCAGCGCTACACCTAAAACATAAGTAGGGACGGCTGCTCAAGGGCCGTTTATAATTATATTATTATTGTTGTTATTACTACTCGTGTCATTATCGTTATTATTGTTGTTGTTATTGTTATTATTCTGAGATGCTCGTGCTACAGCAGCAGCATTAGGGCCCTCTAAATCAGCTTTTAAACGCTGGTCCATCCCTGTAATGCTACCCCGATCACTTGCCTCTGGCCGATCAAAGATCGCGGTCTCAATAGAGAGCAGCTTATCAGTAAGCGTGTTGAGCTCCGTAACAATAGCTGACACCTTCCTCATTTGTTCAGAGCTTAACCCTTCCCTACCTTCCTTACTCGCTTGTGCTAAGATCTGGGCTACTCCAATAAACAACCGGCTTCTAAAACTTCGAATAACATCGGCGTTGGAGCCATCTGGAATTCTATGCCACTGCTCAGGTAGCATCTTTAGACCCGCTTTTTCCAATACTGCAACAGATTCCTTCTGCTTTGCCTGATAGTTCTCAAGCATAGCAAGCGTGGTTGCAGTTTCTTCAATCGAGCTTTTCAAAATATCATAGGCACGCTGAAATTCTATAAAATCCCCTTCTATTTCTGCATACGTACGAGAGACCTTGTTACCCTTTGAGTCCACAGGAGCGCTAAAAAATTTATTTGTAGCTCGAAGTGCAGGAGTCTGCATAGCCTCTTTAAGCTCTTGCATCTTTTTTTCCAACTTTGCAAGCAGCTCTCTCATCTTACCAGCCGATCCATTTCCAGCTAGCACTCTTTCGGCACCCTGCTCACAGTCACGTTTAAGAGTATCCCGAATATTTTCAGCTGCTGCTTCAATCTTACTGCAAGCAGCTATTTTATCTTGATCATCTTTATCGGCATTACTGGCATGCGATCTACCTTTATCCCTGGCCTTTGCCTGCCCGGTCTGAGAAAGGTCGTCTGCCGTGCTTATCGTATTCTTAATTACGGTTCGCGAATTGGGATCAACAGTAAATAGTATTTTTCTTTTGTCGTTTATCGCTGTTACGTTTCGATGCCGGTGGTCCAGCGATTCAGCCATGAGTGAGTATGGCATAGCGGCCTCCATCAAACAAAATTATTTATTCAGTATTCTTACAAGTTAAGTCTAGCCCACTCCCAAGAATGTTCAAGTTTTCTAAAATAAATGACGATAGATAATAACGTTTAAAAACATGTGATTATAGAATACATGTTGTAAAAGCTTGCACTCATTGAACTCATTAATCCAAACAGGCCCACGTCCGGCAGGTAAAGCTATCATTAGTCAAATGCTTTACTTGAACTTTTTTTAAGGCACGTATCAGCAACCAAAAGGAAGCCCTGCAAGAACCTCGAGGATTTTTAAAATAATAAAAACCAAAATATTTCTCATAACCCATTGTTTTTATTCTGCCGGCGCGGGGAATCGAACCTCGGACCTACTGATTACGAATCATACCCCATACATGCACTACAACACCCAGCAACAAATAATAACATTTAAAAACATTATGTTACAATATTCAGCTGCTTTACCATGTTGTCAATTGTTGCTGTTTTTTATGCTTTAGTGTCCCATCAGTGTCCCAAGATATAAGCTCGTTGTCTTTAGAGCTAAAGACCCATACAATATCCGCTTAGAGTTTTGTTGTAGAGGTAACCATGAAATTTAAATTAGCCACACTCCTGCTCGCTGTGTCTCTCAGTGCTTTTGCTTTTGACCACACCTATGACGTTTATGGTGAGGACGAACTGGGTCGTGAGCTTGAGGGGAGCATCTACACCACCAATGGCCAACGTGAGGTGCATGGGGAATTGACGGATAGTAATGGTCATACAGTAGAGTTCTACGGACAGTGGGAAGGTACTGGCGAAATTAGTGGAGAAACTGAGAATGGGCTCTTAGTAGATTTATATACGCAATAACATAAGTAACCGTCATTGCTTTTTGAAAGGAACCGTCACATCTGAAAAACGCATGGGTTAATTTTCTTTAATAAACAGTACAGTTGGCATGGAACATCGAGACCCAGCCTCCGCCATTTTCTAGAGACGAACGTCCCTGTTGCGAAAAATACATGACGCCGTGATCGGGGTAAATTGAAAACATTACTGGGTTACCGTCAGAGAACCCGACAAAGGTCAGCTGTTCGCGAAATTCAGTTCTATTTAGTATTAAATTCACTTCTTCCCACGGTCTAGCTGACTGCTCCGAATATCCTTTATGTTTCCATTCTTTGAATTTCATTTTAGCCTTACTATTGCCTAACTCCCAAACCACAATCAGTTCATCGCTAAGCATATTTGATCGATTTTCATTAAACTTTTTTACAGTCGGCTTATCGTTCGATGGCATTTTTTCTGTTGTGTAATCCGTGTGAAATGCCTTAAAATTTGAGCATTTCGCGATCATTGTTCTTGCCTCGGCCACTGCAGCAAAAAACGCACATCCTATGGTCAATAATGAAATCATGATTCTCTTCATACTTTTACCTCTAAAATTAATGACGGACTCTATCACAACTATTAAAAATTCTAATATTATTTTCGTCTCTTAATATTGTTGTTCATTTAATATCTTTAAAAGTTTCCTGTCTTTAAATATTCCTTTAACATATATTATAAGCCAAACAAAGTATATAAAAATCGCCCATGTACCAATCGCAAATATGAAATCTTCCATACTTTCATTTTTGAATTTTTCAATATACATACCTAAAGGAAATGATATTGCCAAAAAAAGATAGCCATACTTATCTCTTAATTTATCTGAAAGTTTAGCTAAATTTTTCTCTCTTTCATTTCTATACATCATATATTATCCTCCAAAATTAAAAAAGATGAAATATTCCGAAACCTCTTCCTGTCTTTTCTTAGCTTTTATCTTTAAAATCTCTTCACCATATACAGAATGACACACGTGCCATGGACAATAATGAAATAGGTCCCTTATTAAGTTTAATAAAATATTAATCCTCTGGCTGGTCATAATACTTACCAGCCAACTAAATGTCAAGAAGTGAGCTTTGCCCTATTCAATTAAATGCGCCACCAGCTTGGCACTCAATCAATCAATCAATCAATCAATCAATCAATCAATCAATCAATCAATCAATCAATCA
>CAYLHG010000010.1:0-59342 GCA_964383495.1 uncultured Gammaproteobacteria bacterium
CCTCATTTTTCATCGAAAGTATTTATCAAACTGATTCTAGCATGACTAGTTGCCCAAAAGCCATTTTTCCAACGCCCTGTATTGGCAGCACGCGTATGTCTGGTTTTAGAAATTATTTTAATAATCAAAGAGTTATTAAATAGCTTACACAGGTTCAAGCTAGCATATATGCTAGCACCGCTTATTTTAGATGAAGTTCAATTTTATCCTGAAGTATTGTCTGCATTGAACCGGTTTGTGGAGCAGGGTGCTCAAAAGGTCAGTACTCTATTTGCGGGGGCTTGAGGCGTTCATCAAGGAAAAATTGGCTCTAAAACTGGAAGTTTTAAGGAGGCGGACTATACTAATTTGATTAAATAAAGCAGTTTGATAACGAAAGAGCGAGATTGACACCATGACAACCCACAAAGACACCCTGGAAAGGGCGGCTGATGAGCATTTAAACCCCTCTAAACCGCACTATACCGCTCGGTATGACTATTTTCAACGCCAACTAGCGCAGCGGCAACCTCAAGTCCCGGTAAGGAAGGAAGAGACAAAGCCCTGCCTGCAGTCATCACAAGTGATAAATAGAGGGTAGTAAGTTCATTGAAAAAGGGGCCCGATCTCCGGTATAATCCGCCCAGGCTGTACCAGATAGGCGTTCCCATGACAACACTTTCAAACCCCAAAATTAATTTACTTGGCCTGGATTATCAGGCTATGCAAGACTTCTTTGTTACTTTAGGCGAAAAGCCGTATCGCGCCCAACAAATGTTGAAATGGATCCATGCTTACGGTGTGGCCGATTTTAATGCCATGACAAACCTAAGCAAAGACTTACGCCAAAAATTATCCGAAGTGGCTGAGATTACCCTCCCTACTATTGCACTTGAAAAAGTAGCAGAAGATGGCACACACAAATGGTTGTTACAATTGCATGACGGAAATTGTATTGAAACTGTTTTTATTCCTACCGCTTCTCGTGGCACTTTATGCATTTCTTCACAAGTCGGTTGTATTTTAAATTGTGATTTTTGTTCTACAGGAAAACAGGGTTTTAATAGAAATTTATCTACTGCAGAAATTATTAGCCAATTGTGGATTGCCGTGCGCGCTTTATCTAAAGAGAGTGGGAAACATGATCACGAAGTGACTAATGTGGTGATGATGGGCATGGGAGAGCCCTTATTAAATTTTGATAATCTTATCCCCGCATTAAATCTAATGCTTAATGACCACGCATACGGCCTTTCTAAATACCGTGTTACCGTCAGCACTGCGGGTGTTATTCCTGGATTACAAGCATTACGTCAAGCAAGTGATGTTGCGCTAGCTGTTTCATTGCATGCGCCTAACGATGAGTTACGTGATAAATTAGTACCGCTCAATAAAAAATACCCCTTAAAAGATTTGATGACAATCTGTAGGGAATATTTTAAAAATGAGCCTCGCCGTCATATTACGATGGAATATGTGATGCTTGCTGGGGTGAATGACCAACCAGAACATGCAAAACAATTGATTAAGGTATTAGAAGGTGTTCCCGCTAAAATGAATTTGATCCCATTCAATCCTTTTCCCCATACGCCTTATCAGCGATCAGATGCAAACACCATTGAGCGTTTTGCAAGAATATTAATAGAGGCAGGATTAAACACAACGGTAAGACGCACGCGCGGTGATGATATTGATGCTGCATGTGGGCAACTGGTTGGGCAAGTACAAGATAGAACGCAACGTAAAGAGCGTTATTTAAGAAAAACGCGCGTTGAAGCCATGACTGAAGATGATGAGATGTAATCATGCGTATTGCGATGGGAGTTGAGTACGACGGCACTGCCTACGCGGGTTTCCAGTATCAAGAAACAGAATTAACCATTGCAGGTTGCTTGAATAAAGCTATTTCTACTGTGGCCAATGAACGGGTTCAATGTATTTGTGCGGGACGAACTGATGCAGGCGTGCACGCTAAAGGACAAGTGATCCATTTTGAAACCCAGGCCATTCGCCGCGAATATGCCTGGTTGATGGGTGTGAATAGCCATTTGCCTTCAGATATTGCCATCCAATGGGTGAAGGAAGTGCCAGAAACATTTCATGCACGCTTTGAGGCAACTTCAAGACGATACCATTATCAGATATTGAATACCCATGTCCGCCCAGCTCTAGCAGCCCGATTTGTAGCTTGGCATTACACCCCGCTCAATGCTGCCTTGATGCATGAGGCTGCTCAATATTTAGTAGGAACGCATGATTTTTCAGCATTTAGAGCACGAGACTGCCAAGCAAAAAACCCTGTTAAAACAATCTATTGTTGTGATGTTTCTCAGGAAAAGGATTACATTTTATTAGACATTCACGGCAGCGCCTTCCTGCATCATATGGTGCGCAATATCGTGGGAACCTTGTATAAGGTGGGGGCAGGGAAAGTTCCCCCTGAATGGGTAAAAGCGGTATTAGAAGGGAAAAATCGTTCCAAGGCAGGGCAAACAGCTCCTGCAAAAGGGCTGACACTGGTTGAGATTAATTACCCGTCGGTATACAATCTCCCCATGCCGTCACCGACAGGAGCATGCAAATGAGCTGGTTCAAAAAGCTTTTCCCTTCGCGCATCCTTACTTCTAATGAAAAGCGCAGAGGCGTACCCGAAGGGGTATGGACGAAATGTCCTGAGTGTCAGGCGGTATTGTACCGTGCAGAATTGGAACGCAATTTAGATGTTTGCCCGAAATGCTCACATCATATGCGTTTAACGGGCCGTAAACGCCTTGCGTATTTTTTTGATCACGGCACATTTGAAGAAATGGGTGCAAGCATTCAGCCTGTTGATCGTTTGAAATTTAAAGATACTAAAAAATATAAGGATCGATTAACGGCTGCACAAAAAGAAACAGGGGAAACAGATGCGTTAGTGGCAGGTGTAGGTACATTAGAAAATATGCCTGTGGTGATATGTGCATTTGATTTTAGCTTTATTGGTGGGTCCATGGGTGCGGTGGTGGGCGAACGTTTTGTGTTAGCTGCAGAGCGCGCATTGCAAGCTAACCTTCCTTTTATTTGTTTTGCCACCAGTGGTGGCGCGCGGATGCAAGAGTCTGTGATTTCATTGATGCAAATGGCAAAAACATCTGCCGCGTTGGCAAAACTTGCACAAGCAGGTATTCCTTTTATTTCTGTGATGACAGATCCTACTTACGGTGGTGTTTCTGCAAGTTTGGCCATGCTAGGGGATATTAATGTTGCTGAGCCTCGCGCGATGATAGGCTTTACAGGCCCGCGTGTGATCGCGCAAACGGTGAGAGAAACTTTACCAGAAGGTTTTCAAACCGCAGAATTTTTATTAGAGCATGGTTTCATTGACATGATTGTTGATCGAAGAGAAATGCGTGCTGTGTTAGCGCGAGTGATAGGGAAGTTTATGCATGCCACAAAAGTCGGTTAATAATAAAACACTGCCCGAATGGTTAACACATCTTGAGCATATTCATCCTAACACTATTGAGTTAGGGTTAGAGAGAATGCGCCCTGTTGCGCAGCGTATTTGGTTAAAATCGCCTTGTCCAATTGTTACCATCGGTGGAACCAATGGTAAAGGCACAACGGTTGCGGCATTGCAAACATTAGCATCACAACAAGGGTGGCGTGTGGGGGTTTACACTTCACCGCATTTATTATCATTCAATGAGCGCATTGTGATAGATAGCGGAGAAGCATACCCTGTTAATGATGAGTGGTTGATCTCAGCGTTTGAAGCCATTGAACATTTACGCGGTGATGTGATGCTCACTTATTTTGAGTATACAACATTGGCTGCGCTATGGATTTTCCAGCAATCGTCACTTGATTTGGTGATTTTAGAGGTTGGGCTGGGTGGGCGCTTAGATTCTACGAATGTGATAGATGCTGATTTAAGTATTATCACACGTATTGCAATGGATCACATGGAACATTTAGGCGATACGCGCGAAAAAATTGCAATAGAAAAAGCAGGGATCATGCGAAAAGAAAAAGCTTGTTTGTATGGTGGAGATGATTTGCAAATTTTTATGAAACATTTAGCGCAAGAGCACGGCGCGTTATTACAATGCTATGAACAAGATTTCTACGCCGATGATGAAATACATCGTGCGTCACATGAAACACATATTCCGGTGGCTAATTTAGCTTGTGCGAAACAAGCATTTTTATTATTAGGTGGTGAAGAAAAACCTGGGATGTGGAAACGTCTTGCAGACAAAAAACCGCTTGGGCGTTTTATGCGAACAGAATGGAAAGGCAAGCCAGTCATTTTTGATGTAGCGCATAATCCTGATTCGATGTCTCTTTTAGCAAGTCATTTAAAAGATTTGCCAAATCAAGATATTCGTGTGGTTGTGGGTATGCTTTCTGATAAAGATCACCAAGCTTCTTTAGCTGTTCTAAAAACAGATCCTCGCATCTCTTTCTATGTTTCTTCTCCCGCAGGCACACCTCGGGGTGCACCTGCTGCGATTTTAATGGAAGCGTTGAGAGAGGCGCGGGCTTATCCGTTCGAAAGCCTCACTGGGGCTTTCCAAGCCTCGTTAACTGACTCTTCATCCGATACTATTTATGTGATAGTAGGTTCGTTTTGGACGGTATCGGAAGTTTATAACGCTCTTGCTTCTTTGTAATAACTCTCTTCTTCTATGTGATATACTCAACAAGCCTGTCTAGCGGAGGCTTTAGTGACAACATCTTTAAAACAACGTATTGTGGGTGCTATTTTTATTCTTTCGTTAGGGGTTATTTTGATTCCTCTTTTGCTCGACCAACCTCGTGAAAATGCTGAAGTGCTGTCTCATGCTATTCCTGCAGCGCCTGAGTTGCCAGATGTTAGTGAGGTTTCCAAAATACATTATGTATTTGATAATACCTCATCTGTTTCTGGCGAAATAACAGGGGATGCTCCTTCAGAGCCCTCGCGTCTGCTGACTGTGGCTGATATTGCACTTGACACTTCCGAAACGGTGCTGCAGCCAACACCACCACAAGAACAACTTGCTCATCCTACCGTGGCGGCAACCGTTGCAGTAGCAGTGCCAGAGCCACCACTTTCCGCGCCGGCCTCTGAACTTGCGCCTGCTGAAATAAAGCCTGCAATAGCTGCTACTGCTACACCGTCTCTTAAAACCATGCAAGCACATCAAAAAGCCAAAGAAAGCTTAGCAAAAGCAACGCAATCACAATGGACAATTCAATTAGGCGCGTTTTCAAGTGACAAAAATGCAGATGCTTTGATGAAGAAACTTTCTGCGCAAGGGTTTACGCCTTATGTCCGCAAAATGGCAAACGATTCTTTGGTGCGTGTGTATGTTTCCCCGGGGATTTCGCGGGATCAGGCTACTAGAATTGCTGCCAAACTTGACACAGAATTAGGTTTAAAAGGGATAGTAGTACGTTACACTCAATAAAGAATGGATGCATGGTATATGATGACAACAATAGACTGGATTATCCTTGCTATTATCACCTTATCAACAGTGATGAGCTTATGGCGGGGCGCTACGCGAGAAATTTTCTCTTTAATTATCTGGATTGCGGCTATTTATTTAGGCGTGAAATTTGCAGGTAGTTTGGATGGAATATTGAGCGGGGTTATTGACGCACAAGCAATTCGTTTTGCTGTAGGCTTCATGATTATTTTCTTAGCCATAATGATTCTGGGCGCACTGCTGAGTAAATTGCTTGTCCGAGCAGTGGATTTCATTGGTCTTACAATTGTAGATCGCATTTTGGGGTTAATTTTTGGCTTCGCTAGAGGTGTATTAATACTCGCCGTCTTGGTAGTCTTAGCAAACTATTCATCCATACCCGAAGAGAGTTGGTGGAAACAATCTCAATTGCTACCGCACGTTGATGGCATTGCTCACGCATTGACAAAGTGGGTGCAAGATCAAGGTTTTGATCCTAAAAAATTAGAAGGCGTTGTCCATTCTATCGAAAACGAAGTGGGCGTTGGAGATCGGAAGACGGGGAATGAGACACAGAAAACGGAAGGGCAAGTGCAGAAAGCGGGAGATGCTGTTCCCAATACAGGAGCTCCCACGCAAGCGAGGTAATGATGTGCGGTATTGTTGGTATCATGGCTTATACGCCGGTTGCGCAAGATTTATTTGATGCATTAACCGTATTGCAGCATCGTGGACAAGATGCTGCCGGCATGATGACATTTAATCACGGCCAATTCCACTTACACAAAGCCAATGGTTTAGTGAGAGATGTGTTTCATTTAAGAGACATGGAACGTTTAAAGGGAAGTTGTGGTATTGGGCATGTGCGATATCCTACCGCAGGCTCCAGCAGTGCAGAAGAAGCACAACCTTTTTTTGTTAATGCACCTTTTGGCATTGCGCTTGCGCATAATGGAACGCTCATCAATGCCGCACAACTTAAAAAGAATATGTTGGAACAAGATCGCCGCCATATTAATACGCATTCTGATTCTGAAATTTTATTGAACGTATTAGCGCATGCGTTAGAAAAAGTGCAAGCTCCTACGCCAGAAGCTGTTTTTGGAGCGGTGACACACACCATGAACATTGTAAAAGGTGCATATGCCACAGTCACGTTGGTTGCAGGGGGTGGCTTATTAGGCATGCGTGATCCTTTTGGTATTCGCCCGTTAGTATTAGGTGTGAAAAAAGAAGCAAAAGGAAATGCGTATATGTTGGCTTCTGAAACAGTTGCGTTAGACACATTGGGATATGAATTTATCTCAGATGTTACGCCAGGAGAAGCAGTATATATTGATTTTAAAGGCGTATTGCATCGCAAACAATGTGTTGCAGGCACTTGCCATCCTTGTGCATTTGAGTTTGTATATTTAGCGCGTCCAGATTCTATTATTGATGGTGTGCCTATACATTGGGCGCGTTTAAATATGGGAAAATATTTAGCAAAACAGTTAAAAGAAGTATGGCCTGATCATGATATTGATGTGATTATTCCCATACCTGATACGGGGAGAAGTGCTGCGCTTGCAATGGCAGATGAAATGCATTTACCTTTTCGAGAAGGCTTTGTGAAAAATCGTTATATTGGGCGTACATTTATCATGCCCTCTCAGTCTGTGCGTACACAATCGGTGCGAAAAAAATTAAATGCAATGGGCATGGAATTTAAAAATAAAAATGTTTTATTGGTGGATGACTCTATTGTCAGAGGTACTACTTGTAAAAAAATTATTCAAATGGTGCGCGATTGTGGCGCCAAAAAAGTTTACTTTGCTTCAGCAGCCCCCGCGGTGCGCTATCCTAACGTATACGGTATTGATATGCCTGTTCGATCAGAGCTTGTGGCATTTGGAAAAACAGATGAAGAAGTCGCGAAAGAAATTGGATGCGACAGATTAATTTATCAAACCCTTGAAAATTTAAAATCTGCCATTTCTGATGCAGCATCTATTCCATTAGCTATTGAAACATCTGTGTTTGATGGCCATTATGTCACAAATGATGTGACGCCATCTTATATAGAGGAATTGGAGACTGTGCGTAGCCAAGCTGTAAAGCATGAGGCTAGTAGTGTGATTGATTTATCAAATGCGGTGATTTAATGGAACATGTTTATTCTCGATGGATTTATGTGGATATAAAAGCACAAATGTTATCTTTGTTTAACAATAAAGCATTGGTTGCATCATATTCTATTTCAACAGCTAAAAACGGGTTTGGTGAAGAAAAAAATTCAGAAAAAACGCCGAGAGGGTGGCATTGTGTTGAGAAAAAAATTGGGCAAGATGCCGCGCCGAATACTGTATTTGTAGGGCGTGTGCCGACGGGTGAAATTTATTCAGCAGAATTTGCTGCAACGCAGCCTCAACGCGATTGGATTTTAACACGTATTTTGTGGCTAGCGGGTCTCGAAGAGGGCAAAAACAAAGGCGGGAATGTCGACACATTCGAGCGTTATATTTATATCCATGGTTGCCCTGATGAAGCCAGCTTTGAAAAGCCATCATCACATGGATGTATTCGAATGCATAATGCAGATGTGATATCATTGTTTGATAGAGTAGAAGAAAAGATCCCGGTGTATATTGGTTGATGGAGATAATATGGAACCTTTTTTATGGATAGATGTCACAGGCGTTACTTTAGCAGCAGAAGATCGTCACCGGTTAGCGCACCCTATGACTGCGGGGGTAGTATTATTTTCACGCAATTATACCAACCCACAACAATTACGTTTGTTAACATCAGACATTCGATCGGTTAATCCCAACATTATTATTTCGGTAGATCATGAAGGTGGACGCGTGCAACGTTTTCGTGATGGTTTCTCTGTTATTCCTGCCATGGGCACGCTCGGTGAAACGTGGGATGAGAACCCGGAACGTGCTTTAGAGATGGCATATGGTTACGCCCAAATCATGGCAAAAGAATTAAAAGCTGTCGGCGTGGATTTAACATTTGCGCCTGTTTTGGATTTAAATTACGGTCGCAGTGACATTATTGGGCAGCGTGCTTTTCACGCAACACCTGAAGGTGTGATTGCTGTGGCTGGTTCATTTATTGATGGGTTGCATGCGGAACATATGTGGGCTGTAGGGAAACATTTTCCAGGACATGGTTATGTTGTTGCTGATTCGCACGTTGCTGATCCTGTTGACGAAAGAGATTTTGAAACATTGCTTGAAAATGATTTACGTCCTTACATGGCGTTAGGTAATCGGTTAGATGCAGTCATGACTGCGCATATTGTATTTCCTGCTATTGATGATCGATTGGTAACGTATTCTGATTATTGGTTGAAAACAGTATTGCGTGAAGAATTAAATTTTTCAGGAGCCATATTTTCAGATGATTTAGCCATGCATGCAGCAACGCATCTTCCCGTCTTGCAGCGTGTGGAAGAAGCCTTGGCTGCGGGGTGTGATTATGTTTTGTTGTGTAATGATCCTAAAGCGGTGGATTTGGTTCAAGCGTAATTGGTTCAGCACGAGCTGAGGGCTTTGTTATTCACAACAGCTTTACGAGCGCAATTAAAGGAAGACCGATCAGTGCAGAAGGGTCGTCACTACGAATGTATTCAACAAGTGAAATTCCTAATGACTCAATTTTAATGCCTGCACAGCAATGGTAAGGCTGATCTGCTTCGAGATAGCGAATAATCTCTTCGGGCGTAAGAGGTTTGAATTTCACCTCGGTGACGACGACTTCAGATTTTGTCATTCCATCCTTCACCACGCACACCCCAGTATAAAAGTGTGCTACCTGGCCGCTTTGAAGCTCCCATTGCTGGATAGCCCTTTCATGGCTGATAGGTTTTTCAATAAATTGCCCTTGGCATACCCCCACTTGGTCAGAACCAATGACAACGGCCTCAGGATGTAAGGCAGCGATTTTAAGCGCTTTTTGAGTTGCTAACCGTCTGGCTAATGCCTCTGGCATCTCACCAAGGAAGGGCGTTTCGTCAATATCAGGTGACAAAACGGTAAACGGTTGTTTTAATTGAGCCAATTGAGCCTTCCGGCTGGGGGAAGAAGAGGCTAAAATGAGTGGTTTCATGTATTAGGTATTCCATCTAGGAAGATTCCAGGTATAATACACCAGTTTTTAGTATATTATTGCCAAAGAGGAGAGTTCCATGGCTGTACAGAAAAGTCGAGTCACCCGGTCCAGACGAGGTATGCGCCGTTCGCATGACGCATTAACCATACCTGCTATCTCGCAAGATTCGGAAACCGGAGAAATGCACCGTCGTCATCATCTGACGGCAACAGGGTTTTATCGTGGTAAACAAATGGTTGTTCCTAAAGACGTTGCTGACGAAGAGTAACACGCTTGAATACCATTACTATTGCGCTAGATGCTATGGGCGGAGATTTTGGAATCTCAGTTACGCTGCCTGCTGCCATTGACAGCCTGGAAGCTTTCCCTTCGCTTCATATTATTCTTGTCGGAGATAGCATTGCTTTAGAAAAAGCAATGCCTAAAGATGCGGCTGCCCGCTTTGAGGGGCGCTTATCCATTTGTCATGCCACAGAAATTGTGGAGATGGATGAATCACCTGTATTGGCTTTGCGCCACAAAAAGGATTCCTCCATGCGCCGTGCGATTGATTTAGTTAAATCTCACGAAGCAGAGG
Organism: uncultured Gammaproteobacteria bacterium; assembly: GCA_964383495.1. Taxonomy (GTDB): domain Bacteria; phylum Pseudomonadota; class Gammaproteobacteria; order JABCZS01; family JABCZS01; genus CAWKDC01. The sequence continues at coordinate 10,093 of CAYLHG010000010.1, forward strand.
CTTGTGTGAGCGCAGGCAACACAGGCGCTTTAATGGCGACTGCGCGTTTTGTGCTAAAAACCTTGCCAGGAATTGATAGGCCAGCTATTTGTGTTGCGATGCCTTCTGCTAGCGGGGTTGTATACATGCTGGATCTTGGTGCCAATGTGGATTGCACTGCAGCGCAATTACAGCAGTTTGCGGTGATGGGCTCTGTGATCACGACGGCAGTATCAGGTGTGAAAAAACCACGTGTGGCCTTGCTCAACATTGGCATTGAAGATATTAAAGGAAATCAGTTAGTGCAAGAAGCGCATCAATTGATGCAAACGCTTTCTGGGCCTATTGAATATGTTGGGTTTGTTGAGGCAGATGAATTTTACGATGCTAAAGTAGATGTGATCGTATGCGATGGCTTTGTTGGCAATGTGGCGCTAAAATCGGTAGAAGGAGTAGCGCGTTTGATTGCACGGTTTATCAAAGAAGAATTTAGCCGAAATTGGCTGACCAAAATAGCAGGTTTAATCTCACGTTCCATATTGTCTCGCGCAGCAAAGCGAATGGATCCACGTGCGTACAACGGCGCCAGTTTAGTAGGTTTAAAAGGCATTGTATTAAAAAGCCATGGTAGTGCAGATAGACTTGCAACAGCATATGCAATTAAACAAGCGTATTTACAAGTCACTCAAGACATTCCTCGCCGTATTGAAGATGGCATGAATGAATGGCTAGAAACAGGAACTTCCAAATGAAGCAGTACTCGAAAATATTGGGCACAGGCAGTTGTTTGCCTTCGCGAACGATGTCGAATGCTGATTTTGAAAAAATGATCGACACAAGCGATGAATGGATTGTTAGCCGATCGGGTATTAAAAATAGACATTTCGTGGAAGGCAATCAAGGTTTAGTGGACATCACCGAAGTGGCAGCACGCAAAGCCATTGAAACCAGTGGGCTATCCGTCAACCAAATAGATGGAATTATTATTGGCACAACAAGCGGTGACTATGTTTTTCCCAGCGCTGCATGTGATTTGCAAGCGCGCTTAGGCATTACGAATCATTGCCCTGCATTTGATATTCAAGCAGCATGTTCTGGTTTTATTTACGCTTTAAGCATTGCAGATCAATTTATTAAAAATGGTGCGATGCGTTATGTGTTGGTTGTGGGCGGCGAAGTGATTTCCAATTATATTAATTGGGAAGATCGTTCAACCTGCGTATTGTTTGGAGACGGCGCGGGTGCGGCGGTGGTGGGGCTTTCTGATGAGCCCGGCATTTTATCGACGCATATTCATTCTGATGGTCGCTATCGTGATTTATTGTATGCAAAACATGCGTGGAAAGAAGAGGGTAAAAAAATTACTCGTCCTTACATTGTGATGGAAGGAAAAGAAGTATTTAAAATAGCGGTTAATACATTGAACGATATTGTGGAAGAAGCGTTAACAGCGAATCAATTGCAAAAATCAGACATTGATTGGTTGGTTCCGCATCAAGCTAATTTACGGATTATTGCTGCAACGGCTAAAAAATTAGATTTGCCGATGGAACGTGTGGTGGTAACAGTTGCTGAGCAAGGGAATACATCTTCGGGCAGTATTCCGTTAGCGTTGGATGAAGCAATAAGAGATGGACGCATCAAACGAGGCGAATTATTATTATTAGAAGCTTTTGGTGGTGGGTTCACATGGGGCTCCGCATTGGTTCGCTATTAATAAAGGCAGGTATAGATGTCTACAGCATTTTTATTTCCTGGGCAAGGTTCTCAATCGGTAGGAATGTTAGGCGAACATGCTGACGCTCCTCAAGTGCGTGAACTTTTTGATCGTGCTCAAAAAATATTGGGTTATGATTTGTTTTCTTGTGTTCAAGAAGGCCCCGTAGAAAAATTAAATCAAACTGCGATCACGCAACCTGCGATTTTGGCTGTTTCCTACGCTTGTTGGGTGCTTCAATATGCTGATCAAAAGCCTACTGTATTAGCCGGACATAGTTTGGGAGAATATACTGCTTATGTTATCGCGGGTGCGATAACTTTTGAAGACGCTTTGCGATTGGTTGCTCGTCGCGGTGAATTAATGCAGCAAGCCGTCCCCGAAGGCAAGGGTGCAATGGCAGCGATTTTGGGCATGGATGATGAGAATGTTCGTACGATTTGCGATGAAGTCACCTCAGCTTGTGGGGAAGTGGTCAGCGCGGTGAATTTCAACGCACCTGGCCAAGTGGTGATTGCAGGCGAAACAACAGCGGTTGCAAAAGCCATTGAAGTATTGAAAGCGAAAGGTGCAAAGCGCGCCCTTCCTTTACCGGTGAGCGTGCCTTCTCATTGTGCCTTGATGAAACCGATGTCAGAGGCATTTAAAGCAGATTTGGCAGCAGTTGAGATTCGCACGCCTCACATTCCAGTGATTAATAACGCAGATGTCACAATAGTATTAAAATCAGAGGAAATTCGGGAATCTCTGGTGCGGCAATTGTATTCCCCCGTGCGTTGGGTAGAGTGTGTGCAGAAAATGGCTGCCATGGGTGTCACAGAGTTTATAGAATGTGGGCCGGGGAAGGTATTATCGGGGTTAAACAAACGTATTTTGGGGGCATAACGTGTTAAAGGGCAAAATCGCATTGGTCACAGGCGCAAGCCGCGGAATAGGGCGCGCTATTCTTCAAGGACTGTTGGAAGACGGCGCAACCGTGATAGGTACGGCCACTAGCGAATCTGGTGCGGCGCAACTCACTGAAGCTATTCAGGCTAAAGGAGGCTCTGGAGAGGGGGCTGTCCTGAATATGGGCGACAGAGCTTCTATAGAGGCTTTGATGAGCTTTTTGAAAACCAAATACCCTGAAGGACCTCATGTGCTGATTAATAATGCAGGAATTACTCGAGATAACTTGATGTTACGCATGAAACCTGAGGAATGGGATGAAGTCATTAATACCAATTTGAGCGGGATATTCTATTTGACACAGGCCTGCTTGCGGCCTATGTTGAAGAGTCGCTGGGGCCGCATTGTGAATATCAGCTCTGTGAGCGGGTTGATGGGAAATCCAGGTCAATGCAATTATAGCGCTGCTAAAGCGGGTTTAATTGGTTTTACGAAGTCTTTGGCGCTAGAAATTGCTTCGCGCAATATTACGGTAAACGCCGTGGCCCCGGGTTATATTGGCACTGACATGGTTCAAGCTTTGGGTGCTGAGATTCATGAAAAAGTAGTGGCTCATATCCCGATGGGTCGGATGGGTGAGCCTGCAGAAATTGCGGCTGCAGTGCGCTTTTTGGCCAGCCCAAGTGCGAGCTATGTGACTGGGACCGTTTTAAACGTAAGTGGCGGCCTTTATATGTGAGCTGGGGGCTCGCTCTACCCAAATGGGCTCAATCATAGTATGATTGGCCCTGTGATTTTTAAGTGAGATACAGAGGAGACTATTGAAATGCCTAATACCAATATCGAACAACGCGTGAAGCAAATCGTTGCCGAACAGCTCGAATTGAATGAAGCTGAGATTGCTAATAGCGCTGAATTCGTGACTGACTTGAAGGCTGATTCCTTGGATACTGTAGAGCTGGTCATGGCTTTTGAAGAAGAGTTTGGTGCTGAGATTCCTGATGAACAAGCCGAGAAACTCAAGACCATTCAAGATGTTATTGATTACATTCAAAAACATTCAGCGGAATAATTCTGGAGGGCGCCGTGGCGAATAGGCGAGTTGTTGTTACAGGACTAGGTGTTGTTTCCCCGTTGGGAAACGATGTTGAGCAAGTCTGGAAAAGCATATTAGCCGGTCAAAGCGGTGTAGGCCCCATTACGTCTTTTGATGTGAGTGAATTCTCTACGCGAATCGCAGCTTCTGTTGATGAAGCTCACTTCAATATTACTGAGTTCCTACCTAATAAAGAAGCCCGTAAATTTGATGGCTTTATTTTGTACGGTATTTACGCTGCTGCAAAAGCCATGCAAGATTCAGGTTTAGTCGTCACACAAGAAAATGGCGGCCGCATGGGGGTTGCTGTAGGTTCTGGGATTGGTGGAGCCGGCGTGTTAGCGGGCATTTGGGAAGCTTTGGATAAAGAATCTCCACGTAGAGTATCACCTTTCTCTATTCCAGGCAGCATTATCAATATGGTGGCTGGCAAAATCTCCATGATGTATCAGCTCCGCGGTCCAAACATCAGCGTGGTGACTGCGTGTACGACAGGTACTCATAATATTGGTGCAGCCTATCGTATGATTCAATACGGTGATGCAGATGTGATGTTGGCAGGTGGCGCTGAAAAAGCGATCACACCACTGGGTTTAGGTGGTTTCTGTGCAGCACGTGCATTGTCTACGCGCAACGATGATCCCACACATGCTTCTCGTCCTTTTGATAAAGATCGGGATGGGTTTGTGATGGGAGATGGCGCTGCCGTATTAGTGTTGGAATCGCTCGAACATGCTCAAGCGCGTGGCGCGAAAATTTATGCTGAAGTAGTAGGTTTTGGTATGAGTGCGGATGCTTATCATATTACTGCCCCCAGCGGAGTGGGTGCAATTGAGTGTATGAAAAATGCATTGCATGATGCCAAAATGAATTTAGAAGATATTCATTACATTAATGCGCATGGTACTTCTACGTTGGTAGGGGATAGCATGGAATCGCAATCAGTTGAAAAGTTATTCGGGGAACATGCTTATAAGCTCGCAATGAGTTCCACGAAATCAATGACAGGGCATTTATTAGGTGCAGCGGGCGCACTTGAAACACTATTTACTGCGTTGGCGATCCGTGATCAAGTAGCGCCTCCTACCATAAATTTAGATGAGCCCAGTGAAGATTGCCGTTTAAATTATGTCGCGAATGCGCCACAGCAGATGGCTATTACGGCGGCAATGAACAATAATTTTGGATTTGGTGGTACCAACGGGACATTAATTTTGAAAAGATTTTAAAATATGTTTTGTCTTCTTGAAACAATCCGCTTCAAACATGGCTATCCCATCCGTCTTGATTTTCATTTGCGTCGTTTAATAGCAAGCGCTCATAGCTTAAATATGTGCCTTCCTCCGCTTCATAAAATTGAAACTGCTGTTCGCGTGGCGGCTGAATGTGATCCGCACGGCGCTATTTCATTACATGTACAGCCTGATCGATTTGTTATTCATTCAAAAATGTTGGATCCCAATGTATTGCAATACCGGCAAGAGGGGATCCGCGCAGTGAGCGTATTGCTCGGTCAACCTTTATCCGGATTAAAAACAACAGAAAGGGTGTTGTATCAGCATGCACGCGCTGTAGCGAATGGAGCATTTGCACAAGAAGCGTTGTTAAAAACGGCAGAAGGGCTCATCATCGACGGCTCTTACACTAACGTATTTGCTGTGATAGGTGGGATGCTAGTAACTCCGCCTGCGCCGATGGCAATTGCAGGTACAATGCGTTCATTTATCATAGACTTAGCACGCGCTTATCGTAAACCACTTGAAGTGCGTGCGCTTCATGAAAATGAGCTATTAGAAGCCAGTGAGCTGTTTGTGACTAACGCATTAGTCGAGTGTTTGCCGGTTCATGACTATAATGGAAAGGTTTATGCTGTCGGGCCTGTGGCCCGGTGGGTGCAGTCATTGCTATCATCGTGATTTCGCGTAAGCGCGCTCTATCGGGTGCGTGGGCGCATATTATGCGCCCCTACGAAGAGGGGCGTTGTCTATGAGTGGGAGGGTTTTTGAGGATGAAAAAACGACTACAGATGTGCGCTCTTGCTTCCCTCATCGCCATTTTCGTCGCCCTCTATTGCGCAAACCAAACATTAATACAACCACTCTCTGTTCCTCAAGAAGAAATATTATACGAGTATCCTAAAGGCACCTCATTAAAATCCTTATCAAAAAATTTAGCACAAAAAGGTTGGATTTCTTCACCTCTGATAGTTGAATGGTACGTACGTTTCAGTAACTCAGGAAAATATTTGTATGCAGGAGAATATTTAATAACAAAAGGCATGAGTGCAAAAGATTTAATTGCAAAAATGCGCAAAGGTGAAGTGTATATGCACGCTTTGCGGATCCCGGAAGGTGGCACATGGAAAGAAGTAGTACAGCTTATCCATGCAGATCTTGCGATTCAAAAAACGTCTTTACTGGAAGATGAAGGGTTTCGCGATGTCGCATCAGAATATACAACAGGAGAAGGTTTATTATTGCCAGAAACTTATTTTTTTCCCAAAGATGAAACGGATCTTGGGATTTTAAAGCGTGCATATCGAGAGATGATGACGTTTGCCAAACAAGCATTTGAAGCCCGTGATCTTGATGTTCCTTTTAAAGATGTATATCAAACATTAATTGTGGCTTCCATTTTAGAAAAAGAGGCTTCTATTCCAGAGGAAAGGGCCAAAATTGCGAGAGTGATTATTAACCGTTTAGCAAAAGGCATGCCGCTGCAAATGGACCCGACTATTATTTACGGCATGGGAGATGCTTTTAAAGGTAATTTAACCAAAAAAAATTTACAAACACCTGGGCCTTATAATACTTATTTAAACGCAGGCTTGCCCCCCACGCCGATTTGTATGCCATCGAAAAATGCTATTGTAGCAGCGGTGCATCCTGCGCAGGGGAAGTACTTGTATTTTGTGTCGAAAGGAGATGGTTCTCATTATTTTTCAGATACATTGCAAGAACATAATCGAGCCGTGGTAAAATATATTGTTCGTGCAAAGGAGAAGCCATGACAGGAAAACTAATCACCCTCGAAGGCATTGAAGGTGTCGGGAAATCAACCGTTCAATCTTTTCTAATAGATGCCATTGCACATCATCGTAATGTAGAAGTAGTGCGTACGCGCGAGCCAGGCGGTACACCTCTCGCTGAATCCATTCGTCAATTGGTTATGCATACACAAGATGAGCCTGTTCACCCCGATACGGAATTATTGCTTATGTTTGCTGCACGTGCCCAACACGTGCAACAAGTGATCTTGCCAGCCTTACGTGCGGGGAAATGGGTAGTCTCTGATCGCTTTGTGGATGCAAGCTACGCTTACCAAGGTGCCGGGCGAGGGTTGGATATGTCGCGCATTGCATTGCTTGAGAAAATGGTTCTCGGAGATTTCAAGGCAGATAAAGTGTTCATATTAGATGCACCTGTAGAAGTGGGGATGAGCCGCGCAAAATCCAGGCAAACGTCTGATCGCTTTGAAACAGAAACTCTTGCTTTTTTTGAGCGTGTACGTCACTGTTATTTAGATCGGGCTCAAAAAAATCCAGATCATTACGCCGTGATTAATGCCGCATTGCCTCTGCAAGAGGTGCAATCGCAATTATTGGCTGTACTAAAGGAGTTGCAATGATCTCAAATTATCCCTGGCTCCACCCCGCTTGGCAACGCATTCAATCAGGTGTTTTAAAAACCTATCAACCTCTTTTGATTTCCGGTGCAACCGGCAGGGGGCAGTGGATTTTAGCACAATATACTGCCAAATCATTTTTGTGCGAACAACAGACAAAGCCTTGTGGTTTCTGTTCAAGCTGCACGGCGTTTGAAGCTAAATCTCACCCTGATGTTTGGTTATTGCAAGATGAAGGTGATAGTATTTCTGTTGATACCGCACGATTATTGTATGAGCATACACATCAAAAGCCGTCGCGCGCGCAGGGCTGTCGCGTTGTGTTGATTGAGCATTTTGACCGAGCCACTATTGCAGCGCAGCAATCGTTGTTAAAAATATTTGAAGAGCCCTTTGTGAAAACCGCTTTTGTATTAACTGCCAAAAACATTGAGCGCGTACTGCCAACTATTAAAAGCCGTATGGCATTATTAAATATTCCGCCCGTATCAAAAACAGTATTTAAACAATGGTGTGAAATTCAAAAAATGGAGTATCAAGATAAGTGGTATGATTTAACAGATGGTTCTCCATTATTATTGCAATCTTTAGATTTAGTGAAATTAGAAAAACTAAGGGAAGCTGTTTTATCAGAAAAAGTAGAAGAGATGATTGAGATGAGCGGGCAATGTGATCGTGCTGTTTTTTTTGCAGTTGTATATCATACGTTAGCAGATCGTGCTAAAAAAAGTTTAGCGATGATAGATTTTGAACGCCTAGATGCATGGCAAGCGTTGTATCAAGAGGCGGGCTTATCAAAATCGATGAATTGGGGATTACAATTGAGGGCATTTTTATGTTAATCGATACGCATTGTCACTTTCATCTTATCCCTGGGTTCCCTGAGAACTTCAAATCTTGTTACGAACGTGCGCAAGCCGCAGGTGTGGAGCAGTTTTTAAATGTCGCAGTGGCATTAGATGAACATGATATTTTGCTTGATTTAGCGCAATATTCGAATATCTGGATTTCAGCGGGGATGCATCCCAATGAGTTGCCTGGGGAAATATTAAACCAGGAGCGTTTATTATCACAAGCCTCTCATCCTAAAGTGCTTGCGATTGGTGAAACGGGTTTAGATTATTATCGTCAAGCAGAAGAGCCGGATTTATCATGGCAGCATGATCGCTTTAGAGAACATATTGCGATTGCCAAGCAATTAAAAAAACCGTTGATCATTCACACGCGAATGGCGCAAGAAGATACGTTAAAAATTATGCGTGAAGAAAATGCAGGTGAAGTAGGCGGAATCATGCATTGTTTCACAGAAAATTGGGACATGGCAAAACAAGCATTAGATTTAGGTTTTTATATTTCTTTTTCAGGGATTGTTTCTTTTAAAAATGCAACGACTGTCCAAGAGGTTGCCAAAAAAGTGCCAGCAGATCGTTATTTAATTGAAACAGATAGCCCTTACTTGGCGCCTGTTCCTATGAGGGGGAAAACAAACGAGCCTGCGTATGTATTACATGTGGCAGAAGCATTAGCCACATGCCGAGGTGTGAGTGTACAGGCCATAGAAACGGAATCAACAAGGAATACACTGCGCTTGTTTCCTGCGCTTGCATAGAGTTTATAATGGCTTAGAGGCGAGCTCAGCTTCCAGTGGGAGTGGGGGCGGTTACAGTCTTGGGGTCACGGAGAGTCAGCTCCACCTCCAGCAAGGGGCCGGAAAGCCATAGCGCTCCAAGGCAGCCTGTTACACCACCGAAGACAGCATGCAGGAATGAAGCCATGGTGAGAATGAGATCAAGAGGGTCAAGAGGAGGTTTAGTGCCTCTTCGTTCGGATGGCTCTATGGCTTCCCAAGCACAATCCCAAAAAGCGCCGATCAGTATTCCTATAACGGTTAAAGTAATTACAAAGCCAAAGATAAAGTTTAGTAGCGGGCGGTCTTTAGTATGCTCTATAAGCAACTGCTGAAATAAGCTTATCTCATTTGATGGTTGTTGAAGGTTATACATTAGGTACCTCTCGGTTATGGATTTCTATAGCAGCTATTGCATTCCTACCCCAGGTGCAGCCACCATTAAGAAGCCAGAGGCGCCACCGTGAAGAGGTTTTGTAAGAAATAGCCCTACACAGCTGCCTACTGCACCACCTAGAGCAGCATTCCCGAGTGAAGTCATGGTAAGAATGAGATCAACAGGGTTAGGAGCAGGTTCATCGCCTCTTGGCTCGGATGGATCCATTGTTTCTGAGGCAGAATCCCAAAAGGTTCCGATGAGTATTCCTATAACGGTTAAAGTGGCTATAAAGCCCCAGGCAAATTTTATGTCTGCGGGAATGGTTTGTGGAAGAGGATATTTACCGTTGGATCGGTTATTGACTACCTCTGCAACGGAGTGAGTTGAGATTTTATCTGCGAATTTTTTAAATTCAAAGGCTTCTTGAACGCTCCCAAAAGTTAGCGAGTAAGAAATTCCTTTTGAGATGATAGAAATCTTTTCTTTATCTTGTTCTATCTTCGTCAGATTGGATGAACAGCCAATTTCAATGACTCTCTGTTTTTCGTTTTCACTAAATGTTATTTCATAATAGTAATGGGTAAGACAGTTGATAATACAAATTTTTGCAGGGATATCTCCTTGCCGTCCAATGTGCAGTTTAATAGCCACTGAGGGCTTTGCTAGAGATATAGCCCATCCTTTAGTTCTTCTTACAGAGAGAACTACTGTATTTAATTCAAACGGCACTGCAGCAACCGTTTCATTTTGATCTGCTTTTATCGTTGATCCAGAATGCTGCGTATCTGACACTGCTCGCGATGTGCCGTTGGTACAATTTTCGCTTTGTATACGATTAATTTCTTCTTCAAATTCATCTGCTGCTGTCGTTGAATTAAACCGCAGCGTATAGTGAGCCTCTTTACCTTTTCCTTGGGTTGTTGATTGAAACAAGATGACACTTTTATCCGTTTTTTCTATTTTAACCACAGAAGAAACTGGAATAGTTTTTTTAAAATTTGGACTAGTATCTTCTACAATGATATTGTTATCTTCAATAGAAAATTTTACCTCGTTATTGTAAATGCTCCCGTCACCATCAATAAACTGAACAGCTAATTTAATGTTGCGCATGAGATTTCCCCGCAGTTGAAGTATTAGATAAACTTTCTTGATCCATCTTATGATTTGTTGCGCTATAGCTAAAGCATGAACATCCGCGCGTAGCTAATTTCCCTGTGGCGATGATGGCAAGGCTGGCTAATGTGCCGCTCAATATTCCTAAAAGAATTCTGAATGTTGAATGCCATTCGCTGATATTTTTGATGAGGTCGTTATCAGTGGAATCTGCGTCGGGCCAATGTTCTTCAAACATCAAGCCACCTATTGCCGCACAACTTACGATGAAAAAGAAAAAGAAAGTGTATTGTAAAGAATTGATATAGGACAAGGTCGTTGGAAAACAGGTTGCTCCAGTATCTGAGGCTGAGGAGCTAGTTGCAGCGGCGGCAGAGGAGGTTGCAGGTGTAATAGGCTTAGAACTGCTTAGTGAGGCAGTGGGAGTGATAGCACTAGTGGATGATGACGTTGGGGACGATCTACCGCTTTGAGATGTTGGCGATGCATTTGAGGAAGATGCTGCGTCAGCTTCTGTTTTTGCTTTTTTTAGTGCTTCCCAAAATTCCTTAAATTCGAACTGCTTATCTTCGGCGGCTGCTTGAAACTCAATAGTTATACCGTCTGTTTTTAAGGAATGGCCATTGTTAGCAATGGTGATATCCGTTAATTTGAAATTTTGAGTTTTTGCTAAGGAGCAAAGAAGGGTTATATTTTTTTCTGATAATCCCACGGTTATAATCTCTTCCGCTTCCTGGTCTATTTTTACTTTTAATGTGTATAGGGGATATCTATTAGTTTCAGGAAGGCTTTTAGATGCTGCAGTTACTGGCGAGCGGGATGGACTAGCGGATGGAGAGGATTTTATTGGTGCAGTTGATGAAGCTGATGAAGAAGCTGATGCGCCGGTAACGATGGGAGCACTTTTTGCATTAGGGGTATTAGCTTTCCACCATACAAGGAAGTCACCGCAGAATATCTGAAAAGCCAATGCGCTTTGTTCTATTTCTTGATCGTCAAATTGAATTTTTCTTTCCTTCTTGTTATCTAACGATGGTTTTCTTAAGTATATTGTGACAGTTCTATTGAGAGAGTTGCTCTTGAAACTTTGGATATCATCGTAATCGATTCTTTCGTTAACCTGTGTGGCCCCTGTTTTGGAGATTGTTTTATTAATAATGATTTCTGCCTTAGAATTATTCTCATTGCGAGAAACAAATGTGCAGCTTTTATCATAAATATAAGTACTGGGGTAGGGCAGGATTCTTACCTGCGTTGGGTTTGTTAGTGCATTGTTGCTAGTATTAAGATTGTTTAGTGAATTGTAGTTACAGCCAGTGAGAGCCTTTGTGCTATTAGGGAGGGGCGTTTCTTGGTTGATATTGGCAATCGAATTGCGAGTAGAGGCAGTTGTATCTGGATCCTGAGGTAGCAACTGAATAGCTTTTTGGAACTCTGTCATAGTGTCAGAGGAATTTGAGCTAAAAGTGTAACAAGTATCAGCAGCAAACTGTCCAGATTCTTGTAGTATATCCCGCACGGTGATAGTGTAATGGTGGGAACCGACGATATCCGGCTTAGCAGTAATTTCTCCGCAGGGAGCTATTTTGTTAGCTTCAATATAAGATGAATCTGGATGATTTAACGGATCAGTTGATTGAGAATATATCCCCCTATCATTAACAGTGACTTCTTGCGTGCCGACATCCTTATCCCCTATCTTTACGTTGAGAATAAACGGCATAGTGACCTCATGTGATATTGGACCAGTACTGACTGGAGTTGGAGTGCCGCAGTTCCTGACCTGTGCTCTTATCTGTAGAGGTGCTGCGGTTGTAAGAAGAAAATAAAGGTGTTGCTAGACTCGCCAATTTTCCAGTGAGAACCATACTAAATGCCAGGGCTAGCATGGCTCCTAACACGGCGCCCGCAATGGGACCTGCAATGTCTTCATCAATACCAAAGCATTCAGGTGAGGCACTTTCATCATCAGAAACGCCTACCAAGCCTTTTTTCACCCACAGGTAACCTGAAACCCCGCCTATGCTTGCCGCGAGCAGAGTAAGAAGAAGAGGGATCCAAATAGGGTTACGTGCAATAGCTGTATTATTTTGTATTGGGATAAGGTTTTTTGCTGCTGTAGCAAATTTCCCAGCGTCTGCTCGCGCTGTAAACGTAAATTGATATTGATCACCGTTCTCTTGGGTTAAAGTGACATTCGGTTCTTTGTGAGTTACACTTTTTGTCGCTCGGATATGTTGTGAATTATTATTATCGCCGTATTCAATATAGTAGCTTGTATGGAATGGGTTCGGAGGTACTACTGTTACCGAAGTGCTTTTAACTTCGGGTATAGCTGAGCTATTTCCTCTTTTTTTAGTAACTGTTACGTTTTTGAAAATTTGATTCTGAGAGACAGACGTGTTTGAGCCTGTTGTGCTGCGCGACGAGGTTGAGTTATTCGAGCTGCGGTCAGGATTATTAATATCCTTGATCGCCTCTATCAAAGGGAGAAGCGCCTCTGTCCCATCTGTCTCATTATCTGGCTCAAAGATATATGTATGCGGCTGATTGTTGGTAGGCAGTATCATAAGGTTTGATTGGCTGCTGGTGTACTTACCTTCTTCAGGAACAGAGATGGTGGTAGCGACGGAGGCATTGCAGGGGACTATAGTTAGCTTCCTGCTTTCATTGTCAAGATGTACTGTTACCCTCTGCTTAGCAGAGAGGCCAGCTCCAACTACTTGTAATGTAAGTCCTTCAAATGTTCTTGGCATCGTGCGCCCTCTCTTTCAGAAGATTAACTAAGTTACTTTACCATATTCCCATGGCCGCTTGCAACAGTGGCTTGAGAGTATGAATACCGAAGGGGAAAACAACTTTCTCCTCCCCATAAAGAAAAATATGTGTTTGAAGCAGGAGGCTTTTTTTCTGCCTCTGAAATCGATTGGTAAGGGTGTTCTGTTATGCTTTTGTAAAAATGATGAGACATGATATTCCCTAAATAAGTTCCTAGCGCTCCTATGAACGCGCCTACTACCGTTCCGGTAGCAAGTGTAACAGGATTTTGACCTTTTTCTTCTTCTGATTCTGAAATGTCGGGTAATTCTTCAAATGCCCATATAAACCCAGCAACCCCCATGAGCACGCTAGGAATGGTCATTAAGATAGCTGAGGCAGCAGGGCATTGGTAGCTTTTTGGGCGTCGCTGTAGGGCGGGCGAGGGAGCCTCCTGGGTGCAGCGTTGAATGAAGCCATTATTATCCACGTAATTAGTGAACTGTAGATAAGTTTCTGTAAGAAAAGTAAGAGTGTAGGTTACTTGAGAAGAGTTTGGGTTCCCACAACAAATAGTAACAATATTACTCTGTGGCGCTAATGTGTAACTGGTGATCTGGTTGCACTCAATATGTATTGGTTCTTCATCAGGGATTTCAATGATTATACATGGTTCCGCAACTTCAAGCTGACACGATGAGGCGTTTGAATATTCAGCGCGTGCAGGGCTGCCTATTTTTAGGGCTACCATTTTGTGAGTAGTGCTTTGAGGCGCACCAGCAGGTTGTATCTGTACTTTCTCTAACTCGAATTCATGCATAATGTTATGAATGTAACAAGAGAAAGACATAGATGCAACAACAAATCGGCTTTATTTACAAATTGTTACAAGATAGGGTGCTCGGTTGCCGCTGTCCCGCTGAAGTGGTGTTTTGCGGCGTAGAAGAGAACGTAATAGTATTTCTGGGAGGAGCATAGGCCCCCTTGCTTTGGTACCAACAGACTGCACGATAGGCAAGCCATGGCAAAAGCAGCATTCCTAACGCAACGCCTACGATAGAAGCGCCTACCGTGCCGCTTATATCTTCAGCACCTTCATTTTCCAGGAAGCCGGGGAGATCATTATTTGCCCACGCGCCGCCAATCGCACCCCCTATGACGCCACCGATGGTAGAGCACAAGAAGAGAAAGTTCATGCCCTTATCATCATCTTGATATGCAAGACCAAGATCCTTAAGGCTTGGGCTGCCGGTATAGTATTCAGGAGCATCCCATGGCGGCTGCTGGATATCCTCAGGGCGGGTATCCAGGCGGTGGCTGTGTGCTTTGTCTGCTGCTATCACGGCTTTCCTAAATTGATAAAGGTCATCTGGGTCCATACTAGTGAGGATAAGGGTTTCAGGAGGGGAATGAGGATTAGAAGGAGTGGCGGTGGAATATTGTATCTCCACGCTCCAATCGTGTTGGTCGCCCTTGCGTTGAACTGGGCTCAAACTTATGATATTTTTCACTGCAATAAAGGCAGTTGTCTCGTTGTTTGTGCTGTTATTAGTTATTTGAATCTGAGGCTCTGATTTACTACGTTTAATTGGCGAACTTACCTGCCCGAGGGTCACTGTGGTCGTAGTTAGATTGGATAATTGGTTTGTGTTATCTTCATTAGCCATCTTTACCCCTCCTCAATTAGGCCGGTTCAGTCAGCTTACCATTTTAGAAAATACAAAGCAAGCGGCCGTATCTGCGCAGGGGCGATGCTATGTGCCCCTGCGTCTGGAGCATCATTACAACTGTACTTATATTCGTAATGTTAGCTGTGCGCCGATTAAGTCAGCATGGCCAGTGATTGTTCCTTCAGCTGTATTAACGGGGTTACCCTCTGCTGGCATGCTTTTGTGGATGTCTGCATCCACTGCAAAAAGGCGAGCATAAGCGATGTCTACGCTTACTTTATCAGCTTTAGGAGGCGTGAAACGCAGCCCAAGGCTGGCTATCCAGCGGTCAGAATCCGGTAAACGCAAGTCCCTTTCTTTCGTATCGGTGGGTGTTTGATCATAGCCGCCGCCTAGTTTCATCATGACGGTTGGATTAAACGCGTACCGAATGCCTGCAAACGCGGACCAGCTGTCATCGAAATCTAGCTCATCCACTACCGTTCCTGTATGTGGGTCACCATTAGGTAATACTATCACTACATTGTTTAACTCTAACCCCGAGATACTGGACCAATGCGTGTAGCTAACGCTTCCTAACACACTCCATTTTTCATTGAATGCGTGTACACCAGAGAGATCAAACATCCAAGGGAAATCCATGTCGCCATCGACATGGCTGCTGGCAAGACGATCTCCGTTGCTTGAGTCTAAGACGCTGTTACCTGAAAAATGATGTTCAATATTGGAACGGAAGTTTAACCCTACACGAGATTGCGGGCTGATCATCGCTAAAGCGCCTGCATGCCATCCCCATCCCCAGGAATCTGCTGTATTTTTAGAAATATCATCAGTTGAGGCATTAGGCACTGCCACAGGTGTGTAATTAACCGCAGAGCTCAATTCTACTTCAGCGTATTGAGCATCAAAACCTGCTGCTAACGACAGCCATGGCATTACCTTATACGCGACACTAGGGCCTAAATTGTAGGTTTTTAAATCAGACAATACCGCTTGGTAGCGTACAATGGAGTCTTCATCATAAGAGGTAGCCAACCCATAAGGCGCTGTGGCACTGAAACCAGCCGCTATTTTATCTGTAATCAAATGAGAGACGTGGAAAGCGGGCACTAAACGACCTGCACTGCCGCTGGCGCCGTCAGAGCCTGTATAAAGGCCACCGGGAGGAACAGGGGAGCCAAGATTGGTTTGATAAGCAGTAGTACCATCAAAGGAAACGGAGTTATTAATATTGACCGCGCTGAAGGAAAACTGAGTGCCGGGCAACATGACCAGGCCTGCAGGATTATAGAAGTTAGTACTGGCTTCTTCAGCAATAGCCCCAGCGCCAGCGTAAAATTCACCCAAGCCAGAAGCGTTTTGCTCGTGTAGCGCAAAGGCAGAAGACAAAGCCGTGTGCGAGAAAGCTAAAAGAGTCGCGGCAACCCAAGCAGAACGGAAAGATTTGCGGTAGTAGTGCATAGAAACGCTCCCTGTTTAAACTGAACCAGAGGATAGATTACCAGTTTTTGTACAAAAAGGTAGATGATTTTGAGGTTTTTTTAAAAAGTGATTGATTCTGGACTAAAAAGGTACTAATATGGGGTTTGGATGAATTATGGGGGCCCTGATGTTGCGGGTTACACGCCTTACTGATTATGCTACATTGATTCTAAGCTACTTGGCCAGTATGCCGGCCCAAGTGGTGAGCGCAAAGTCACTCTCAGAAATTTTTAATAATATTGGCTCTGCCACCGTGAGTAAGATTTTAAAAATGCTCTCAGCAGAGAATATTTTATGCGCTACACGCGGAGCTGAAGGAGGGTACAAACTTCACAAAGCCCCTGAAGAAATTTCTTTAGTCGATATTTTGGTGGCGATGGAAGGGCGGTTAGCCTTAACTGAATGTTCAATGAGTGGACATCATTGCAATCATTCTCATGATTGCAGCGTACAAAATCATTGGCAACGTATTAATAAAGTAATGATAGATGCGTTGCGTCAAGTGAGCTTAGCGGATTTAGCGCAACCCACGGGAAATATTCCATTTGTAATCAGCCCCGAAGATATTCAAAAAATGAGGAAAGTATGGCAGTAAATAAGGATCTTCATACCTATACATCGCAAGAATATCAGCACGGTTTTGTGACAGACATTGCTTCTGATAGTTTGCCGCCCGGTTTAAATGAAGATGTCATTCGAGCTATCTCTAAGAAAAAAAACGAGCCAGAGTTTATGCTGGAGTGGCGTTTAAAAGCATACGAATATTGGTTAACGCTGAAGGAGCCGGCTTGGCCTAATGTGCGTTATAACCCAATTGATTTCCAAGCAATCAGTTACTATTCCGCCCCAAAATCAAATGAAAGTCGCCCCAAAAGTTTGGCGGAAGTAGACCCAGAGTTATTGCGTACTTATGAAAAGCTCGGCATTCCTTTACGTGAACAAGAAATGTTGGCTAATGTAGCAGTGGATGCGGTATTTGACAGCGTTTCGGTAGCCACTACTTTCAAAGAAAAACTAAAATCACACGGCGTTATTTTTTGTCCTTTTTCAGAGGCGTTGCAAGATTATCCTGAATTAATTAAAAAGTATCTGGGCAGTGTTGTTCCCTACTCTGATAATTTTTATGCTGCATTAAATGCTGCGGTGTTTAGTGACGGGTCTTTTGTTTATGTTCCAAAGGGGGTGCGATGCCCAATGGAATTATCAACCTATTTTAGAATTAATGCTGCAAAAACAGGACAGTTTGAAAGAACATTGATTATTGCGGATGAAAAAAGTTACGTCAGTTATTTAGAAGGGTGTACTGCACCCATGCGTGATGAAAATCAATTGCATGCTGCAGTCGTAGAGTTGGTTGCACTGGAAGATGCGCAAATTAAATATTCAACTGTTCAAAATTGGTACCCGGGTGACAAAGAAGGAAGAGGCGGTATTTATAATTTTGTGACCAAGCGCGGTGATTGTCGCGGTGCGCGCTCAAAAATTTCTTGGACACAAATTGAAACAGGATCTGCGGTAACATGGAAATATCCTAGTTGTATTTTAAGGGGCGATAATAGTGCGGGGGAATTTTATTCTGTTGCATTAGCGAACCATGCGCAGCAAGCGGATACAGGCACGAAAATGATTCATATCGGCAAAAACACAACAAGCACCATTGTTTCAAAAGGAATATCTGCGGGGAGGGGTAAAAACACTTACCGCGGGTTGGTTCGGATCGCCCCAACCGCTGAAAATGCAAAAAATTTCACGCAATGTGATTCGCTGTTGATTGGTGATAAATGTGGCGCTTATACTTTTCCATATATCGAGGTTTCTAATCAAACTGCAGAATTAGGGCATGAAGCTGCAACAACAAAAATTAGTGATGACCAATTGTTTTATTGCATGAGTCGTGGTTTGGACGAGGAAAATGCAGTGGCCATGATTGTAAATGGTTTTTGTAAAAGTGTTTTTAAAGAGTTGCCAATGGAGTTTGCTGTTGAAGCAAGAAAATTATTGGAAGTAAGCCTTGAAGGGGCAGTGGGTTGAGAGAGGTAAAATATGTTGTTATCCGTTAAAAATTTACATGCTTCTATTCAAGGTAAATCCATTTTGAATGGTATTAATTTAGAGATTAATTTTGGTGAAGTGCATGCGCTGATGGGGCCTAATGGTTCTGGTAAATCTACATTTTCAAATGTGTTATCAGGGCGCCCTGGTTACGAGATCACTGAAGGAGAGATATGGCTAAATGGCGAAGCCATTCATGATTTATTGCCACATGAACGTGCGCAAAAAGGCGTTTTTTTAGCCATGCAGTATCCCGTTGAAATTCCTGGCGTCAGCAACGTAAATTTTTTGAAGGCGGCTTTAAATGCGAAACGTAAAGCATTAGGAATTCCTGAGATGGATGCGATGGATTTTTTGAATGCAGTGAAAAAGAAAATTAAGCAAGTGGATATGCCAGAGGCATTATTGTATCGAAATGTTAATGAAGGCTTTTCCGGAGGGGAGAAAAAGCGCAACGAAATTTTGCAGATGCTTGTTTTAGAGCCTTCTTTGTCTATTTTAGATGAAATAGATTCTGGATTAGATATTGATGCATTACAATCTGTTGCAAATGGTGTTAATACAATGCGTGATGGGAAACATGCATTTTTATTGGTAACCCATTACCAAAGATTGTTAAATTATATTATTCCTGATTATGTTCATGTGTTTTCTGGTGGGAAAATTGTAAAATCAGGCGACAAGACCTTGGCTTCAGAGCTTGAAAAAACAGGGTATGCTTGGATTGAGGGGAAAGAAACGGAAGTGGCTGTATGATGGTATTAGAGCGTGTTCGTCAGCAAATGATGCTAAAAATAGATGCAGATCCTAAAACAGCATCTGTGAGGCGTGTTGCGTATGAAAAATTTTCAGAACAAGGGCTGCCAACCATTAAACAAGAAAAATGGAAATATACTTCATTAAGAATTCTTGATCAATTCCCATTCTTAACGCCCACAAAAATTGAAATGGATGCCATCGAAATTCCTGCGCTTCCTTTTGATGTTAGTGGAAGAATCGTATTTGTGAACGGTTATTTTGATAAAAAATTAAGTGTATTGCCGGAAGAGGTTGAGATTTCTGATTTACCATTGCCGGAATTAACGATTGATAGACAGCTTTTTGCATTGAATATTTCTGCTTTAACAGAAGGAATGAATGTCACAATAAAAGAAAATATGGAATTAAAATTTCCGATCGATTGTGTTTTCATTTTTAATGATAATGCCAAAGATTGTGCAATTCATTCTTGTTTGTGTATTGATGTAAAAAATAATTCTAAATGCGATATGGTAATGAGATATATTGGGATGACGGAGTCCTCTTATTTTTCTAATAATCAAATTATGTTAAATGTTGGCGAAAATGCTCGTTTAGCGCTTCATCATATTCAAGAGCAATCTGGGCAAGCTATTCATGTTGAGCATATGGATATAAGTCATGAGAAAAATGCTCAATCAAGCATTCATTCGTTATCGCTAGGAGCAAAAATAGCAAGAATTGATATGGATTCAAGATATTTATCTTCCCATGCATCCTGCAGTATGCATGGCATCTACCGTGTCGAAGAGAAGCAGCATGTTGATTATCATATGAATGCGTCCCATGAGGTTTCCCATTGCCAAACTGCGCAACACGTAAAAGGCTGTGTAGCTGGGGAGGCAAGAGCAGTATTTAATGGAAGGGTGGAAGTAAAATCAGGTGCAGTAAAATCTGTTTCAGAGCAATCTCATCACGGGCTCTTGCTATCCCGGCGTGCGCGCATTGATGCAAAACCGGAGCTGGAAATTGACTGTGATGATGTTCAATGTCGTCATGGCGCGACTGTAGGAGCACTAAGACCGGACGCGTTATTCTATTTGATGTCTAGGGGAATACCGGAAAATCAAGCGCAAGCCATGTTAGAGCTAGCGCATGTGACGAGTTTGTTATCCATGATAAAAAATCAAGATATCCAATCATACATGGAGTCTCTTCTAGGAGGGCGATATGGATAATATTAAATCATCTTTTCCTGCTATCAACCAAACCGTTTACGGAAAGCAACTGGTTTATTTGGATAATGGAGCGACAACGCAAAAACCTCAATCTGTTTTGGATGCGATGCAACAATATTATTCGCTAGATAATGCAAATGTGCATCGTGGTGTTCATTATTTAAGTCAAAAATCTGATAAGGCTTTTGAGGCTGTTCGCCGTAAGGCGCAGCATTTTATTGGCGCTTCTTTGCCTGAGGAAATTATTTTTACTTATGGCACAACAGATGCTATTAATTTATTAGCGCATTCGCTGGGCGAGTTGTTGTCAGAGGGTGATGAAATTATCATAACCGAAATGGAGCATCATGCTAATATTGTTCCATGGCAAATGTTGCGAGATAGAAAAAATATTAAATTAAAGGTGGTAAAAATTCATGATGATGGACTGTTAGATATAGAGCATTACCGATCGCTATTATCTGATCGTACAAAAATAGTGAGCGTTTCTCATGTATCAAATGTGCTAGGCATTGCGAATCCTATCGGCACCATGATTGCCATGGCACATGAATATGGGGCCAAAGTGATTATAGATGCTGCGCAATCCATTGCTCATGTTGAAATCAATGTAAAAACGTTAGATTGTGATTTTTTAGTATTTTCTGCGCATAAAATGTATGGGCCAACGGGTGTAGGTGTTTTGTATGGAAAGAAAGAACATTTAGAAGCCATGCCGCCATTCAGGGGTGGTGGAGCGATGATTAATGAGGTTCGTTTTGATAAAACGACCTACAATGTATTACCTTTTAAGTTTGAAGCAGGAACGCCGCCCATTGCTGCTATCGTTGGAATGGGAGCCGCCATTGATTTTATTCAGTCTATTGGTATGCATGACATTGAACGCTATGAAAGAGAATTGTCGCATTATTTATACCATTCTCTTGAGCGAATACAAGATGTTAACATTTTAGGATCGTTTCATGATAGAGCGCCGATTGTTTCTTTTACTTTAGGATCTATTCACGCTCATGATGTTGCAACTATTTTAGATAAACAGGGAGTTGCAGCACGTGCAGGGCACCATTGTGCGATGCCATTGATGGAAAGATACGGTGTAAATGCAACAACACGAGTGTGTGCGGGTATTTATAATACATTGTCAGATATTGATACATTAGTAACAGCGCTGAAAACTGTAAGAGAAGTGTTTGAATGAATGATGTTCAAGATTTATATCAAGAAGTGATTGTTGATCACGGAAGGCGGCCACGCAATAAATCGGTAATGGAAAATGCCTCTTTGCAGGCTTATGGAAAAAATCCACTATGCGGAGATCATATTACCGTATATGTCCGATTGGAAAATGATATTATTCGTGAAATCAGTTTTTCGGGTGAAGGGTGCGCTATCTCAACGGCCTCTGCTTCTTTAATGACAGAGCGCATCATGGGTAAAACAATGGATGAAGCAAAAAAAATATTTCATGTGTTTCATCAAATGCTCACTGTACCTGATTACGTGGTGGACGACGAATCTTTAGGAAAATTACACATTTTGTCTGGGGTGCAAGCGTACCCTGCGCGTGTAAAATGTGCCACGCTTGGTTGGCACACAATGATACATGCACTTGATCATTCTCATGAAGTTGCGACGACGGAGTAATAGGAATGGATGGGACTATATTGGAAGTATTACGAGATTGTGATGCCTTATTAATTCCTAATGGCATTCCTGTGACGTTGCGTAAAGGCGAGCAGGTCATGATCACGCAAGCCATAGGTGGCACTTATACTGTGTCATTGCAAGGGAATTTGGCACGTGTAGATGCCAAAGATGCAGATGCCTTGGGGTTAGATGTAAATTTGCAAGAGCAAAATTCTTTTGTGATCCCTGAAGCATTGTCTGAAGAAGCTATCTGGGAAGTATTGAGCACTTGTTATGATCCAGAAATCCCCGTCAATATCGTCGAGTTAGGATTAATTTATAAGATGCAACTTGAATTTCATGAAGATCGAACTGCGAAAATAATGATAGAAATGACTTTAACTGCAGCGGGATGTGGGATGGGACCTGTGCTAGTGAGTGATATTCGGACAAGATTATTAAAAATGCCACAAGTTAAAGAGGTTGAGGTAGAATTAGTGTTTGACCCGCCTTGGAACCAAGGGCTAATGTCTGAGTCGGCCAAACTTCAGCTGGGGTTTTTATAATGGATAATACGACAGAAATGCATTTTATAGGAGAGTGTTTAATTCCTGTGCGCTGGGGGGATTTGGACACATATCATCACGTGAATAATAGTTGTTTTTTTGCGTACATGACAGAAAGCCGCGCTAAAGTATTATCCAGTATTATTCATCCATCAGGCGAAATACAATTTATTTTAGCTTATACGCAATGCACATTTAAGAAGCCTATTTTATACCCCGGTAATGTATTGATCAAACATTATGTCAAAGAGATTGGGCGTACAAGCTTTTCTATTATATGTGATTTAATGTCAGAGGATGGCACCATTTTTTATGCTCAAGGAGAGGGTAAATTAGTGTGCTTTGATCCTGTAAAGCAAAAGCCTATCCAAATACCTGTGATGTTGCGAGAAAAATTGGAGAAATCATCATGAAAAATATTTTTGAAAAATCAACATTATTATTTTCAATGGAAGAGGTGGATGCTGCATTAAATGTGATGGCGAAAAAAATTGAAACAGATTTTGCTGATAAAAACCCACTTTGTTTAATTGTGATGGTGGGTGGAGTGGTATTTGCAGGCCAAATCTTACCAAAATTAAATATTCCATTAGAATTAGATTATCTTCATGCCACACGTTATCGTGGCCAATTTAAAGGGGCAGATGCTATTCATTGGTTGGCTCAACCTACAACAGTGATCAAAAATCGTCATGTTTTAATTTTGGATGATATCCTAGATGAAGGCGTAACGCTGGCAGAAATCATTAAATACTGTGAAGCTCACGAAGCTGCTTCTGTTAAAACAGCGGTGTTAGTGGATAAAGATGTTAAAAAATCACCTGATGGTGTATTAAAAGCCGACTACGCTGCTTTAAAAGCGCCGCCCGCTTATTTATTTGGATATGGAATGGATTGCGAACATTATTGGCGAAATGCGCCAGGAATTTATGAGCTGATTTAGGGGGCTTATTCCATATCAGACAGTTGTAATTTCAATGCATCGATTGAAATATGCGTTTCATACAATGAGACCACGAGCGATGCGATCATTAATAATAATGAACACACGAACGCAGCCACACCGAGCGGCACTAGTGAAGCAAATAAGAAGAAAATTGACACAACAGAGAGCAATAAACTTGCAATGCCAAACGCTTGCGTATACTTTATCAGAACCAATCGAACCCGTAAATTTTGAATTTGCCCTTCTAGGTTTTTATTTTTTTCTTTTTGATAATTCGCATGCAATGTACGAACCAGGTTGGCTGTTGCTAAAAAACGATTGGTATACGCCAGCAACAGCAACGTAATTGCCGGAAAAACAAGTGCTGGTGTGGTTAAAGTCATTTCCATAAAAAGCAGTATAGGATATTTTTAAGGTGCTGGCAACTTTAGATCGTACAATAATCCTTGAGCCAAGGTCAACCGCTCTGCGTCTGGCACTCCAAATGTTAAATGCAATGCTTTTTGACCTTTTAGTCGATATTGCCTTGATTTGGTTTGAATTAAAGATAACAAATAAGTTGTATTGATATTGGGGGCGTCAGTAAATTCAAGGTAACCACCCGCATCGCCCATTTCAATTTTTTGAATACCTAATTGTTTTGCAAGCAGTCTCATTTTAGTAATGGTAAATAAATTTTTTAATGGAGGAGGAATCAAACCAAATCGATCAATCATTTCAACTTGCAATTCATCTAATGATTCCTGATGCTGACAGGATGCCATTCGTTTGTAAAATGTTAATCTGGTATGAACGTCATATATATAGTTTTCTGGAATTAACGCGGGAATCCTTAAGTTAATTTCAACTTCTTCTTTGTTCATTGTTTCCGCATCAATTTCTTTGCCTGCCTTGATAGACTGAACGGCGCGGTCAAGTAGATCTGTGTACAAAGAAAAACCAATATTCTCCATGTGCCCACTTTGTTCTTCACCAAGTATTTCACCAGCGCCACGAATTTCTAGATCATGCGTGGCAAGCATAAATCCAGCACCCAAATCTTCTAGTGACTCAATAGCTGCAAGTCTTTTTTCAGCATCGCTACCAATTTCTTTTTCGATAGGAGTAAATAAATAAGCATAAGCTTGATGATGTGAACGCCCAACGCGTCCCCGCAATTGGTGCAGTTGCGCCAATCCAAACATGTCAGCCCGATCAATAATAATAGTGTTTGCTGTTGGAACGTCAATGCCTGTTTCAATAATGGTGGTGCACACTAATACATTAAAACGCTGATGATGAAAATCAGACATTGTTTTTTCGAGATCACGTTCTCGCATTTGTCCATGAGCAATATGGATTTTAGCTTCAGGAACCCAGCTGCTTAGCATTTGTGCGGCTTTTTCAATAGTGTCTACCTTATTATGAAGATAATATACTTGGCCTCCGCGCATAATTTCTCTTAAAATGGCTTCTTTAATAACTTGATCATTAAATTCTTGAACAAATGTCTTAATGGATAATCGTTTTTTGGGAGGCGAAGCAATCACAGATAAATCCCTAACAGCATTCATCGCCATATTTAATGTGCGTGGAATCGGTGTTGCTGTTAAGGTCAGCACGTCAATGGTGGTTCGAATAGATTTCATTTTTTCTTTTTGACGAACGCCAAATCGATGCTCTTCGTCAACAATAATAAGTCCAAGATTCTTGAAATCAGATAAGTGATTGAGTAATGCATGTGTTCCAATGACAATATCTGCTTTTCCTTCTTTCATTAAAGATAAGGTATTGAGCTTTTCTTTTTCATTTGAAAAACGCGATAGAGCATGAATGGAGAAAGGGAAGCCTGCAAATCTATCTTTAAAAGATTCATAGTGTTGCTCAGCAAGCAAGGTTGTTGGCACTAAAATAGCGACTTGTGTATTACTATTCACGGCAATAAATGCTGCTCGCATGGCTACTTCTGTTTTCCCAAATCCAACATCCCCGCATACAAGCCTATCCATAGGGCGAGGGGAGAGCATGTCTTGTATGGCTTCTTGAATGGCGCGAGCCTGATCGGGAGTTTCCTCGAAAGGAAAACTATTGGCAAAAAGTGTATAGGACTCATCGATCGGCTTATGCGAAAACCCTATTTTTGCTTGCCTTGTGGCGTAAATGTTAAGTAATTCTGCGGCGGTGTCTCTTATTTTTTCTAACGCTTTACGTTTTGATGTTTCCCATTGTTTAGTGCCTAAACGTGTTAGCGGTGCGTTATCACTGTCTAACCCACTGTAGCGACTGATTAATCCTATTTTTTGAATAGGAACATAAATTTTATCGTCATTTGCGTAAGCAAGTTGTAGAAACTCTCCGGGAACATTATCGATGATCAAGGTTTTTAGACCAAGATATCTCCCAATACCATGCGTTTCATGAACAACTGCGTCTCCTATTTTAAGCTCTACTAAATTTTTAATGACCCATTCTGAAGAGGTTTTACTGGTTTTAGTTCGTCGTTGAGCGACATGTTCTCCAAGCAAATCTTGTTCTGTAATCACTATCCAATGATTTTCTTTGTCTATAAAACCTTTTTCAATAGGTGATGTGCATAGGTAGAATCCTTGAGGGGAATCAAGAAATGCACTCCAGCTGTTTATTTCAATAGTGTCGAGCGGCAGTGATCGGAAGGTTTCAGCTAAAATTTCACGCCTTCCATTTGATTCTGCAGAAAATAGAATTTTGTAATGGACTGAGGATTTTAGAAATTGAGATAAACTAAAAAATGGGTCTTGTTTTTGATGCTGTATTTGCAGATTAGGGAGTGTTTCCAGAAACTCGAAAATATCTTCGCCCGATTTCAAATGCAATGGATTTTTTTTATTGACTATTTCTAATAGCTCAGACGTGCTCAAGATGATGTCGCTCGGCCTCAAGATGGGAAAGGTAACATCATGTGAATACTGTTCATATCTTTTTTCAGCTTCTCTGGAATAGTCATCGCAATGTTTTGCAATGTCATTGATTTTAATGATTTGACTTTTTGTAGGTAAAAAATCAACCAAAGAGGTTGTTTTTTCAAAAAAGAGAGGCAGGTAATACTCAATACCTGCGGGAGCAATATTTTTAGAAATATTTTGATAAATGCGGCTTAACATTGGGTCGCCGGAAAATTTAGCGCGCCAAGCAGTGCGAAATTGAGTAACAGATTCGTCTGTTAATAAAAATTCATGTGCAGGTAGAAGTTCAAAGGCATCAACAGTAGATTCTGAGCGTTGCGTTTCGGGATCAAAAAATCGTAACGAATCTATCTCATCATCAAATAAATCAATACGAATAGGGCGCTGAGACCCCATTGGAAATAAATCAATAAGAGAACCTCGGATAGCATATTCACCATGTTGAAATACTTGTGAAACGGCATGATATCCTGCTGTTTGTAAACGCTCTCGAAAAACATGCGGCTCGAATGTATCACCTTTGCGAAAAACATGAGTATGCGCAGTGATAAAATCTACAGGCGGTAAGCGATGCATCAATGTGCTGGCTGTAGTGAAAATAACCCCTTGCTTCATGCGAGGTAGCGTTGCCATCACCCGCAGGCGAGCAGAAATGATATCTTCATGGGGGGAAAAATGGTCATAAGGCAGGGTTTCCCAATCTGGAAAAAGCAGGATTTGGAACGCTTCTCCTAAATAAAATTGGCATTCTTCTTGAAGCCGTCCCAAGCTGAGGGCTTCTTCACAAATCACGAGGATAGGGCCTTGCGCTTCTGCTA
Organism: uncultured Gammaproteobacteria bacterium; assembly: GCA_964383495.1. GTDB lineage: Bacteria > Pseudomonadota > Gammaproteobacteria > JABCZS01 > JABCZS01 > CAWKDC01. The sequence continues at coordinate 37,333 of CAYLHG010000010.1, forward strand.
GGATACGGCTTAATTTCAGCGCTAGACTGGCTAAAGGGGCTGTAAAAGTGGTAGACGACATGGGGGCACCTCAATTCCAGGCCTATTCTACCATAATTACTTTTCTTCTCTAGTGAAACACCCATCCCAGGAGGCGTCTACTCCTTGAGTTTTTAACTCAGCAACCCGCTTAAGGTACAGAGGGTACACCTTGCGGCCTGGGTACCGCTCATGCAGTGCTTCAAATGCTGCCAAGGCTTCGTCCCATTTTGCGGCAAAATAAGCATGTTGGGCCTGCGTGAGCATTCCGAGTTCCGCTTTAATTTCTGGAGTAATGTCTTCTTGTAAACAAACAGGCTCATAAATATTGATGGCGTCTTGTTTTCCTTTAACCTTGACGCGGTCTAAATGGCGGCAAATTACCTTCCCATCGCATTGTTTCAATGTGTTTTCGCTAATGATAAAATAATTTCCATAATATTTAGTAGCGCTTTCAAGGCGTGAAGACAAATTAACAGCATCCCCCAATACCGTGTAAGAGCGACGGTATTCAGATCCCATGTCACCAACATTCATTTTTCCACTGTTAATGCCAATGCCAATATGCAAATCATTCACACCCAATGATGCAAAATTTTCTTTCAAAGTATTTGAAATTTTCAACATTTCAAAACCTGTTTTGACAGCATCTAATGCATGATGATGGTTTTCAAGTGGTGCTCCCCAAAATGCCATGATCATATCGCCTACATATTTATCAATAGTGCCGCCGTGTTCGAAAATAGTCTTGGTCATTGGCGTGAAATAATCATTCAAAAACTTTTTGAGAACTGTAGGGTCCATGTGCTCGCTGATAGCGGTAAAATTACGAATATCTGCGAAAAGCACACTCATTTCTCGGCTTTCGCCTTCAAACCCATAGTTTTTTGTAGATTCAGACATTTTTTCAACTTGCTCGGGTGGAATATATTGTCCAAACATATGCTTGAGCTGTGAACGTTTACGTGTCTCAAAAATAAATCCATACATTAATGATATAAAAGTAATCAAAACAACGTTTAAGATAGCAGTGAAAAAAGGAAGATAAATATGCAATATATCCCATAACCAGTCATCAAAATATAAAAGACCGGTAATACTTGATAGTGGAACAAGTAGCATCATCCATACTGGCAACAAGGGCAACAACATAGAGAAGACAACTCCTATTGTAAGGATCAACACAGTTTGTGCACCATCAGCCCAATCAGGCTTGTAAGGAAAATTTTCGGACAGCAAAGTGTTTGCTACAATGGCATGAATTTCTACACCTGGAAAAGAAGTTTCAAACGGTGTGGTATGCAAATCGCCAAGGCCTGTGGCAGAGGTTCCTATGAATACAATTTTTCCTTTTACTAGGTTGGGATCGTTTGTTTGCGACAATACATCTTCTGCGGGGATGTAAGTATATTTTGTTTCAAAATTTTTATAAGGGATTAACACTTGTCCGCTGCCATCTGTAGGAACTCGAGTTGGGCCTAATTCAATATTTTCTAATGAAAAATAATCGCCCAATTTCGCCCAATTTAGTTTTATTTGCTTAATAAGCAAATATTGCTTTACAGCACTTAATGCAAGAGAAGGATAAATACTATCTTTATACTCGAGTAAAATAGGATAATGTCGAATAACCCCATCGTTATCTGTTAATGTCGTGACATACCCGGCATTATCGGTTGCCAGCGCAGGTGTATTGCCAATATACCCTTGCATCTCTCTGATAAATACATGTTTTGCTTGTTCGGGAGATAAGCTTTCTAACGGAGGGGGAAGTATTCCCAGGGTTTGTGTGCGCTCTGGCGTTAAAATGTATCCCATCACCACATCTGGCATGCTGATCATTTTCTTTAATATTGCGTCGTGATCATAATAACTTTTAATAGAATCTAATTGATTCAGGGTTTGTGAACTTAAAGTATGAGCAGGAGGTTGGTCAATCACAAAATCAATGACATTTTTTTCAGGCTCAGGAAAAATAATATCAAGTGCTATCACAGCAGCGCCTTGTTTTCTGATAGCCTCAATAAGCTCCGATACGGTATCACGAGGCCAGGGCCAGCGCCCAATTTTATGCAGGCTATCATCATTAATATCTACAATTAAAACATTACTTTCTTGCAACGGCACATTCTGGACAATATTAATCCGCATGTGCATATCATAAAATAAGTTATTAAGACGTTCTCGAATTAAGCTTGCGCCTGGATGGCTTGTTCTATCAAACCAAAGCACTAAAAGTGTGATAAGCAGGCCAAACAGCATGGGCTGCCACTTCTGTAGGATTCTGTTAAAAAACAATTTATTGCCTCGCAAATCAAAAAGGCTACTTGTAAGAGTGTATACCAAAATTGAGAGTCTGAGCTACAATTTGAGAGTACAACTTCATTTTGCTTGCGCAAGAGCGAGATACCCGTGTTAAAGACAATAGAATTTATTCAAATAACTGACATGCATTTGTTTGAGGACCCTCAAGCTAAGCTGCTTGGGGTAAACACGCTGTCAAGCTTCCGGGCTGTAGTGAAGGATATTAAAGAAAAATATCCCAACCCTGATTTTATGTTATTAACTGGAGACTTAGCCCAAGATGAAACAGTGGGTGCATATGAGAATTTAATAGAGTCGCTGGCTATTTTTAATTGCCCCAAATATGGTATTCCTGGTAATCATGATGATGAAGGGTACATGCTGGAAGTATTTAAAGCAAATCATTTACAAGAAAATAGAGAGATTATTACTGATCATTGGAATATTATTTTATTGAACACACAAAAACCTCATGCAGTAGAAGGGTTTTTAACCGAAGAGCAACTGGATTTTTTAGATATGTCTTTGGGAAGGCATCCAGAACATCATGCATTGATTTTTATGCATCATCCTCCCATCAAAGTAGGTTCTGAATGGCTTGACAAATGGATGCTTTCCAATGCAGATGAATTTTGGAAGGTTCTAAAACCTTATCATCATGTCAAAAGCATTGTTTGTGGGCATGTGCATCAAGAATTTGAAACGCAGCATGAAAATATTCCAGTGCTCACCACACCTTCCACCTGTTTTCAATTTTCAAGGAATAGCAAAAAATTTGGTGTAGAAGCCTTAATGCCAGGATATCGTTTATGCACACTCTTTGAAGATGGTACTTTTGAAACAAAAGTGTTAAGAGTTTCAGGATTTAATTTAGCATTAGATACTTCCTCTGGAGGTTACTAATGAATTTAATAGAGCATCATAAAACAAAAGATTTTGTTTTAAATAATTGTTCTATTTTTGAGAATTTAACACCAAAACAAAAAAAGGAAATTCAAAATCTTTTGAAGATAGAGGAATTTAAAGAAAAACAATTTTTAGTGCGAGAGGGGGATAAGTCTTTAAAAGTATTTATTCTTATTAAAGGAAAAGCAGAGGTCTTAAAATATGAGAAAAATAATGGCGAAAGGCTGGAGCATGTTATTGCCAATTTGGGACCCAATGATATCATAGGGGATTTGGCGATTATTGATAATCAGTTTCGCTCGGCAGATGTGCGTGCAATTGTAGCTGTTGTAGCTGCGAGCATCGATTTAAATGATTTACCACAAGAAGAACACATTGAAATCCCATTAGTTGCTAGAATTAAATTAAACTGCGCCATAAATAATTCTTATTATTTACGCAGCAGTAACATCAAAACATTATCCGACGGTAGAAAGCACCGTCATGAAGTTTTAAAACTCAAAAATTATGACGTTGTCACGGGTTTACCTAATCAGCATTTTTTATCAGAAAAGCTAAAAGAAAGATTAGAAAAATTTCCTCATAAAACCCACGTGCTTTATCAAATAGAAATCACTGAATATAAAGAAATAGCTGATGCCATGGGAATAGAGTTTTCAGATTCATTTTTAAATGAATTTTCTGGCAGGTTGTCTAAGTTAGCACCTAATGATGCTTTGATAGCTCGTGTAGGAACAAACCAATTTATGGTGTTGACTTCAAGCATTCAAGATATAGAGGAAGCCCCGCATGTTGCTAAAAAAATATTAAATATGATGCTATCATCCATTCCCGTGAAAAATGAAGACGTTTATATACACGGTTATATAGGTATTTCACGTTACCCGGAAGATGGTAAAACAGAAGTGTTATTAATGAAGAATGCAGGATTAGCATTAGATGCCGCAAAACTGGAAGAGCTTAATTCATTTTCTTTTTATGATCCAGCACTGAACGAGGCCGTTGAAACGCGCAGGAAATTAATTAAAGATTTTAGAAATGCAATGCAAGAAGATCAATTTGAAATATATTATCAACCTCAATTTTCATTAAGAAATCAAAAGCTTATTGGCGCAGAAGCATTAATTCGATGGCCCCATCCTGAACAGGGCATGATTCCTCCTTCATCATTTATTCCGATTGTAGAACAAAGCGGATTAATTGTTCCTCTTGGAAACTGGATTTTGAAAATGACTTGCGCGCAAGTGCAGATGTGGGAGGAAGCTAATATAGCTTCTCTGCCGAGGATTGCCGTTAATTTATCTGCATTACAATTTAGACAGAAAAATTTTATTGAAACAATGAAAGAAATAGTTAATAGCTCTTGCCTTACACCTGACCGCATAGAACTTGAAATTACGGAAAATGTCATGATGAAAGATATGGATGACAGCGTTCATAAATTCAAGAAATTGGCAGACATGGGGTTTGTGATAGCTATTGATGATTTTGGCACAGGATATTCTTCTTTAAGCTATTTAAGAAGACTGCCTATTCACAAGCTAAAAATAGATCAATCTTTTGTAAAGGAATTATTGTTAAGTGATGAGGCAAAAGATATTGTTCGCTGCATTATTGCCTTAGCAAAAAGCTTAAAATTGATTACTATTGCAGAAGGTATTGAAAACAAAATACAGGCTGATTTCTTATTAGAAACAGGATGCGATGAGGGGCAGGGTTATATGTTTAGTAAGCCCATTTCTGTATTACAATTTGAAAAGTTATTTCTTTTAAAACGGAGTGGATAAATATGAAACCTTATTATCGAATTTGGTTTGCTTTTTTGGTAGGTTTGTGTTTGGTTTTGCAACCTATGCTCACCTATGCAGAGGCTTTACAGTCCTCAGGAGCAATTTTATCTGCGATAGGCAAAGTTTCTGCCGTCAATTCAAAAGAAATTATTCGTGCCTTGCAACGAGGCGATAGTTTTTATGCGGAAGATACTATTAAAACAGAAGGAAATTCACATGTTACGCTACGCTTTTCAGATGGGACATTGGTCGAGCTCAAAGAAAATTCTAATTATAAAGTGAGCGCATATCATTTTAAATCTGACCAGCCTGATAAAGATTCTTTTGCAGCAGAGCTAATTGAAGGGGGTTTTAGAACGATTACTGGATTGTTAGGTAAACGTAATCCTGATAATTATGAAGTTAAGGCACGTATGACAACATTAACAATTCGTGGCACGGAATATACTGCAGGATTTACTTCTGAGGGCAATTTAGAAACTTTTTTAGAAAGTGGAGTAATAGTTGTACAAGTAACAGATGGCTCTTCATTAACATTGGATCATAGCCATCCTGGAGCTTCCGTAGGTATCAACAAACAAATACAGCCTTTAAAAACAATGCCGGCAGTCTTGCAAGCAGGGTTTAGGCCGGGTGGATTTAGAGCATTACGACAGGAAGGTGCAGCGACAGCACCTCAAAGCACTCAAGGCACAGTATTTATTCAAGGGGATGGGGCATTTGCTCCACCTAATGGCCCCTCAGGATCAGCAAATTGTAATCAAAGTAGTTCTATGTAAGTGGTAAGCTGATTTCTAAGCAAAAACCGCAAGGCGCAATATTATAAGCAGAAATTTTACCATTTAAACGCGTTACAATGCGTGAAATAATAGCAAGTCCTAATCCACTGCCGTCTGCGTTTTGACGCGCACTATCGCCCCGATAGAGCGGTTTAAAAATTTCTGTTAAGGTGTATTCAGGCACGCCTGGTCCATGGTCAATAATTTTAATAACTGCTTTCTGCTCATGTTGTTCCAATTCAATGATAAAAGGTGGCTTACCATATTTAATAGCATTATTAATTCCATTCATTAAGATTCGATATAAGCCAATAGGCTGTGTTTCCAATATAATATCTTTTGAATCTTTATTTTTAATGTCAATATGTTGGCCTGAAAGATGGTATTTATTCGATAAGTCTTGGCAAAACTCATTTAAATGAACCCAATCAGTTTTTTCTTGTGTGGAGGCAGATACATAATCAATAAACTGCTGTTGCATTTTAGTGATTTGGTCAATTTCTTCTTTCATCGCATCAATCGTTTCAGGTGCAGCGGTCGATAACTCTGCTAATAATTGCAAGCGCGTGAGCGGTGTTCTGAGATCATGAGAAATACCTGCCAACATTAATTCACGTTCCTTAGCGAGCGCATGATGGTTAGCAATCATTTGATTTACACTTTTTGCAAGTTGTTTAATTTCTGTTGGACCTTCCTCAGGAATAGGAGAAGCGCTTTTATTTAAAAAACCAAACTCTTTTAAACTATTCATGATTTTTTGCAAAGGATCATTGATTGTTTTTGCTGTAAAGTAGCTTCCAAAAAAAATTAAAAATAAAATAATAAATTCCTCTGCATAAGTAATGCCTCCAGAGTATTTTTCGATAGGCTGCTGTGGAATTGTAAGGTAAACAGGTGTGGCCTGAGGATGATTTGTATATAAAATATATAAAATTTTTGGAGTATCCTTATGTTCGTATAGCAATATTTTTGAGACGTGTGATCGATTAAAATTCGACGATATTGCTTGAAGTAAATGATTTTTTGATGGCAATAAGATAAGCGGAGGATGAGATGTTTTTTTAATTTGGTAAGCTTCAAGTACTTTATCAATATTATCAGCAGATCCGTTAGTTGCAACATAATCTGCAATAGCATGTAACGCACGGAAAGTTTGTTGTTGCTCGAATTTTTTGTAGTACTGTATTGAAAAAATGCCTGTTAACGCAGCATTGGCGATCAGGATAAATAAAATAAGCGCAATGATTCTCGAAGAGATTTTTTGTGGCAGGATACTACTTAGCACTACTTTTCTCCATCAGGAATAAACACATATCCTTTACCCCAAACTGTTTGAATATGTTTCGGGTGCGCAGGATCAGCTTCAATTAATTTTCTCAAACGAGAGACTTGCGTGTCAATCGTTCTATCATTGGGGTCAAAATCTTTGCCGCGCGCTAAGTGCATCAGTTGCTCGCGTGAAAGGGTTTGGTAGGGACGCGTTACCAAAGCTTTTAACAATGCAAACTCCCCACTTGTCAGCTCAAGCTCTTCTCCATCATGCATTAGCGTGCGCCGCCCTAAATCAACTTCCATGTTTTGAAAGGTAATCATTTTATCAGAAGGCGCGCCGGGAATGTGCGTAGGGGTTCTGCGAAGAATGGCGCGTATTCTTGCTAATAATTCTCTAGGATTAAAAGGTTTAGGTAAGTAGTCATCAGCACCTGATTCTAACCCATAAATACGCTCTTCTTCTTCAGAATGAGCCGTTAGCATTAAAATAGCGGGAGAAGAGAGGCTTTCTTTCAGGCGCTTGCAAATACTTAAGCCATCTTCACCTGGAAGCATGCGATCAAGCACAATTAAATCCACATGCTCTCGTTCAAGTCGTTTGTCCATGTGTGAGCCATCAAGAGCTGTTGTGACTTCATAGCCATTATCTTTTAGAAAACGCTCGAGCAGACGCCGCAACTTATCGTCGTCATCTACAACCAAAATATGTTGTTTATGCGCTTCCATCGTTTCCCCTTAAATATATTTGGTACTTTCTACCATTTTAGCTTGTTTTGCCAGTAGTATTTTAAAAAAAAAGGAGTATGCTTTTATTATATGTTTTTTTATCTCTACAAGGAGGGGTTTATGTCAATTCGTAATACGATGATGAGCGTTGCTTTGGCAGCTGGTTTACTTGTTTCAGGCATGAGCGTCGCTGTAGCAATGCATCATGAAAAAGGGTTTGATGCTGATAAGATGGCAGCTCATATGAAGAAAGAGTTGAACTTAACAGATAAACAAACAGCTGAAGTGAAAGATATCATGGTTGATATGCATCAAGAAGCGGAAGCATTCCGTCAAAAGATGGATAAGGAAACCCGTGAGAAGTTCAAAGGTGTGTTGACCGACGAGCAGTACAAAAAATGGGAAGCGATGCGCAATGAGCGTATGGAAAAGCGCAAAAGCAAAAAAATGCAGATGAAGAAGGAAATGCAGGATAAAGCCGCAACATCCAGCTCATCTTCTGCAACAACGCAAAGCAAGTAACTTTAACTGAACGCACACTTTTCATAGGGGCGCATAACCCCGGGGTAAGCCCGGGAAAAGCATGCGCCCGTGTGTGCCAGCCGCACCTCTTTTTTTCCTACTATTACCGGCAAGCTGGTTTACCCTTAGCTGTCTTATAATCCGCTTCAGCAGCTGGCATCCATGTTTCAAACTGTTGAATTCTGTTTTTACTACTAGGGTGAGTTTGTAAAAATTCAGGCTTTTTTTCCCCTTTATCTTGGGCATCCATCTTTCTCCACAACGTAATGCTGGCATGTGGATCAAACCCTGCTTTAGCCATATAGATTAACCCTATATGATCAGCCTCAGATTCTTGAGTGCGCGAGAAGGGGAGGAGGATACCCAGTTGCGCGCCTGCACCTAGTAAAGCAGCCATCCTGCTTGGGTTAACATTCGCCCCAGCCGAAGCAGCAATTAAATTAATCCCTAATTCTGTAGCCATTTGTGTAGAAACACGTTCATTCCCATGCCCGGCAACCACGTGAGCTAATTCGTGAGCCAACACAACAGCCAATTCGTCTTGACTGCTCACTAAGGCAATCATCCCTGTATTAACACCAATTTTTCCGCCTGGTAACGCAAAAGCATTGGGAGATTTATCTACAAACACAGCGACTTCCCACTTTTTGGTTTGATAAGCAGGAGGAAGTTCAGGGAGAAGGGCATCGGTTACACACTGAACAAACGCTTGATTTTTAGGATTGGTGTCTATTTTGCTTTCTTTTTTTAAAGCTTTAAAGCTTTCGGCCCCCATGTTATCCATTTGTTTTTCTGGGATAATTTTCATTTGGTGACGGCCCGTAGGAGAGGTTGCGCAAGCCAGCAACACTCCCACCAAACAAATAGACATTAAACAGCGAACTACTTTCATGGGCACAATATAACATATTTAGGATTTACAGAACATATTGAAATTTTCAAGACTAAGTCTACACTTAAGAAAGCTAACCGGAGACCAGCTCATGAAAAAATTCTTAATGATTTTATCCACCCTTGTGGTATTAGCGGCCATTGCTGTGATTATTGTATTTTTTCAAATGAATAATATCATCAAGGTAGCAATTGAGCGCTATGGTTCCGACGTGGCTGGTGTTCCAGTGAAGGTGGGTGTTGCAGATGTTTCTCCTACCAATGGCGAAGGCTCATTATCTTCTTTTTCATTAGGTAACCCCGCAGGTTTCAAAGCCGAGAATGCGTTTGCGGTAGAAAAAATTTCTCTTAAAGTAGATAAAAATTCGTTAACCACAGACAAAGTGATTGTGCAAGAAGTTTCCATTGAAAGCCCTCGTATTAATTACGAATTAGCAGGCAACAAAAATAACTTTGAGGTGATACGTGCACACATTAACAAGCATTTAGCAAAATTGTCGGGTTCAAGCATGCAGGATGCTGAGAATGCGATTGATAAAAAACAAATCATTATTAATGATTTGTATGTTAAAAACGGAACGATTACGGTTTCCGCGCCGATGATTGCCGGGCAAAGTTACCATGTAGCATTGCCAGATATTCACTTGCAAAATTTAGGCAAAGATGAAAAACCAGGTAATTTGCCGATTATTATGCAACAAATCATGATGGTATTAACCGGTGATGTGATGCACGCAGTGGGTGGCGTAACAGTTAAAAATTTCGATAAGATGGTTACTCAAGGCGGTGTTGATAATCCACTAAACGATGTTCAAAAAGGGTTAGAAAATGTGGGCGACAGCATTGACCATTTAATTAAAGAATAACCGTTCCATTTTAAGCCCCCTTATGCTATGCTCGTTGGTTTCTTGCATACGTAAGGGGATGATCATGAAGAAAGCAGTGCGTGTTGTGGTAACTGGTGCCGCTGGGCAAATCAGTTATAGCTTGCTGTTTCGTATTGCCAATGGCGATATGTTGGGCAAGGATCAACCCGTTATTCTTCAACTGCTCGAACTTCCACAATCTATGTCTGCACTGAATGGTGTAGTGATGGAATTAGTGGATTGTGCCTTTCCCTTATTGGCAGGCATTGTAGCTACTGATGATCCTGCTCTTGCATTTAAAGATGCTGATTACGGGTTGCTCGTAGGCGCACGTCCTCGTACTAAAGGCATGGAGCGTTCCGATTTAATGGCAGCGAACGCCGCTATTTTCAGTGTGCAGGGTAAAGCATTAAATGATTATGCTTCGCGTGATGTAAAAGTATTGGTGGTGGGCAACCCTGCTAATACCAATGCACTCATTGCGATTAAAAATGCGCCGGATTTAAACCCTCGTCAAATTCATGCCATGATGCGCCTGGATCATAATCGCGCCTTGGGCCAGATTGCTCAAAAAACAAACGTACCTGTTTCTGAGGTTAAGAATCCTATTATTTGGGGGAACCATTCGGCTCTCCAATACCCTGATCTGTTTCATGCAACTGCAGCGGGGAAACCTGTGTCTGAGCTTGTAGACCAAGCTTGGGTTGAAACAGTCTTCATTCCCACCGTCCAAAAGCGTGGTGCGGCAGTGATTGAGGCTCGAGGAGCTTCCAGCGCTGCTAGCGCTGCTAACGCCGCTATTGACCACATGCGGGACTGGGCTTTAGGCACTGCGCCTGGAACTTGGGTCAGCATGGGGGTTTACAGCGACGGTAGCTACGATGTTCCTGAAGGAGTTGTCTTTGGGTACCCGTGTACATGTACGCGGGGAGAGGTCACGGTTGTTTCTGACCTCTCTATTAACGCTTTTGGCCGGGCGCGCATCAATGCTGTCCACCAAGAGCTCCTGGATGAGAAAGCGGCTGTGGCCCATCTCATTTAAAGGTAAGGGAGAATATTAATCCCCTTATAAATCAGTAAGTTAACGGCGAGCCTCCTACACTTTCGGCTGGGTAGGGCAGGGAAGAAAACCAAATAAAGCTGTTGACCTTACATAGGGTGCCGTGGTATATATTTATATAAGGAGCGCAGAAAGGAGACCAGCACGGTATCCCTGACGCTAAGGTGGCAAGATGGCAGCAAATTCAAACCAAATTGATCAACTAGCAGCCTTCAAGGCTTTTAACTACCATCACCAAGATACTTGGGCAAACAATGTTATTCATTTTTGGGATGGTGCTGATACTTTTTCAGCAACAGCCTTGCGCGCATGGTTTAATTTCTTTTTTAGGAAGCATTTACCTAACTTGTATGAGAACGACTCGGTCACGGGCTCATTGGGCGTGATAGGCGCTGCTGCTACAATAGCGTTTATTTTGCTTGGAGGGTATTTTTACCACAAGCACAGAACGTTACGTACATTACGAGCAGAGCTAACCGAAGAGTTTTTATTAGAGTTTTATGCACATACGGAACGTGACGAGTATGGAAGTCTCCGGGGGATATTATTTCCTCAGTCGAACAGTTCCCCTGGTAATATAACCCTCAGTCGTAACGAAGATCAGAATTCCTCTGAGTTTAAATCGATGCTCAGAACAAAACAGATAATCGAAGCTTATTTATTAGAGGCCGATGAGGATGAACAGCGTCGCGTTAATAATATTAAGGAATTTATCGACCGCGATGAAAAAAACAAAGAAAATGTTCTCGAGCAACTTAATGCTAACAATGAGAATCTGGGTACCTCGAATGAGCAACTTTCCGACACCGCATTTCAAAAATCCTGGAAACAGGGTTATGAATTTATCACGCAAGTGGGGTATATACACTGGATTGTGTGGATTATCGGCACCATTCTTTTGTATCAAACAGTCGATGGCTACGGCACTCCAGCTAAAAACCCTGATAAAGGGGATGATCAGCATGACTCGCCAAGTTATTTCGATGTAGATGGATATTTTGGTGATGTCTTGATCACGCTTGAACTGTTAGGTGCCTTTTTAGCGGCTGCAGTAATTTTGCACTATCAAAACCAAGAGCGCAAAAAGCTTAAAGAGCAGGTCAAAGAAGAGGATTTGGCTACGTCTAAAAGACAAAGAGAACATTTGCGCGGATGGTATTTGCTGGAATTAGAGAGTCAACCGTCAGACAAGACCATAGCTGCGAAGGTTTCTCCTGAAAAAACTGACTTAAAAGCTAAGAAAAAAGAAGCATACAATTTTGATGCCAACATCACTAAGACATATGTCTTCTCTTTTGGATCATACTTCTTAGGCAATTTCTTATTGACTAACATTTTTATCTGGCCTGTGCTGGTGGGAATTAGTATCGCACTAGAAGAAACTGGATTAGCGCCTGATTTGGAAGAACATCCCAACCACTTAGATCCTAATGCAGTGATGGTGCCTATTGTCTTTGGATTAACATTAGTTGCTGCTGCCTATCACTCATGGTTATCCTTGAGAGAGCAAGATGCGAAGACGCAAAAGCATAAGACGTTTACTGTAGGTGAAAAGCGGGATGCTGCTCAATATGTTGAAGCAACGAGCATAAGCAACTTCTTCTCCTACTGGGGCAAAAAAGAAAATCGCTGGGATTTGGCGTACATTGTATATGGTCGTCTTGTGGGTTCGGGTGGTATCCTGTTATCACGTGTATTATTCAATGGTGGTATAGGTAATTTTCGCATGGAAGATGGCGAGCCAACCCTCGAACCGTTCAGCCGCATGGAAATTATTCCATTTGCAGTTGCATTTGCAGTTGTTTCTATTGTCTGGAACTTAGTAGACCATTACTATCGCAGCAAGCAAGAGGATTGCCACAAGCAAGCGAGAGATAACAGCTTATTACAAGCGGCAACAGTAAAGCGCAACCAAACACACCCAGGATAATGGTAATGGAAAGACACATTTATGTTGCTAAAAAGCCCAACAGTGATGGATTAATTCTTTACACGGAAGAGGAAAATGCGGTATGGAATACGCTTTATGAGCGGCAGGTACCAATTGTCTCTTCTCGCGCTTCGCAAGCATATTTAGATGGGTTAGAAGCATTAAAGCTTAGCCCTGATCACGTTCCGCAATGTACTGAAGTGTCTAAAGTGTTAGGAAAATATACTGGGTGGTCTGTTGTACCTGTAGAAGCATTAATTTCATTCGAAGAATTTTTCACGCTGTTATCAACCAAGCGTTTTCCTGCAGCAAGCTTTATTCGTATTCGTGAAGAGTTGGATTACCTTCAAGAGCCTGATATTTTTCACGAAATATTTGGGCATTGCCCCATGTTAGTGCATCCTGACTTTGCGAAATTTACAGAGGCTTTTGGAAAAATCGGGTTGCAAGCGGGGAATAAAGAACGCGCACGATTAGCACGTTTATATTGGTTCACCGCCGAATTTGGTTTATTTCAAGAAGCCAGCGGCAATATGAAAATTTATGGCGCAGGGATCTTATCTTCTAAATCTGAAACGATTTATGCGGCAGAAAGCACAAATCCACAGCGCGTGCCGTTTGATTTATTAACGGCATTAAGAACACCTTACCGGTATGATATTATGCAATCGTTGTATTATGTCATTAATGATTTCAAAACATTATATGAAATGATTGAACAAGATCTGCTAAGCTTATTAAAGCAAGCAAAGAAGATGGGTGACATTTCGCGCAGTCTTGAAAAACCAGAGACTGGTGATATGCGCTCTTGTTAACAAATGGATAGATCATGACAAAATTAACTCAAATGAAATGTGTGGGTTGCGAAGGCGGAATAATGCCTTTAACTCCTGAAGAAGCGAAAAAGCATTTGGAAGAATTAGCAACGGGTTGGGATATTACCGCAGACAATACTGCCATAGTGCGTCGGTTTTCGTTTAAAGGTTTTCGTCAAACATTAGAATTTGTGAATGCTATTGCATGGATTGTAAACCGGGAGCAACATCATCCTGATTTAAAAGTAGGCTACGATTATTGCGAAGTAACATTTACAACGCATGCCATAAAAGGGTTATCTCAAAACGATTTTATTTGCGCGGCGAAGGTAGATGCGTTGTTTGCATAACCCCCTTTATTCCTGTATGCGATCTCTAATTGGAATCTCATTTACTGTCATCGCACATCCATCTGAAAAAACAAATGTGATAGAAGCTGTTTGCCCTTCTTGAAATTGCGTACCAAATATTGGCATTTGTTTTTCTACAATACGTTGCATCATAATATGCGGCCCGCCCATTTCCCAAGTATAATAACTTCCTACTGGGATGGTAATTTTATCTATTGGCCACATAGTGATATTGCCAGTACCGCCTTGTTGTCTATAAATATGAAATACTGTTGATCCAGCCATAGAGGAGCATGCGCTGACGAGCGTATGCTCATTTCCATCATTGTTTCTCACGGTACCATATACAGATAACATATCTGGTCCACGGTTTACAAGACGCGCGTTCATGTTTGAAAATTCAATGTTATTGATATAGCCACAATTAAGTTTATTCTGGTTCATGTTTCGAAAAATGGGGGCGCAATCTTCAGCCAAACTTGTGAGAGCCAAAAATAATAACGGTGCAGCCAAGGTAACACGGAAATATATTTTCATTGTTGCTTCCTAAGGTTCATCTTTTACGATGACATCATGAATAGTTTCACTGCAGGTATCTGCAAATGTAAAAATCAAATCAATTGTATCGCCAGCACTAGGACGATAGCGATAACCCTTTAATATCAAATAAGTGCTATTGGGCTCAAAACCGTAAACCTGTTGTGGGTTAATGACAACCTGGTCTAGCGGTGCCAATGTAATGGGATTGTCTCCAGTGCTGGCTTCGTAGGGTTGCATAATAGCTACTTTAGCTCCGGGGCTTGCGACGTCCGTTAAGGTATGAGGCACCTCATCTCTATTTTTAAGCGTGATAAAGGCATGTAAATCTTCTGGGTCATCTTTGCTTGGGACGGCGTAAGCATCATATAAATCGACGCGCATGTTAGTACAATCAATAGCCCAAGCAGCGCAAGGGAGGAGGGCGGTTGCTACTAATAAGTGTCTAATCATGGGGTTATCCTGCATTCTGTTCATGGTTTTATGAAGTATAGCTTATTGAATATCATTCAACCACTAGCATGATTTAATTTATTCAGCTAGAATATAAACATATCTGTAACAGCAGGAAGGATGTAAGTATGCCTCAATTACCTGAATCTATAAAGAAGCTTAATGAGTTTAATAATGAGCCAGGCATTGCTCAACTCGCCGAAACCTTACGTGAATTGTTTGAGCATGAAGGTACAGACGCCACTCAGAATATTGTAGAGAATCTAAGAAAGCAATTAAACACGCTTTCAGTGGATGATACTCCTCTTGCCGAAGCAGCATATCATTGTTTACTAACACTTGCTGAACGATTTCCTATTATTAATACCAATTTGAACTTAGAAGAAATTAGTTTTGATAGTTTGTTTATTTCTTCAACGGGATATTTGTTTGATATTAATGATATGGCTACTTTCTACAATCGAAATAATAATGATCGATTTATAAATTTTTATACAAGAGAACCATTCAACTCTCGCGATGAAGAGAGAATTAGAAAGTTATGTGTTGATAAAAATATTCCTCTCAATCTTTCTGAGAGTGTTAGAAGAGAGGCATTGTTATTACCACTCATCGCTACGTTAGAAGAGCATCGACGTCGAGCATTGCGCCCCACGTCTATTGAAGTGAGAAGAGATAGTAATCACGAAATAGCGATTCATTTTTACGGAACTAATGTAACTATTAATAGGCTGAGCATTTCAAGAATTAGCAATGGAGAATATGAGGTCAGTATTTGTGCCCACCTCTCAGCAGCACTGAGGCTTGCTGAATGTCTTGTACGATTTGATATTAATAGGGATAGCATTAACCGAGTAATCGCTTTTCCAGAAGGGAATAACCCAGATAGTGAACCAGAATTTCTTCTAAGAGGAACTGCAAATAATATACAAATCGCAGTGGTTCGAGTGCTTGATATGATTAAACACATTGAAGGCGAGCAAATATTTGGTGAGCATGAGGCAGAAATATTAAATTTAATCCCTTCAATGTCTTCTGGCAGTACGCCGCGTATCTAATGGCTTTGTATTTTTTTTGCCAAGACAGCAGGAGCGCTATCAGAAGGAAGAGCTAGCTCGCCTTTTGTGGGAGGCGTGGATGCATTGCGAGTTAACAAATCAGACAAACTTGTTGCTAACAATCCTTTCGGCAAGTAGGTGTTCCCTTGATGAGCGTAAGCTGGTTTTCCCCTTAATGCTGCTTCAGTCGGCAGTGCACCAAGTACTGCTTGCGCCACTCTGTCTGCTGCATTACCTGCATCAGGGCCATTAACCTCGCACTCTAATATAAACGCTTTAGGTATGAGCGAAGTATCCTGCAATTTTTCTTTGATTGCTGCAGGTAAAATAATTTTAAACTGTTTTTCCGCAGCGGGATAACTGCTTAATAGTGAACTCAATGATGAGAAATAAGCGGGCATGTCTTTAATGCCAGGATGTATTCCATATCGTAATTGTAAGTTAGGATATTTTCCGGATAAGATCTCTGTTAATAACGCCCCCAAAAAATCCATATCTATTTCTTTGGGCTGCGTTGTCGCTGAAATAAAAACCAACTCTTCCGTGCTATTAATGTTCATTTTTGTTTTAATAGCGCTTTTATCCACTGATATAGGAATAGAAGCCCGATCAACACTTAAATGCCCAATAGCATTAGCTTCAAAACCATATGATCTTATTTCTGATGCAGCAGATTCTAAAGAAACCGCAAAGCTAATATTTTTTTTGCCTTGTAATAATGGGAGATAAGTAAACAAGGTGTGGTTTTGCGGTTTGAACATAAATTCATATGCAAATATGCAGGGAATATTTAATTTCAATGCGATTTTATATGGAAGATCTTGGGCAGCAGATGGAACGCCAATATAAGCTTGTTTAATATCGCTGTTACTGGCAAGTGCTCCAATGTCAGCTTCAGTAATCACTGTATTGATTTTTAATTGAGAGACTTGTTGACTTAACTGCAAATGCTTATCGCGTATTCTTTTTTCCGCATTGGAGCTTATTGGATACAAAATAACCTCTTGGGCTGGATTGTTATCTAGAAGCTTGAGTATTGTTTCCCAAGCAAGATCCGTATCGCCCATATCAGTTACAAAAAATCCTATGGCCATCAGAACCCCTCTATCGCTATCGTTACTGTGTAGAAAGGGAGACAGAGCTCTCAGAAGAAGCGCTGCTGTTGCTAGGTTGCGTGCTGAGTAAATAGATCTTTTCTCGCGGCACGGGGAAAATCAGTTGCCTGAAGAGGGACCCCATGGGTAAAACCATAAACCCGGCTAAACCGCCCAAAAACCCGTGACATAATCTCTTGTCCGCTAACTTTTCCTCAGGCACATCCGTATTTTCAATACCAAGCCATGCTTCGCCGTACCACCCTAAAACGCTGCCAAGCGCTGTCAGTGCAATAAGTCCAATAAAATCTGCGAGAGCACGATTATTTGGTACATGATTAGCCTCGGCATAATTCTGCTGTTCTTGGCCAAGATCACGAATCTTGTTGGTTTTCATCCAATCGCTAATGTTGTTAAAATATGGGTCTTTTTCTTCCTTAACTACATTATGATGATAATAAACAAAAAGAGCTTTATGCAACTCATTCAGAAACGTTGTTAATTTAAGTAAATTGCCACGCGAGACGGCACCCCAGGGGTCCTGTATCCGCTCGTTAACGAGTTCGTACTCACCGTACATGCCTAAAGTTACGAGGCCGTTGGATCCTGTTTCTGTCACCAGTGACGGACTAAGAATGCTGCAGTGACCCTCAGTATCATAGGCTAAAGCGGCAATGAATTTTTGATAAGCAGCAAGTTTAGCATTATCGTTATTTTTGGCCGAAGCAATTTCTTTATCGTAAGCAGCAATTGCATCAGCAGCGATAGGGAAGGGGATGGCCTTTACATGAAGGTTATTTCCATACTTATTGTAAACCTCGGTGCTTCCAGCATAGTCCGCAAGCAAATTACGGAGCTCGATTGCATACTTCTCAAACAGCGCTAGGCCTCCAATAACTTCTTGATTTGGTTGTTGTTTAAGTTCAAGCAGGTTAGTCGCATTTATTGCCATCGCTTAGCCCCTGTAAGGTTTTTGACTAACGCCAGTATAACTGATGTCCTCTAGAGGATGCAAGCATGCTCGCTATACGTCAAGTTTCTAAAGGTTAGGCGAGAGATTTAAAGCATGGTGATTTTATCTGCGCGATTAACGCATCTATGGTATCAAAGCCAATGGTTCTGGAAAACCACCTGAAGCTGACTCTCCAGAAGAATTTGCCAGAAATTTATTGCCGCTTCGCAATGATTTTGGGTTTAAGATTATTGGCGGATGCTGTGGGACAGATTCCAGGCGCGATCAATTAGGCGTACGATGGGTTCGCCACAGCTACTAGCAGAAGTACGGGGATGCTCTTGACAAACTGAAATAACCATGCAATTATGCAGATATACCTCGTAAATACATGGTGTTTTAAATTATGTTGCCAAGACCTCAGTTTCTCAAGCAAATAGAAATGCAATTCAAAGCGCATCCTGCCTGTGGTCTTTTAGGCCCGCGGCAATGTGGGAAAACCACTCTCTCTAATTTATTCCTTAAAAATCAACAAAATACAAACTTTTTTGATTTAGAGAACCCTTTTGATCTTCAGGCCTTGAAAGAAAATGCTTGGGGAGCGTTGGAGCGGTTATCCGGGTGGGTCATTTTAGATGAAATTCAAAGATTACCTGAGATATTCCCTTTATTACGCGTTTTAATTGACCGGGGAGGGGCCCGATACTTGGTTTTAGGGAGCGCCTCTCTGGATTTGTTGCGCCAATCCTCCGAATCTCTAGCAGGCCGTATCGGGTACGTTGAACTGACACCTTTCTTGGCCAATGAGATCGAGGATATACATCGTTTATTTTTGCGTGGCGGGTTTCCGAGGTCTTATTTAGCAGTAGATGATGCAACAAGTTATGTATGGCGCACCTCATTTATTCAAACTTTTTTAGAACGAGATATTCCAAACTTAGGATTTAGAATTCCTCCCACCACTTTGCAGCGATTTTGGCAGATGTTAACGCATCTGCATGGCCAAATGCTTAATGCAAATGCCTTGGCAACATCACTTGCTGTATCAGGACATACGGTACGCCATTACTTAGATATTTTGGCAAGCACATTCATGGTAAGAATATTACAACCTTGGCATGAGAATATCAGCAAAAGGCAAATTAAAACACCCAAAATATACATTCGTGATTCCGGCATTTTAATGACACTCATAGGTATTGAAAACGAAATACAGCTATTACGCCATGTAAAATGTGGCGCTATCTGGGAAGGTTTTGCATTAGAACAGATTATCCAGGCTTTCCAATTACGTCCTGAACAGTGTTATTTTTGGCGAACCAGTAATGGTGCCGAACTTGATTTGTTTTTTGAGCATGAAGGCGAGCGCTTGGGCTTTGAATTTAAATATAGTGATAAGCCAAAAGTAACGCCGTCTATGCGTGCAGCTGCTAATGATTTAAATCTGAAAAGATTGTATGTTGTGTATCCTGATGGGCGCCTCATTAATATAGATGATAAAATTTCGTTTATGAGCTTGAAAGAGGCGATTTTGTTATCAAGCGGCGGATAGACCAATAATATGCAAAGTTATCCGATAAAAGAGATTATGGATTGAAAAAATGAAATTTTCTAACTTCATTTACCGTGAGTGGTGATTCACTCATTCTCAACGGCGATACTTCTTGAGAGGTCAAACATGATTTGACGTATCGATCCAGAAGTTCCGCAAGCTGCGTTCTTGGGCCATGAATAACATAGATACCTGGGTTAATGGCAGAACAACCTAGAGCGATATAATTATTTTCTTTTCCAGCGGCTGCACGAATAAATGCATTTACCTGTTCAATTTCATAATCAGGTTTTATGATCAACAAATATTTCTTGATCACTTGTCGCGCCGCCTCAAATAAATATCCCATGGTGCAAGGTTCTGCTACCACTTCATCGCGCAAATATACGTCGATACTGTTATTTTCTCCAATGAGAATATCTGCAATCATCAGGCCAACAATTTTGCTGTGATTGGTGGTGTCTGCCAATAAAATATGGGCAGTCATGGTCCCTGATTTTAGTTGCTGGTTAATAGCACAGAAACGACAAGATAAGTTCCCTGATGTGCTGTATTCTTCTATTTTCGCTGTCGTAAAATCTGAAGATATCAGCATCTCTTGCAATGCTAATAAACTTCCTGTGTGATGAATTATTTTAAGAAAATTAGGAAGAATGGAAGGTGGGTGCTCCAAAGGAAAGCTCAAATCTCTTGGAAATGTTATGGCATTGATTGGGAGCGCAGCAGAGGCGTTGATGTTTTTTCTTGCGGCACCGATGAGAAAACGTTTTGTTCCCAAAAGTTCTCCGACGGGATAGCCTGCGGGATCACAAATAAATACGGTATTATCAAAAGGATTAAATTGGCACACCAGTTTATTATTTGTATGGTGATAAATGAGGATGGACGCACCATGTCTGAGAAAATAATATTCTTGGGGTACTGCATCATCGAACTCTAGAAGACCATTTTCGTGTTCTTTCATTTCGATACCTTTATTCAAGCAACTCAACCTCTTAGTATACTGATTTTATTGCATCAAAACAACAGCAGTGTTATACTCGTGCTGTCTTTCATTTGAGGAGTATACGTAATGCCAGATCATTATCCAGAAAAGAAGCTAACCATTATCGGTGGTGGTATGATCGGCCTCATGGAGGCGTATTTTTCCTATATCAAAGCTCGAGACAACAATGAGAAAATACGAATCACAGTTTACGAAAAAAATGAAAGGTTTGATCAGACAACAGCCGCTAAAATCGCACCAAGCTTGACACCCGACGAAATTTTGTCCGTTGTTCCTCGGGGCACTGCATTAGTTGAAAAATTAAAAATATTATTCAGTGAGCCAGGCGGTATTCGTGTAGATGATGTAGATGGCGTGAATGGCTCAGCTATTGCTACTGAATTTATACGTGCTGTAGAAATGTACAGCAAAGATGAAGCAGGCCATCAAAAACGAACAGAATGCCTCTTGGCGTTTGGTAAGCAAAGCATGGAATTGTGGCAGCATATTTATGACACAGCTGATCCTGAATTAAGAGCAATTTTAATTGCTTCAAATTTTAACCCTTGTCGCGAACCTGCAAATAATAAACCCATGCTGCATGATGGATATCGAATAGATTTGATTCAACGCATCCCTAATGCCGTAGAGAGAGCGAGAGGGATGATAAAAGATTATGAAGGTCTAGGTTATAAAAACTGTACGATCTTATCTCCGAAAGAAGTAATGGAAAGAGATCCATCTCTCACTAATTTCTGTCGTTTAAATTCAGAAGAAAAATCAGGAGAGCTTGCTTGGAAAAATGATGCAGTTGCTTTATGGCGCCCAGGTGGATGTCTTGATGCACAAACTTTTTTACCAAAATTTGCGACATATTTAAGCAAGGTAATGGGGCAATATACTAACGAAAACAATCAGGTAAAAGACAATTTTAGATTCAAGCTGAATCGTTGTGTTACAGCTGCCTCATCTGTTGAAAACAGTTCTGGACATTATATCAATGGGCTGATGCTCTCTGGTAGTTATGTCGGCATGAAGAAAAATAATCATACTTACCGCGAATCTGAGTATGTGTTTTGTCCTGGTGAATCAGTGGGCACCTTAAGAAAGCTTGGATTTGACGAGCCAGCTTATGCGCTATTTGCTGGTG